>JBBISQ010000013.1:0-30966 GCA_037441155.1 Candidatus Fraserbacteria bacterium
TCCAAATTCTGCCTCATGCGCTCCGCGTTGACGATGAGCTGCTCGATCACGCCCGTCATTCTGACGAGCATATAGTGCAGAGCTATAAAGCTATCAGGATAGATGATGCGCTCGACCGAGGAGCGCGTCAGGTCTTGCTCGTGCCAGATCGTCTGATTTTCTAGGGCAGCGAGGGCGTTCATGCGCACGACGCGCGCTAAGCCCGTCAGCGTCTCGCACGTGGATGGGTTCTGCTTATGGGGCATCGAAGACGAGCCGTGAGGGCGCCCTTCGCGCACTTCAGCGATCTCGGTTCGGTGCAGATTGCGAATCTCCGTCGCTATCTTCTCTATGGTGCCGGCGCAGATCGCCAGCGTTGTCAGCACCTGGGCGTGCAAGTCGCGCTGCACAATCTGATTGGAGATGGGCGCTGGGGTCAGGCCGAGCTTGGCGCAGACACGACGCTCGACTTCGGGATCTACGTTCGCATACGTGCCCACCGAGCCCGAAATCTTCCCAACCGAGATGAGCTGCTGCGCCTGGCGCAGGCGCTGCACGTTGCGCTGCATCTCGTCGTACCATACTAAGAGCTTGAGCCCAAACGTGATGGGCTCAGCGTGCATCCCGTGGGTGCGCCCGACCATGAGCGTCTGTTTGTGTTCGAACGCGCGACGCTTGAGAACCTCGGCGAGCTTGGTCGCGTCCTCAATGAGAATGCCCAGGGCTTCGCGAAACGCCAGAGCTAGTGCTGTGTCTTCGATGTCATACGACGTCAGCCCACGGTGGATATAGCGTCCTTCGGGGCCGACGCTCTCTTCGAGCGCGCGCACAAATGCCAACAGATCATGACCGATCTGAGATTCGATCTCCTTGGCCCTGGGCACGTTCAGCCGGACTTTCTCTCTGATCGCCTTGGCTGCTTCTTTGGGGATATAGCCCAGCTCAGCTTGGGCTTCCGCGACAGCAAGCTCGACCTGAAGCCAGCGCTGATACTTGGCTTCTTCTGTCCAGAGCTCCTGCATCGGCGAGAGCGAATAGCGTGCGATCATAGCAATAGAATCACAGAAGGCACAGAAGAGCACAGAGAACACGGGAAGCGACTTCCGTGATTCAAATCAACCCCAATTCTTTCCCAACCTTCTCGAACGCGGTGAGCGCATAGTCCAAATCTTCTTTCGTGTGCATCGCGGTCACGATGGTCCGCACACGGGCTTTGTCCCGCGCGACCATGGGGAAGACGATCTCCTGGGCGAAGACGCCCTCCTCAAAGAGTCTTTTGGCAAGCTGTTTGGCGTTGTGGCTGCTGCCGACGATCACGGGGGTAATGGGGGTCTCGCTCGCCCCGGTGTTGAAGCCCAGTCTCTTGAGCTCTCTCTTAAAGTAGTTCGCGTTCTCCCAGAGTTTCTTCACGAGCTGCTCGCCCTCGGGGCTCTCCAAGATCTCTACCGAAGCTATAGCGGCAGCGACGACCGCCGGGGGATGCGCTGTCGAGAGCAACCACGGGCGCGCTTTCTGAATCAAAAACTCTATTAACGTCTTGGAGCCCGCGATGTACCCACCCATCGCGCCTAATGCTTTGCTGAGCGTGCCCATCTGCACGTCTACCCGCCCGTGCAACCCGAAGTGATCGACCGAGCCGCGGCCAGCTCGCCCCAAAACCCCTGAGGCATGGGCGTCGTCCACCATAAAGATCAGATCAAACTCTTCAGCGATGTCGGCCAGCTCTCTCATCGGGGCGATGTCGCCATCCATGCTGAAGACGGCGTCGGTCACAAGGAGCGCCCGACGATACTTCTGCCGAGTCTCTTTGCAGAGTTGTCGGAGCGCGTCCGCGTCTCGATGAGGCCACTTGAGAATTTCTGCGCCACTCAAGCGACACCCATCAATGATCGAGCCGTGGTTGAGCTCTTCAGAGTAGATCGCGTCGCCCTTGCCGACCAACGCTTGAATTGTTCCCAGGTTCGCGGCAAAGCCGCTCTGAAAGACCAGAGTCGCTTCGACGCCTTTGAAGCGAGCGAGCTTCTCTTCTAGCTGTCTATGAAGCGTCATCGTGCCGGCGATGGGCCGGACGGCGCCGGCCCCGGCACCGTATTGATCTATAGCTTTTTTAGCAGCCTCGCGCAGCTTGGGGTGATTGGTCAAGCCCAGATAGTTATTCGACGAGAGGTTGACGACCTCCTTGCCGTCGAAGACGGCGCGGGCGCGCTGTTCTCCCTGAAGGGTGCGAGGCTTCCAGACAAAGCCCTGCTCTTCCAAGCTCTTGAGCTCTTGATTCAAGAAGCTGAGACGATCCGTTCTGATTGGAGTTGCCATACTCTCCTCCCTCGCTCTATAATGTGCACACGGGCATTGTATAACACTGAAGGCTGAGCGTCAAAGCAAAACTGCCCGGATGAAAGGAGAAGCACAATGGGCAAAATAGCGACAGAGAAAACAGTGCTTCACCCTACGAATAAGTTCTTAGAACGTTCGTTCGATGAGTTAGCAGAAGAGTGTGCTTTGATAGAGAAGGACTGACTATGCCCAAGCGCGTCATCACAACCGACAAAGCGCCAGCTGCCATCGGCCCGTACTCCCAAGCGATCGTCGCCAACGGCTTCGTCTTTGTATCAGGACAGATCCCGCTCGACCCCAAGACCGGTCAGCTCGTCCTCGGAGATATCCAGACACAAGCCCGACAGTGTTTGGAAAATCTCAAAAGCATTCTCGAAGCTGCAGGCAGCTCGATGGACAAGCTCGTCAAAGTCACCGTCTTCGCCAAAGACTTAAAAGATTTTCAGGCGATCAATCAGATCTATTCAGAATACTTCAAAGAGAACCCTCCAGCTCGATCGTTCATCGAAGTCTCGAGACTCCCTCGAGACGCCGCGATCGAGATAGAGGGGATCGCGCTGCTGGACGATCAATGACCCGCCCCCATCCCCTTCCCGTCAGGGCACGGTGCAACGTGCCCCTTCTGGGGAGGAGAGAGGCTAGGGGAGAGCCCCCTAGAAGACTCCGAACGCCTTCAGTGCGGCGAGCGCACCAATCGCCACCCCCAACGCGCCGATCATCATGTTCGTCTGCATTTGATTCTCAGCAGCAGCTAAGCGTTTCTTCAAGCCAGCCGACTCTTCTTGCATCTTCTGGAGCTGGGCTGCTTGTTCCTCTAGCTGCGTCTGCAAAGCCGCAACGCCCTCTTCGCTCTTGAGCACTTTGTTAGTCAGACCCGATACGACATTGCCCAAGCCCTTCACCTGCTCGCGCAGCTCCGCGATCTTCGCTGTCAGCTCGTCAGCTTTCTGAGGATCAATGGGCATCTTGATCTGTTTCTCTAACGTGCTCACGCGCTCCTGCAGTGCCATGACTTGATCATTGAGACTCAAGACTTGACGGACACGGTCCTCCATGCCCTTCAGCCGAACATTGAGTTGGTCGATCATGCCTTCGCTCTGGAAGATCCGCGACGAGAGCAGATCGAACTTCTCTTTTGTTCCCTGAGCCAGCCCAGCAATGCTCGTCTCGAGATTGGCGATCTTGGGCTGAATCTCACCAGAGAGCTTCTTTTCCAAACCCTGCAGATCGCGGAGCATACTCTCGGCTTGCTTCAGCTCGAACGAAATCTCTTTAACGATGTCCCCCAGACCACCGGCTTGCTGCACCTGGAACGAGAGGTCCTTGAGCATCTGTTCCATGCGCTTGAAGCCCTGCTCCAACTTAAAGACCTTCTCGGCCAACTCGTCCTTGTCTGCTTGTGCCCAGGCGGGCACGGCCAACGCGACCATCACGACCAGCAGCACGATGCCAAGACGCTTCATCGTCGGTTCGTCCTCCTTCATAGTAATTCACTGCTCGTGTGCTTTAGTCTAATAGTAGTCCGAATCACGCCCAAGGACAAAGACTTTCTTACGTGCGGACGTTGGGCACCGCAGGAGGGGGCAACTTGCGCACGCCTCCCCCCCCTCTGGTATAATACGGCACCAGAGGGGGTGGCCATGAGCAGGGTGAGGCAGATGCATAGTTTATCAGAACTGATCGAGTCTTTTATCGCTTCTCTCGACGTCAATCCCGCATCCACACGCACATACCGCGAAGGACTGAAAAATTTTCTCAATTGGCGCAATGGCAAGCCGCCTCATGCCCCCGTGACCCAGAGTGAGATCAAGCTCTACAAAGAATGGCTCCGTCAGTGTCGTGCTGCGAACACCGTCGCGACCTATCTGGTCGCGCTGAGAAGGTTCTTTCAATACTGCGTCGCCGAAGGTTTTTACACGGAAAACCCCGTGGAGAACGTGAAGGGGATTCGGCGGCCGCGCGGACACTTAAGACAAGACATCTCCCGTGAGGGGTTGCGCGCGCTCTTTCACTCCGTAGACCGCTCGACGCTCATGGGCAAGCGCGATTTCGCCATTATGAACCTGATGGCTCGTAACGGCCTGCGAGTCATCGAGGTCGTGCGCGCCAACGTCGGGGACATCGAGAACCGTCGCGGGCGCCAGATCTTGAGAATTTGGGGGAAAGGTCGCGACGAGCGCGACGAGTTTGTGGTCTTATCCGAGCCGACGGTTCAAGCATTAGAAGATTGGCTCGCGGCGCGCGGTGGCGCCAAACCCAGCGACCCGCTCTTTGTTGGGGTACGGGCGCGCAACAAAGGGGGACGTCTGACCACTCGCCAAGTCAACCGTATTATTAATAGATATCTTATCAAAGCTGGGCTGAAGAACGAGAAGATCTCCCCGCATAGTCTGCGCCACAGCTTTGTGACGCTCGCGATCCAGAGCGGGGCTTCGATCATCGAAGCCCAGATTGCCGCAAGACACAAATCCATCGAGACGACACGGGTCTATTTCCACGAGCACGACCGACTCGAGTCGCCCACAGAAGATAAGATCCAAATATAACTCAGACTATCCCAATCAGCTCCTGTCTGAGTTCTTTGATCTCGTCACGGAGCTGTGCTGCTCTCTCGAATTCGAGGCGCTTCGCCGCAGCGTACATCTCCTGCTCCAGCTCCTTGATGAGATCGGCTAACTCCGCCGGCGTCATGGGCTTCTTCTTCGCTCTCTTCTCTTTGGTGGTGCTCTCGCGAGCCAGCTCCGGCATGAACTCTTTGATCGCCTTCTTCACCGTCTCCGGCGTGATCCCATGCTTCTCGTTGTACTCCAGTTGGAGCTTGCGACGGCGCTGCGTCTCAGCGATCGCCCGCTCCATCGAGCCGGTCACCTCATCAGCGTAGAGGATGACCCTGCCGCGCACGTTGCGCGCCGCACGCCCGATCGTCTGAATCAGCGAGGTCTCCGAGCGCAAAAAACCCTCCTTGTCGGCGTCTAAGATCGCCACGAGCGATACTTCCGGCAGATCAAGCCCCTCGCGCAAGAGATTGATCCCCACTAAAACGTCGAACCCCCCTAGACGCAAATTGTGCAGGATATCGACGCGATCTAATGTCTCGATCTCCGAGTGCAGGTAGCGCGCCCGAATCCCCAGCTCCGTCAGATACTCTGTGAGGTCCTCGGCCATCTTCTTGGTGAGCGTCGTCACTAAGACGCGCTCGCCTCGCTGGGTCACTTGGCGAATCTCACCGATGAGATCGTCAATCTGTCCCTGCACCGGGCGGACGACGACTTCGGGGTCGACCAGACCCGTCGGGCGAATGATCTGCTCGACGATCTTCTGGCTCTTGCGGCGCTCATACGGCCCGGGCGTCGCCGAGACATAGATCACTTGGTTCATCTTGCGCTCGAACTCTTCAAATCTTAATGGGCGGTTATCCAACGCCGACGGCAATCTGAACCCGTATTCTATTAAGATCTCTTTGCGCGAGCGATCCCCGTTGTACATCCCGCGAATCTGGGGGATCGTCTGATGAGACTCGTCAATGACCATCAGAAAGTCTGTGGGGAAGTAGTCTATCAGGGTGCAGGGCGGCTCGCCGGGTCTGCGCCCGTCCAAGTGCCGCGAATAGTTCTCGATCCCCGGACAGTAGCCCAATTCGCGCAGCATTTCTAAGTCGTATCTCGTGCGCTGCTCCAAGCGCTGCGCTTCCAAGAGTCTTCCCGCGCGGTGCAGCTCAGCGAGGCGCTCTTCGAGCTCAGCGCGAATCGACTCGATCGCGCGCTCGAGCTTCTCCCTTCCCGTCACCCAATGCGTCGCGGGATAGATCACGGTGAACTCAAGATCACGGAGGCGCTTGCCCGTGAGCGCGTCCAGCTCAGAAATTCTCTCGATCTCGTCGCCGAAGAGCTCGATCCTGAGAGCGTTCTCGCTGTAGGCCGGGATGACTTCGATCGTATCGCCCTTGGCGCGGAAAGTCCCGCGCCCAAAGCCGATCTCGTTGCGCTCGTATTGCAGCTCGACGAGTCTGTGTAAGATCTCGTCGCGCGGAAGCGTCGCGCCCTTGCGCAGCGCCAGCGTCATCGCTGCGTATTCTTCAGGCGTGCCCAGCCCATAAATACACGAGACGCTCGCGACGATAATAACATCTCTGCGTTCGAGAAGCGCGCTCGTCGCTGCATGACGTAATCTGTCTATCTCGTCGTTAATAGACGCGTCTTTCTCGATGTACGTATCCGTCTGAGGGATATACGCTTCAGGCTGATAATAATCATAGTAGCTGACGAAGTAGTGCACGGCGTTGTGGGGAAAAAATGCTCTGAACTCGTTGCAGAGCTGAGCGGCGAGCGTCTTATTATGGGCAATGACGAGCGTGGGCTTCTGGACGTTCTGGATGACGTGGGCAATAGTGAACGTCTTCCCCGAGCCGGTGACGCCGAGCAACGTCTGATGCTGTAAGCCCGCGCGCAGCCCTTCGGTCAGCTCACGAATGGCTTTTGGCTGGTCGCCGCGCGGCGCGAAGGGCGCAACGAGCTGGAATTCTTGGGCATATCTTAGGGTTCCCATCGCTTGTGATTATAGCGCAGCTAGGGCACGGGATCGAGGCCGCCGGGGGTGCCGGGATGACACCGACCGATTCTCTTAACTGCCAGCCAGCTCCCGCGCATAAGCCCGTATTTTTGGATCGCTTGTTTGGCATACTCCGAGCAGGAGGGGTAGAACCGACAGGTGCGAGGGAGCAGGGGCGAGATCAACTTCTGATAGAGCACGATCAGCACGAGAGCCAGAGCGCGCATACTTTTTATTCTAATCGCTTTGCACTGGTGCGACAAGCTTCGTAAGATAGCATGACCCTATGACTCTGCGTAGGCTCGTCGGGCGCTACCAGCCAAAAGACTCCTTTCTGCATAAGCTCGACCCGCGCATCAAGATCGGTGCGGCCCTCGCGCTTGCTCTTGCTGTGTTCTTCTTACAATCGCTGCATGACTATCTGCTTTTTGCGGGGTTTCTCTCGCTGGCCGTGTGGGCAGGGCGAATCGGCTTCTGGCCGATGGTGCGCGCGGTGCAGGCTCTCACCGTGTTAATCTTGCTGAGTGCGCTCTTGCAGCTCTTCAGTGCGCCGGGGAACCCTATTTGGCAGTGGGGGCCACTGAAAATATCCGACGAGGGCCTCAGAGTCGGCGCGATGACGAGTGCGCGACTCATCTATTTTGGGCTCATCAGCGCCGTGCTGGGCGTGACCACATCCGCGCTCCAGCTCGCCGATGGCCTCGAAGGGCTCTTGCTGCCCTTAGCAAGACTGGGGGTTCCCGTGCGCGGGCTGGCCCTGATGTTCAGCGTCTCGCTGCGATTCGTCCCGTTGATTCTCGACGAAGCCGATACGATCATCAAGGCGATGCGCGCCCGCGGCATTGACCCCTTCGAGGGCTCTCTCGCGGAGCGGGCACGCAAGATCGTCGGGGTGCTCGTTCCCTTACTGAGAAACACGCTGCTGCGTGCCGAAGCCCTCGCCGAAGCGATGGCTGCCCGGTGCTACGATCCCGATCTGCCACGCACTCGACTCTATCAGCCACAGTTGACCTGGCGCGACGGCGTTGCACTCATCAGCGTTGCGCTGCTAGGAGCAGCGATTGCGATACTTTAAAGAGCCGATACCGCACAAGGTCGAAGCGCACGAGCTCACTCCCCTCGTGGCGCTCGAGGCAGATGGGCACCCCTGCCTCGTCAACCCAGATGTGCACGAAGTTCGTATCCCCCTGTAAGACAAACTCTCTCACGGGGAAAGCGCCGATCTCAAACGTCTGGTGATGATCGGAGAGCCGCGCACAGGTGTAGCGTGATCTCTGCGGCTCCAACGAAGGGAGCATGATGCGCACGAACTCCATCTCGGCGTTGTCGCCGGGGGCGAGCCCGAGCCTCTTGCAGAGTGCCGTGGCAAAGAGCGCTGCGGGGTAATCAAAAAAAGCTCCATTCCAGAGTGGGGAGAGCTCCACTGGGCGTCGTCCCGCAACTTCGATACGAACCTTGAGGAGTTCGCCCTCAATCTGATAGCGTGCGAGCGTCAGCTTTCGCTGAGCTTCCCATTCGATCTGGGCCATACGGTAGCGCCAGGCGGGATCCAGCTCCAGGGTGACCCGTTGGGTATGGGACATGGGCCATTGGAGCACGAGCAAGCTCTGTAAATGATATCCCTGGCCATCGGGCAGCTCGAAGAACTGAAAGGCCTCTTCGCCCAACTTGCGTGAGCCTTGGCGCACATAATATGTCGCTGTGGCTATCAACCCCTCCGCAGGCGGGCAGCGCTTGATGGCAATCATTCCTCTCATCCCCAGCGCTATCATAAACGATCTTCAGCGTGAAGGCAAATCGAGTATAATAATTATTTATGAGAGCTTTAGGAGTTTTCGCGTTGCTGAGCGTGTTCGCGTGGGGAGATATTCCCCTTCTTCAGATACATCACCAGGTTGTAGACTGCAGAACTAGCTCGCTCCAAGCTGCTCTTGACTCCGCCCGCGACGGCGATACGATCGCCATCGCCCCCGGCGTGTGCGCGGAAAATCTCGTCATCACAAAAAACCTCACGCTCGTGGGCTCGGGGATCGAGCAGACGGTGCTCCGCGGAGTGAAGCTGGGCTTCCCCGTCGTCTTCGTTCAAAGCGAGTCACCCGTCATCGTCGTCATAAAAGAACTCACTCTGGCCGACGCTCCAAAAGCGTCTGCCGAGCCTCAGCACGGCAAAGAGTGCGCGCTCTTCTACCCCGAACTGCTCTGCCCGTCGGGCTTGCAAGCACGCGGTGCTGCTCGTGTCACGGTTGACTCTGTGCGCATCGTGCGCAATCCCTGGGTCGGCGTCTACGTGCTCGATGCTGCTCAAGTCTTTGTGCACAGCTCAGAGATCATCGAGAACGGCTGGGGAGTCTATGTCTCTCCTGATGCATTTGTAGAGCTGCGCGACAGCCGGGTCGAGCGCAGTCGCGAGAACGGCGTAGAGATCTGGGGCACGGCTTCTATAGCGAGAACGCTCATCAGAGCGAACGGACGCTCCGGCGTTGAGAGCGTTGGGACTGTAAAAATTTTCGACAGCGAGATCGTGCGGAATCGAGGGTCTGGGGTCTTGCTCGTGGGCGCTTCGCAAACGGAGCTTACCGCGAACGTGGTAACCCAGAATGGGCTATGGGGAGTGGCTGCCCAGCTCCGCCGGTGTGGGTATCTCTCTGATAACTTTCGCGGCTCAGCGGCGCTCGACCAGAACAGAGTTTTCAGTAATAGACCCGGTGATCTCTGCTTGCCGTAGTGCGCGCTCGATGATGCCTCCGCCGAGCACGCGCTCGCCCTCGTAGAAGACAGTGATCTGCCCCGGCGTGACGGCGCGCTGGGGCTGCGCAAAGCGCACCTGCACCCGCGTCTCATTGAGAAGCTCTAAAGTAGCTGGCACGCGCGGGCTGCGATAGCGAATCTTGACGGCTACAGACAGGCCCTCACCCTCGGACCTATCCCCCTGGCCCCCTTCCCTAAAGGGGAAGGGGGAAGTCTCCCCTCCCGCTTTAGGGAAGGGGCTGGGGGAGAGGTACCTAAGAGCCTTCGGATAGACAAAGTTCACATCCGTCGCGATCAACCCTTCAGAGAGTAGCGCGCTCTCATCGCCCACGATGAGTCTGTTCTTTTCGTAATCGAAGCCCACGACGTAGACGCGCTTGCCCAACGCAATCCCCAACCCTTGGCGCTGGCCAATCGTGTAGAACGCCAGCCCGTGGTGACGCCCTACGACGCGCCCGGAAGTATCAACAATCTCGCCGGGACGGACAGCTCCGTCGAGCTTCGCCTGCAGATAGGCGCGATAGTCACCCTTGGGAATGAAGCATAAGTCCATACTTTCGGGCTTGCGCGCCGAAACTAAAGTATGCTCTCTGGCGATCTGCCAGACCTCGCTCTTCAGCAGATGTCCCACGGGAAAGAGAATTCTCTTGAGCTGATCTTGTGTCAGCCCGTAGAGAAAGTACGACTGGTCTTTGATGGGGTCTTTGCTTGTCAACAGATAATAGACTCCGTTCTCGACGACGATGCGGGCGTGATGCCCCGTCGCTAAAAATTCGCAACCGAAGCGATCTGCGAGTTCCAACAGAATGGGGAATCGCACGAGACGATTGCACCGTCCGCAGGGGCTGGGGGTGCGCCCTTGGGCGTGCTCAGTGAGAAAGACATCTACGACGCGCTCTTTGAACTCTTTGCCGGCATCAATAAAGTGATGTTCGATTCCCAACTGTTGTGCGACCGTGCGCACCTCGAGGGAGCAACACTCGTTATACGGCTCTTGGCGGTCTTCGTAAGACCAGAGATTGAGCGTGACGCCAATGACTTCGTAGCCCTGTTTTTTCAGCAACAGGGCTGCGACAGAGCTATCCACGCCGCCGCTCATGCCGACTAAGACGCGCTCCATGACACGATCATTGTAGAAGAAGTGAAAGGTTTTCTCAACAGCCCTCTTGAAAGCAAGCCCTTAAAGAGTTATAAATATATTAGGTGACCATTGTGGATGAAGCCACCAGAAAAATGATTGCTGAAGAATTCACACTATGGGTGAATTTTTTAACCGGGTGCCTCATCATTTTGGATTGGGCTCGTACTATGACAACGCCGCGTGCGCAGAGAGAAAAATTCCCAAGGCTGATAAGGTTTTTCTCATGGTTCAGTGGGATTATGGCATTTGCTGTTTTTGTTATATTTGGTTTAATGAATAATTTGCCCTTCTTTGATGATTGCCCCAACCCACTCCACCTGTGGATGCGGATCGTCCTCGTTCTTGGATATCTTGCAGCTTTAGGCTATATCATCAAGCGCAGGAGCGAAATCTCTCCACCCACGTTGCCCGCAGCCAAGTAATCTTACGCCAGTGCTAACATTCGCTCAATCGCCCTGCGGGCTTTGCTCGCCGTTGGCTCAGGAACGCGAATCTCGTAGATCTCTTCTTGGAGCGAGCGCAAGACCTTCTCGAGCGTGATCTTCTTCATGTACTCGCAGATCGCCCGCTCGTTGGCCGGATAAAATGTCTTCCCTGACGTCTCTTTCCTCAGCCGGTGCAAAATCCCGATCTCTGTCGCGACGATGAATTCATGCGCTTGGCTGTTGCGCGCGTGCTTGATCATGCCCTCCGTTGAGAGAATGTGCACTTCGCCCGTGAGCGCGCCCGTCGCTTGATAGTACATACACGAGCTAGAGCACCCGCATTCGGGGTGGACGAGCAGCTCAGCTTCAGGATGAACCGTGCGCATCGCGTCAATATCTCTAGGGCGAATCCCCGCGTGCACGTGACACTCCCCCGGCCAGATGTGCATCTTCCGTCCCGTCACCTTCTGAAGGTACGCGCCCAAGAACATATCGGGCAGAAAGAGAATCTCTTTGTCTGGAGGAATCGCTTGGATGACCTTCAGCGCGTTTGTCGACGTGCAGCAATAGTCTGATTCAGCTTTCACTTCGGCGGTTGTATTCACATACGAGACGACGACGGCGTTGGGGTGCTCGGCCTTCCAGTGGCGGAGCTGTTCGGCGTTGATCGTGGCGGCGAGCGAGCAGCCCGCTTCTAAGTCGGGCAGCAAGACGCGCTTCTCCGGACAGATGATCGAAGCCGTCTCGGCCATAAAGTGCACCCCACAAAAGACGATAATGTCAGCGTCGGTCTTGGCAGCGGCTTGAGAGAGCCCAAGCGAATCTCCGATGAAATCAGCAATATCTTGGACTTCCGGGATTTGATAATTATGGGCCAAAATGACGGCGTTCTTCTCGGCTTTCAATCTCTTGATCTCTTGCGCGATCTCTAATTGTTCGACGACGGTCATGGCACAAGCACCTCCAGATGTATATCAATGGCTTTGACGGAGTGCGTGAGCGCGCCGACGGAGATGAAGTCTACTCCCGTCGCGGCAATCTCGCGCACGTTCTCTAACGTGACACCGCCGGAGGCTTCGAGGAGAGGACCTCTCCCCCATCCCCTCCCCGACGCGGGGAGGGGAGCCTTACCCCATGCCTCTTTAGGGAAGGAGGACAGAGGGTTAGGTCCCTTGACAAGCTGAACCGCCCGGCGCATCTCGTCGAGAGCCATATTGTCTAGCATAATTATATCCGCTCCGGCTTCGAGCGCCTCGCAAAGCTCTTGAAGATCTTTGACTTCGACTTCGATCTTCAGCGTTGTTGGGGCGTGATGGCGCGCGCGCTCAATGGCGCGGGCGATGCCGCCGGCAGCACGGATGTGATTGGTCTTGATGAGCACGCCATCGGACAGCCCCATTCGGTGATTCTGCCCGCCGCCGACTCGGACAGCGTATTTGTCTAAGACTCTGAGCCCTGGCGCGGTCTTGCGCGTGTCTAAAATGTTCACTGAAAAATCTCTGACGGCCTCGACGTATCGCGCGGTCATCGTCGCGATTCCGCTCAATCTCTGTACGAGATTTAACGCTGTGCGCTCGCCCATCAAGATGGCTCGCAGCGGCCCCTCGATCTCGGCGATGAGCTGACCGACAGAGAGACGATCACCGTCACGCGCATGGGGCGTATAGCGTACCCGGGCGTCAAGCATCGCAAAGACCATTTGGGCGACGGGCACCCCGGCGACGACGCACGGCTCCTTGGTGCGCATGACGGCTCTGCCCATCTGATCGGGCTCGCAGATCGCTTCCGTGGTCACGTCCCCGGAGCCGATGTCTTCTCGAAGGGCCCTCTCGACAATCTCACGGACGACAAGAGCATCAAGCTCGCTCATGGCGACTCCGTCTGGAGTTGTTTCTCTAAACGCAACGGGCGATCTTTGTGGACGATGATATGCGCTTGCCATGCAGAGTCTTCGCTGGGGAAGTCTGAGCGGATGTGCACCCCGCGCGTCTCTGTGCGAAAGAGCGCGCTCTGGGCGATCAGTCGCGCGACAAGCGCTTGATCTTTCACAAGCCCAGAGCTTTCAGATTCAAGGCGGCTCAGCTCTCGAATAGCATATTCCAAGCCCGCGCGATCGCGCACGAGCCCCACGTGCTCGGTCATGAGCTGTTTTAAGAACGGCAGTTCATGGGGTCGCGAGTTGGCGGGTTCTAAACTTTTGAACTTGTGCACTCGTGAACTGGCGAATTCGCGACGGATTGCTGCTTCCACCGCGCGCCGTGCGAAGACTAAACACTCTAAGAGCGAGTTGCTTGCCAAGCGATTGGCCCCGTGTACCCCAGTGCACGAGACCTCCCCAATAGCGAAGAGATTCTTCACGGTCGTCTCGGCCCACAGATTCGTGCGCACTCCACCAATCGTATAGTGCGCCGCCGGGGCGACCGGAATGAGATCGCGCGTCACATCGAGTCCGTACTGTTGACACGTCTTGTAGATATTGGCAAAGCGCGAGCGCACCAGCTCGGGCTTGAGGTGCTGCAAGCTCAAGAAGACATGATCGGTCTTGAATCTTCGCATCTCTTCGAAGATCGCGCGGGCGACGATATCGCGTGGAGCAAGCTCGGCGCGCTCGTCGTAGCGGAGCATAAAGCGCTGCCCGTCGGGGTTGAGCAGATACGCCCCTTCCCCGCGGACGGCCTCGCTGATGAGAAAGCTCCTCGCCCCGGGGACGGCCAGCGCCGTGGGGTGAAACTGAATGAATTCTAAATCCGCAAGCTCGGCTCCAACGAGATACGCCAGGGCAATCCCCTCACCGGTTGCGCCGGGGGGATTGGTCGTACGCTGATAGAGTGCTGCTGCTCCTCCTGTGGCTAAGATGGTCGCGCGAGCGAGCGCGACTCTATCAGGCGCAACCCGCGCCCCGACGCATACCCCATCAGCCGTCAAGAGCTCAAGCGCGGGGGTATGCTCTACCAGCGTGATATTGGGGTTTTGCAGGACAAGTTCAGAGAGTCGGGCGACGACGCGCTGGCCCGTAGAGCTTCCCCCGGCGTGGACGATGCGGCGGCGGCTATGGCCGCCCTCCCGTCCCAGCTCATAGCCCCAGGGCGTCCGGTCGAACGCCACCCCTAACCGATCTAATTCTTTGATGCACGCTGGCCCCTCGCGCACTAAGACGTCCACAGCACGCTCGTCGCACAGCCCCCGCCCGGCTCGCAGCGTGTCCTCTCGATGGAGTTGCGGAGAATCGTTCTCATCTATGGCAGCGGCGATACCTCCTTGGGCCCAGGCAGAGTTCGTCTCGGAGATGCTTGTCTTCGTGAGCAAGCAGACAGAGCCGTAGTCGGCTGCCCGTATGGCCGCGTAGAGTCCGGCCAGCCCCGCGCCGATGATCAAAAAGTCGCTCTCGATCGTTTCCATAGAGCTCATAGTATTATACAGATATATGCTGTATTGGCGCAAGACAGAATTACACGGGGCCCGCACACCCCACTTAGGCAACTATGAAGTGTATGACATCGCCGTCCTGGACCTCGTACTTGTCGCCGTGGCGATGGAGATGCCCTAGCTCTCGAAGCTTGTGCAGAGAGCCTCCTTTGACGAGCTCGTCCCAGCGAGCGACCTCACACTGCACGAAGCGCTCGGCAAAATCCGTGTGGATCTTCGCGCCGGCTTGGGGAGCGTGCGTCCCCTTGGGTACCGTCCAGGCGCGCACCTCCGGGCCGTCAATCGTATAGAAGGTCACAAGATGCAAAATCTCATAGCCGGCGCGCACGAGCGCGTCCAACCCAGATTCCTCGATACCCAACTCTTTGCGAAAAGCACGGCGCTCTTCGTCAGTGTCCGCGGCCTCGAAGACCTCAGACTCTAATCGTCCGCGAATGACCACGGCTCTCGTGCCGCGCTCGGCGGCAAGACGCTCAACTTCGTGAGAGTATGCGTTCTCACCCTGGTCGCCGACGTTGGCTACGAAGAGCACCGGCTTGAGCGTCAAGGGGTTCAGATCCCTCAGAAAAGGGCGTTCGTGCTCGTGAATGGGGATATCGCGAATGCGCTGTCCCCGCGCCAACCCCTGGCGGAGCCGCTCGAAGAACTCGTGCTCGGTCTTGGCAGCCTTATCCCCGACTTTCACTCGCGACGCGAGCGATTTGACCCGCCTCTCGACCGTCTCTAAATCTTTGAGCAAGAGCTCCGTTTCGACGACCTCGACGTCGCGACGCGGATTGACCGAGCCGTCAACGTGCACGACGTCGGGATCTTCAAAGCAGCGCACGATGTGCACGATCGCATCGACGTTTCGAATCTCGGCCAGAAACTGATTGCCCAGCCCCTGGCCCTCGCTGGCCCCTTTGACCAACCCCGCTATGTCTATAAAGTGCAAGGTCGTCGGGACTTTCTTCTTGTCGGGAAAGAGCTTATGGAGAGTATCGAGCCTGGGATCGGGAACGGGGACGACGCCGACGTTGGGCTCGATCGTCGTGAACGGATAATTTTCGACCTTGGCCCCGGCGGCTGTCAGGGCGTTGAAGATCGTGCTCTTGCCGACGTTGGGCAGGCCCACTAATCCGCAGCTGAAGCCCATGCTCACCCCTTGATGCCCTTGAGCTCTTGGATGAATTTCTCCCGCTCGGTGACGAACCGGTCAATGGCGCGGCTGGCGACTCTGAGGGGGAGCTCTTCCAAGCGCGCGTACCGTGTGCCCATCTGAGCGTTAATATAATCTAAAAGCTTGCTCTCCTTGAGATTGGCGGTGCGCAGCTCCTTGCGCAGCCGTCCCAGTTGGGCTTCGGTGGCCAGGGGTATCGGTGGCGCCTCTTCGGGCTCATGCTTCTTATATAAGCTCAAGCCGAACTGATCCCCCAGTGCTCGGAAGCACCGTTTGAGCGCGTCGGAGACTGCGCCCTTGAGAGCCGTCTCGTAGGCGCGGGCGGGATCGGTCTGACTCACCCCAGAGCCGAAGCCCACGTCTTCATGAATGACGTCGCCGATGCGAATCCGACACTCGCACAGGTATCCCACACTATAGGTGCCCTCGCTCGCATCCTCGTAGATCTTTTCGAGCCGTTTGATCTCGCGCTGCCAGCCGCCGTACCCGAAAATTCTGTTCGCTGTCTCTATGACATCATAAGTAGGCAGATAGGTCAGGCCGTCGGGGCGGCGCTGGATGCGCGACTCGTCCAAGGGTTTCCCTAATTCCGCGACCTGCTCTGGGGAGAAGGGGGATACCCTCTGCTGTTTCCCCTCCTTGAAGAGATCGGGCATAGGCCTCAGCTCCTTTCTCGCACTCTATAGTATGGAACTTTTGGCGTGAATATGCAAGCGCTGCCGAAGTCTCTTTATATAGTCCGTTAATTTGTGTTAGCGGACATCATTATGAGAGGGCAGCGCGATCGGAAACGGCCTGCTGATGGGATCTTTTCGACAACGGCCGCGTAAAATCGTCGCTACTGGTTCCCCATGATCTATAGCTATCTTTGGGCTACACCTTGGAAGACGGTTGCCAATAGGGACGGTTTTACAAATTTCTTGACGAAACTCCTCTGTGTGTCATAGCTATCACGCTCGCTTAGTTCACGTGACGGGGGAATGGATGTCTATAGGCGGTGTAATGGCTGTCACTGTCTTGGAGAAGGGGGCGCCGTACAATCAAGCCAACGCTAAAGGGGGGATAGTCGAATGCAGAATCGCAAATGGCTCAGCAGGATTCTGACACTCCTGCTCGTGGCGACGCTCTTCGCTGTCGGGACGACCCCGCTCGTATCGGCCCAAGACGACAAGAGCGTCAAGGATAAGGTGGCCCAGCTCGAGAAGCAGCTCAAAGAGCTGGAAGCCGTGGTCAAATCGCTCTCCATCGAGCTGCAGAAGCTCACCCAGGCTGGAACCGGCGAGATCGAGAACATCCGGCCGCGCCTCTTCGCCGTGGAGCAGCTGGCTAAAGATCTCTCGTTTGATCTCAAGAAGCTCGGCGGACGGATCAGCAATCTCGAAGGGACGGTCGAGCAGCTCGCCCAGCTGCCCCAGCAAGTATCAGATCTCAAGTACAGCGTTGGGGAGCTGGCCAGCCGCATGAAGGCCAATGAACTCGCTATCGGGCAGCTGCGCGATCAGTTGGAGAAATTAGCCGGGATGCAAGCCCTGGTCATCAATCTGCAAGGGACCGTGGGCGTGCTCAGCAACCGTGTGGAGAGCGCGGAGAAGGGACTCGCTGCCCTCACGGATCAAGTGGGCAAACTCCAAGCGCTGACGCCGCTCGTGAAGGGCTTACAGGACACGACAGCGAACCTCAGCGTCCGTGTGGGGCGTATAGAAGAGACGCTGGTGAAGCACAGTCAACAGTTGGAGCAGCTGGCGAGCGTGCCCAGCGTGGTCGTGACGATCCAAAGCTCCGTAGGGGAGCTGGCCAGCCGCACCAGCAGTCTTGAGGGGAATTTCGCGCGATTGCAAGACATCGTGGCAGCCCTGCAAGAGATGGTCAGCAAGCTCTCTGGGCGACTCGATGCTGCAGAAGCGCGTGACGACGAGACGGCTCGGAAGTTCAGCACGCTCATGGACGGCTTCAGCAAGCTCCTGATTGACATTGAGTCCATCAAGATCAAGATCAACGAGCTGCAAGATCGCATTGCGAAGCTCGGTGCCCCGCAACCCGTGGAGATCCCGGATGTCAAGGCCCTAGTCCAACAAGCTCTGGCCGAGAAGACCAAGGACTTGCAGGCGCAGTTGGCGCAGGCCAAGAAGGAAGCACAAGAAGCCAAGGCAGCCGTCGAGGGCGCAAACAGCTTGGCGCTCATCGCGCTGGTCGCAGGCTTGGCTGGTGTATTGATCGGGTTCTTGTTCTAGACTCTAGCCTAGGATCACCCCTTTGGCGGCAAGCGAGAGTAAAGAAACTCTCGGGGGATCTTAGCAAGGCCGGGTCGAGCGGGAGCGTGCTCTGCTCCCCTCGACTCTTTTTTAGTCTCCGCAGCCCTCTTCGTAGCCGCAGCGGCAGATCTTGTGACACCCTACTACCACCGTGAAAGGACTCTGGCACATCGGACACATCGTAGGATCTGAGGGAGGCGGGATCTTCGCCAGCCTTCGCGTAGCTCTCTCGTGTGCTCCCTGCGCCCGGCGCACAGGACGCTCCTTCTTAACCATCACCACAATTATAGCACGACTATCGCCGTTCAGATATAATCAGCACTACTATGGATACTTACAGAATTCGTCTTGAACGGCTCCGCGATAGCTTGCGCCGCAAGAAGCTCGACGGCTTCTGTCTGGTCAACGTCGAGGGCTCAGATAGGTCGAATCTCTATTATCTGACGGGCTTTTCGGGGTCATTCGGCGTGCTCATCCTCACCCAAGACCGTCAGATCTTCCTGACGGATTCCCGGTACATCACCCGTGCCAAAGAGACGATCTCCGAGTACGAAGTCTTGGAGCTGAAAGGCCGAGTGACTACTGTCGCGACGAGAATCAATCGCCTCAAGCTCAAGACTATAGCGATCAACGGGCCGACGACGAGCACCTGGCTCTTCCATCAGCTGCGCGATAGATTGAAGAGAACGAAGCTTGTGCCGACTGCGGGCTTGGTCGAAACGCTGCGCATGGTCAAGGACGACCCCGAGATCGAGGCGATTCAGAAGGCTATCGCGCTCACTGACAGAGCCTTTGAGTTTATCTTAGGCAAGGTCAGGCCGGGGGTGACCGAGCGCGAGCTGGCCTGGGAGATCGAGAAATATATTCGGACTCATGGGGGCGACGGGCTGGCGTTTGAGAGCATCGTGGCGACTGGGGCAACGACGGCCATGCCCCACTATGAGCCCCAAGATCGCAAGGTCCAGAAGGGCGATCTCGTGCTCTTCGATATGGGGGCGAAAGTTGATCACTATTGCGCGGACCTGACGCGCACGGTTGTCGTGGGGCACGCCGCTGCCGAGCAGAAGAGAATCTATAAGATCGTGCTCCAAGCCCAAGAGCGTGTTATACAAAATTTACGAGCGGGGCTGACGAGCAAACAAGCTGATGCTCCCGCGCGGGAGACGATTGCTCATGCTGGGTATAAGAAGAACTTTGGGCATGGCACAGGACACGGTTTAGGGTTGGACGTGCACGAGGGGCCGCGGCTCTCTCCATTAGGGAAAGACAGATTACAAGCGGGCAACGTCGTCACCATCGAGCCGGGGATCTATCTGCCGGGCTGGGGCGGGGTGCGCATCGAAGACGTCGCCGTTGTCGAAGAGCAGGGCTGTCGCGTCTTGACGAGAGCTCCAAAGAAGAAGCTCCTCGAGGTTTAATTTCCCTTTCTTCTCGACTGTGGCTATAATCGAGACTATCGCAGGAGGATGATAACATGCTCAAAGAGTTTCGTGTGACGCTGCCCAACAAGCCAGGCGAGCTGGCCAAGCTCACGGCGCTTCTGGGGAAGCAGGGAATCAATATTCACTCGATCGCTGGGTTAGCGTTCTCTGCCCCGCGAGCCACGGTCTGCTTTGTGGTCAAGGACGACCGCAAAGCCGCAGCGGTGCTGAAGGAGAACAAGTTCAAGTTCACCGTAAGCCCAATCTTCACTGTCCGTATGGCTGACAAACCGGGGGCCCTGGCGCGCGTAGCCAAGAAGCTCGCCAAGAACCAGATCAATATTGAGGGGATCTATCTGGTGAATCGAACGCCCAAGCGTGTCGAGCTGGCCATCGCTGTAGACAGGCCCAAGGCTGCCGAAAAGATCCTATGATCCCCCGGCCTTCTTGAAGAACTCTTGGACTTTCTCCTTGGGAACGTTGAGGCGCTGGGCAAGCTTCTCTATATCTTCGGGCGAGACGTCCTCATCGAGCCATCGCTCGAGTTTAGCCAGATCAACTCGCCAGTGCCCCTCGATCTTCTCGGCGGGTAGCTCCCCAGACTCCATCATCTCATAGACTTTCTCTACGGGGATGCCCAGATACTGCGAGACTTGCCAAGGGCGCACAAATCCTCCAACGCTCTTGCTCATACATCTCCTCCTACGGACTGAGCCGCGGCATCTTGATGCCCTTCTCTCGCGCGACTCTGATCGCTTCTTCGTAGCCTGCGTCGGCGTGGCGCACCACTCCTAAGCCCGGATCGGCTGTCAAGACCCGCTCTAAGCGCTTATCAGCTTCTCTCGTGCCGTCGCAGACGATCACCATCCCAGCATGAATAGATTTCCCGATCCCCACACCGCCGCCGTGATGGACCGAGACCCACGTCGCCCCGCAGACGGCGTTCAACAGAGCGTTGAGAATGGGCCAGTCGGCGATCGCGTCTGAGCCGTCCTTCATCCCCTCGGTCTCGCGATAGGGCGACGCGACCGACCCTGCGTCCAAGTGATCGCGCCCGATGACAATAGGCGCTTTCAGCTCGCCCTTGCGCACGAGTTCGTTAAAATAGAGCCCGGCCTTGGCGCGCTCCCCGTAGCCCAGCCAACAGATCCGCGCCGGCAGCCCCTGAAATTTCACGCGCTTCTGCGCCATCGTGATCCACCGACAGAGGGCCTTGTCTTCGGGGAAGAGTTCAAGGATCGCTTGATCAGTTCTGTAAATATCTTGCGGGTCTCCAGAGAGGGCTACCCAGCGGAACGGGCCTTTCCCCTCGCAGAATAATGGGCGAATATAGGCCGGGACAAAGCCCGGAAACTGAAAGGGGTCTGGGTGTCCGCCCCGCTGGGCCTGCCCACGAAGATTATTCCCATAATCGAAGACGACTGCGCCCGCCTTCTGCATCTCAATCATCGCTTGGACGTGCCGCACCATCGAAGCAAACGAAAGCTCGATGTATTTCTCAGGGTTCTGATGGCGCAACTTGAGGGCTTCGGTATAGCTCATCCCGCCGGGGACGTAGCCGTTCAGCTCGTCGTGTGCGGCCGTCTGATCGGTGACAACGTCAGGGATGATATTTCTCCGCACAAGTTCGGGATAGACATCAGCGGCATTGCCCAACAGCCCGATCGAGATCGCACGCCCAGACTCTTTATATTCTTTCACCAGATCGAGGGCTTCATCGAGGTCGTGCGTCCAGGTGTCGAGATAGTGTGTCTTGAGTCTTCTTTCGATCTTTTCGGGATTGATCTCGACGATCAAGCCGACGCCCTCGTTCATCGTGATAGCTAAGGGCTGCGCGCCGCCCATCTCCCCCAAGCCCGCCGAGAGCACAAGTTTGCCCTTCAGTGATCCCTTGAAGTGCTTCTTCGCTACGGAGGCGAGCGTCTCATAAGTTCCCTGTAAAATCCCCTGAGTCCCGATATAGATCCAGCTTCCAGCCGTCATCTGGCCGTACATGATCAGCCCTTTGCGCTCTAATTCCCTGAATTTCTCCCACGTCGCCCAATGGGGCACGAGGAGCGAATTCGCAATAAGAACGCGCGGGGCGTCGGGGTGGGTCTTGAAGACGGCCACGGGCTTTCCCGACTGCACGAGCAGCGTCTCGTCGAGGTCGAGTTCTTTCAGAGTATTGACTATCGCCCAGAAATCTTCCCACGATCGGGCGGCCTTGCCCGTTCCCCCGTAGACGATCAAGTGCGCCGGGTCTCCGGCGACTTCGGGGTCTAAGTTATTCATCAACATTCGCAACGGGGCTTCAGTGAGCCAGCTCTTGCAGGTGAGCTGTGTTCCTCGTGGGGCACGGATCTCAGCTGCGACGGCCATAGAGTCCTCCTTGCAAAGGATTATAAGCTACGAGCACTCGGCTTGGCAAGGAGGCTGACCGGCAGTCCGCCCCGCGCACCCACAAGTCAATGATTCTGATCATAATCTCGTCGCTGATGGGCTGGGGGATCTCCGGGCCGACACGGCTTTGCGCAATCCATAAATCGAGCGCAATGACGATCTCTTGGTCGTCAATGACGGTATCAGCTCTGTGGAGCCTGGCGATCAAGCACGGGATGGTGCGCAGCTCTTGGGCAGTCGCGAGAGGGCCGAGCCACAGCAAAGCGAGCGAGATTAGAAAGAATCTACGCATACAACCCCCTCGCCCGCGCCGCCGTCGCCACTCGATCCACGGCGACCATGTACGCGGCTGTCCGTAAGTCTGTTTTCTCGCGCTGCGCCATCTCCCAGACACGACGGAAGGCGTGGACCATGAACCGCCGCAGGCGCCTGTCCACTCGCTCGGCGCTCCAGAAATAGAACGCCCGGTCTTGCACCCACTCAAAATACGAGACCGTCACCCCACCGGCATTGGCCAAGATGTCGGGCACAACGACGATACCCCGATCGTGCAAGATCCGATCGGCCTCAAGAGTGGTCGGCCCGTTGGCCAGCTCGATCACCACCTTGGCCTTGATCTTGGTGGCGTTGGCCTTCGTGATCTGGTTCTCAATCGCTGCCGGAACTAAGATGTCGCAGTCTAGCTCGAGAAGCTCTTGATTGGTGATGGGCTCTGTATCTCTGAATCGCACGACAGAGCCGGTCTTGCGCTCGTATTCTTTGAGGGCCACAGGGTCAATGCCGTGGGGGTTATAGACGCCGCCCTTGGCGTCGCTGACGGCGATGACACGAGCGCCGCCCTCGGCGCAGAAGCGCGCCATGCTCGAGCCCACATTCCCAAACCCCTGAATAGCCACGCGCGCCCCTTCTAGCTTCATGGTGAGGTGCTTGAGCGTCTCTTGAAGCACGAAGTACCCGCCGCGCCCGGTGGCGGTATCGCGTCCTTCAGAGCCCCCTAAGACCCTGGGCTTGCCCGTCACCAAGCCGGGCATAAACATACCGTTGTGATGCATGCTGATCGTGTCGACGAACCACGCCATCTCGCGCTCACCGGTGAAGACATCCGGTGCGGGAATGTCGACATCCGGGCCGATGATTGGGGCGATCTCTGCCGCGTACCGTCGGGTGAGGCGCTCCAGCTCTCCCCGGGACATCTCCATGGGGTTGCAGCGCACGCCGCCTTTGGCCCCACCAAAGGGGATTTGCGCCACGGCACACTTCCACGTCATGAGAATTGCGAGCGCCTCGACTTCCTCGAGCGTGACATCGGGGTGATAGCGAATGCCGCCCTTGGTCGGCCCCACCACTAAGTGATGCTGCACACGATACCCCTCAAAATGCTGGACACGCCCGTCGTCCATCACCACGGGGAAGACGACGATGAGCTTGCGCTTGGGATGGCGCAGCAGGATCCGCAAGGGCGCCTCCAGCTTCAGACGATCCGCAGCCTCATCAAAGAAGTGATGGGCCATCTCCAACATGCCCATCTCCGATCGGCGTTTGAGTTCTTCGGACATATTATCTCTTCTCTTCCTCCTCTTCTTCTTCGGCTAAGCGCTTCCGAATCTCACGCAATCGGGCCTCGACGCGAGCGTAGATCGTCCCTTCGGGGAATTTTCCATCGGGGCCGCGCTCGCCCGCCTTCAAGCCCGTGAGCAATTCCAGCCCCTCTTCAACAGTCTTGATCGCGTAGATGTGAAATTGATTCTTTCGCACCGCGTCAATGACCTCGTGACGGAGCATCAGATTGTCTATATTCTGTTCGGGAATGATGACCCCTTGCTCCCCTGTCAGCCCCCGAGCTTTGCAGACTTTGAAGAACCCCTCAATCTTCTCGTTGACGCTGCCGATGGGCTGGATCTCGCCTTTCTGGTTGACCGAGCCGGTGACGGCCAAATCTTGTCGGAGCGGGACGCCAGCGAGCGCCGAGATGAGCGCATAGAGCTCCGTGCTCGAGGCGGAATCGCCGTCTATCTTCGAGTAGCTTTGCTCAAACGTGATGCTCGCGGAAAGACTCAACGGGTGCTCGACGGCGAACTTTTCGCCAAGCCAGCCCTTCAGAATGAGGACACCCTTGCTGTGGATCTTTCCCGACAGGGCCGCCTCGCGCTCCACGTCGAGCACGCCCTCCTTGCCCGTGAAGACATTCGCCGTGATGCGGGTGGGCCGCCCAAACGCAAAGTCGGTCAACTGCAAGACCGAAAGACCGTTGACACACCCCACGCGCTTGCCCTGGGTGTCTACCAAAATATCGCCACGGGCGATGAGCTCGTGAATCTTCTCCTCGATCAAGTTATTGCGATAGATCTTCTCTTCGATGGCCTTCTCGACGTGTTCGGCCCTCACAAAGCGTGCCCCGTCGCGCTCGGCCCAATAGGACGCCTCACGGACGATGGTCATCAGATCGCTGAAGCGCGCAGAGAGCTTCTGCTGGTCGCCGGTCAGCTCGGCGGCATACTCGGCTAACCGAGCGAGCGCCGTCTTGTGAAAGTGCCTGAGCCCCGGGCGTTCCTTCACCCGCGCGGCCACGAACGGGCCCAGCTGCTTCACATAGCGATCCTCCCACGGAAGCTCGTCATCGAAGTCGGCCTTCACCGTGAACAACTTGGAGAAGTCCTCGTCGACCGTCTCTAGAAGATAATAGATCTCCGGGCTGCCGATGAGAATCACTTTCACTGAGAGGGGCACTGGCTCTGGCTTGAGGCCTTCGGTCGTAGTAAACCCCAGCATCGTCGCGGGGTCTTCGATCTGGATGCGCCCGCTGCGCAGGGCGATCTTGAGCGCCTCCCAACTGATCCAGTATTTTAAGAGATTGTCGGCGTTCAAGACTAAATACCCGCCGTTGGCCTCGTGGAGCGACCCCGGCTTGATCATAGTGAAATCAGCGGTCATCACCCCAAACTGCACTCTCCGTTCGATCTTGCCGAAGAGATTTGTATACGTCGCGTTCTCTTGCACCACGACGGGCGCGCCCTTGGTCTTGCTGTGGTCTACTAAGACATTGACTTTATATCGTGTGAAAAGGTCGATCATGCCGGTGGGCAGGGGCACGCCCTGGCCCTCGCCTTCGGGGGACCCTTGGGAGGGCTCTGCGAACTCTTGAACGTTCTGCAGGATATCGGCTTCGACGTCCTCGAGGAATTCGAGCACGCGAGGATAATCGCTATAGCGGTTCTGCAAGCGCTTGATGAGAGGCCTGACAGTGTACAGGGCGATGTCTCTGTCGAGCTCCTCGATGGCTTTGAGGCGTTGCTCTTCGATCCCTTCGAGCTGGGTCATGGCTTCTTGGATGATCTCTTGCAGCTCTTCGCGATGGCGCGCAATTTTCTGGCGTTCCCGTTCGGGGAGCTGAGCGAACGCCTCTTCGGTGAGGGGCTGGCCGTTTATCACCGGCGTCGCTTGAAATCCCAAGACCGAGAGCTGGAAGAGGAACCCCCGACGCTGGGCCTCATGCTCGACCGCCTGGGAGACTTTATTGCGCAACTCATTGAACTGTTCATCGAGGCTTTGCCGTTTCTTTCTATATTCTTCGCTATGATAGGCCGCGGGGATGCGCTCGCGCAGCTTCTCGACGAGATCGTCCATATCGGCGGCGAGCCTGCGCCCCAATCCCTGGGGGAGAAGAATATACCGTGGGCAGTAGGGATCGTCGAAATTGTGCACGTAGCACAGATCGTGCGGGGCTGGCTCCCTGAGGCTGATCTTTTGAAGAAATGCTTGGACGATGGAGTTTTTCCCTGTGCCAGGGCTGCCGGCAACATAGATATTGTAGCGAAAGTCTTTGATGCCCAGCCCCAGCTCGAGGGCGCGGAGGGCGCGCTCCTGCCCGATGACGTCATCGAGGGGCTTGCACTCTGCAGTGGTCTCGACCTCAAAGATCTGGGGATCGCACCGTCGGCGAAGCTCTTCTGGCTGCAAACGACGCGCCAATCGAATACCCTCCCTTCGTAGGAGTCACTCCCGCGAGGTCTTTAAGAATACAAAATACCGCTCAGGCGAGCAAGGTGGCTAGCGGGCTAGCGGGAGACGCGGATCTCGTTGTCCCCAACGACAGGGGCAGCCAGGCGCGGCGAAAAGCTCGTCACCAGTCCCTTGAGAGGGAAAGCGTTGGCCGGGGCGTTGGACGGGACGACTAGATCATAGATGACTGCGATGATCTGCCCAGGGGAGAGCCGTTGGGTCCACAGCCATTGGAGCTCGGATTTCTTCAAGATCGCTCCGGCGTTTTGGACTTCTTTGGCCGTCCAGCCCTTGGGAGGGTCTTCGTCGAGCCCAAGCCCATTGATAGTCTGATTGATGCGCAGTACGACGATGACGCGCACAGTAGAGCCAGGCGCGACGGAGCCACTGGGGGGCAGGGCGAGCGAGCGCCGCACGGTCACTGGAGCTTCGGTGACCTTGACGATCTTGCTGATCGAGCCCGTCGCGCCGCGATTGTCGGTAACTCTCAAATTGATGCGCCACTCCTTGGCGCGGTCAAAGAGCTGGGTCGTCGTCGGGACAGTTTTGATTTCTTCGAATCTCCCGTCGCCGTTGAAGTCCCACTCGTATTTGACGATGGAGCCATCTGGGTCTTTGGAGATCGAAGCGTCGAAGAGCACAAGGGTATTTGTATCGGGGTTTTGGGGGGTGAAGCGGAAGTCAGCGCGGGGCGGGGTATTGCTCTGCGCTTCGGCAAGAGAGACGAGAAGTATTCCCAGCGTCGTCAGCAGCATCAGCGTTTTGATAGAAATTCTCATCGCACAGACCTCCCTTAGCAGTTCACAGTTCTGAGTTTTTCAGTTTACCAGTCACACTGAAGAACTGCACTCTTTTTACGGCAGCGGCCCGAAGACCGATGCCCCGGTCAGCCAATAGGCGACCAGAGCCTGCAGAGACTTTATATCAATTTTCCCAAAGGAAACTTTGCCATCTGGTTTATTTTTCACTTCTCTGGGCCCTTCTGGACCTCCAATCCAAAAGTAGGAGACAGCTACTTGAATCTGCTCGAAGCTAATCGTGTCTGTCTCCAGCCAGAGGTTGACCTTGGGGTTGTTCGCATCGCTGACGTCCATGCGCGCGAAGATCACGGGGAAGGGGAGCTTGGTGACGACTTTGATCTCTGCTTCGCCAGTGATCGTATGCTCGAACGCCGGCGAGGCGCTGCTGATCGAACCGGAGAGCTTAATCACGCGCGGTTCAGGATTGTCCGGCTCAGGGATGGTCAGCTCGTATTCGAGGGTGCGCACCGTACCGGCGTCAAGGGCCTCTAAAAAGACCCAGAGCACTTCTCCTTGGCCCTGGCGCGCGGTGCCGCTTTCAGTCGAGACGAGCTTAAACGTCAGGTCGCTGGGAAAGCGCTCCAGAACAACCAAGCCGTTGATGCGATCCAGCGCTTGGATGGTGATCTTCACCTTGACGCGCTCCCCAGCAATGGTCTCGTCGTTGGGGAGATTCGTATCAATCGTTCTGGTCGCGATGGCTCGCGGGGTGAAGACTTTTACGGTTTTCGTGGCGCTGGCCTTTTCGCTGTCAGTGTCGGTGACCGTAAGCGTGACGGTGTAGCTGCCGTCAGCGCTGTAGCGATGGACGGGATTCTGTTCAGCAGCGCGCGTCCCATCGCCAAAGTCCCACTCCCACGCGACGATCCCCACGTCATCGCTCGAACGGTCAATGAACGTGATGGGCTCGTTGGCCTTTGGCTCCGCAGGCAGAACATCAAAGCTGACTGTCGGCGGGCGGTTGCGATCGCGCACGACCACTGAGAGAGATGGCACCGTCGGTGTCGCTAATCTGCCGCGGGTGTCGAGATAGCTGAAGACGGGCTTGAGCTGGGCCGTGCCCGTCTGAGGGCTGCTTACTGTAAAACTCGCTTCCCAGGTCTCTCCGGCGTTGAGGCCATCGAGTTCCCACACGAGCGTCGTGGTGTTGTCGGGGTTCTTCGTGACGCGATTCGGTGCATTGAACGTCGCGACTCCGTAACTCAAAAACGCCGGGAGCACAAGAGTAATTTTTATCTGTCGCGCGACGATCTTCTTTCCCAGTGCTTGGGCGATCTCTCTGGGAACTGTGTCGGTGAATTGCTCGAAGAACTGCCCTTGGGTGAGCCGAGCCAGCTCGCGTAGAAGGGTCTTGTCGGGATTACGCCCCGTCGCGATAGTGAAGATTGAGACGCCGCTCTCGGCAGCGCGCTGGGCTTGAGAGAGGGGCGTGCGCCCCGTGTTGGATCGCCCATCGCTCACTAAGATCATCGCCCACGACGCTTCTTCACGCCCGTTGATGACGAGCGTATCGAGAGCTTTGGCGATCCCTTCGCCCACGGCCGTCTTGCCCAAGGGCTTTAAAAGTTTCAGCCCTTGCCGAACAGCTTCATGGTCAAACGTGAGCGGGACGTCCACACGGGCGTCCGTGCCAAACGAGACCAATCCGACGCGATCTTGCGGGGAGAGGGCTTCCACAAGAGCTGAGCCGATCCGCTCCATCTCGCGAACATTGACAGTCGCGGAGCGGTCTATGACGAGAAAGAGATCGGTTGGGGCGCGCTCTCCGGCTTGCCCAGCGGAGAGACGCAGGGTGATCGTCCCCTCTTGGTTGACGAAGAGCGCCGCCGGAGAGACGCTCAGCGTGAGCTGCACCGGCGGCGCGGCGACCTGAGCCAGCCCAGTTACAGCTAAGATAAGCCCGAGCGCGCTCGCTGCGCAGAGTATCCGCCTCATCTTCCCGCTCCTTTCCCCTCACCCTTCTGCTCCTCTCTCCCGTGGAGGGGAGAGGGGCTGGGAGTGAGGGTGAAGCTCATCGTGTCGCGGCCGGCAGAGGTTGATCCACCGGCGTGTCTGTGAGCCAATATGAGATCAGCGTCTGCAACATTCTAAAATCTATGGTCTTCCCGCACGTCCCGACGACCTCTTCGTCTTCGAGCCACAAGGCGATGGCCGTCTGAATCTGAGCGAAACTGATCTTGTTTGAGAGCGCAACGTCAATGGCGTTCTGCTCGACATTCAGATGCGAGATCGCTACGGGGATATCCAGACACTCCACGACGTTGACGGTTTGGTCTTTGCCGACTTCGCTTTCGAAGCGCGGCGCAAACGACTCGATCAGCCCTTGAATCGTATACGGGCTGATGATCTCATCCGTGGGCACGGTCACTTCGTAGAGGATGCTGCGGCGCGTGCCCGCGGGGATCTTCTCCGTGAAGATCCATGTGTTGACGGATTGCTTGAACGCTGCGCTCGTGCCGCCCTCCAGGGGCCTCACTTCCCAGCGTTCAGGCAGCTTCTCGGTCAGCGTCAAGCCGAGTATCTCTTTGTCGGCTTGGACTTCAACTTTGACTCTGAAGATATTCCCCCCTGGCGTGCGCAGGTAGACTTGATAGAACGGGAAGGGTGTCAATAGCGAGCGCATTGCTGTTCCGCCAAGTGAAGTATCTTCGGGGATAGCCCGATCTACGGGCACGCCAGCTAAGTGATGGGCAACGATCTGCTTCAGAGACTCTAAACCGAGCGGGGCATCGCACGTTCCCGGCACGGGGGTGTCCTCTTGCCAGAACGCCACTGCCCGCTGCATCTGATCGAACGTGATCTCTTCCGACATGCGCAAGTCGACCGTGTCGGTAGCTGTATCGAGATGGGCGATGGCAACGATCGCAGGCAAACACGTGACGATGGAGATGCGCGAGAACGGCTCGTTGGTCTCGCCCAGCACCGGGATCTCTTTGATGTCGGGCACCGTGCTGGAGACACGCCCGACGATATCGAAGTCTTGAGGGAGTGGCCCGCCGATCAACTGATCGGTCTTGGGGATCGTTACGTCGTAGACAATGCGGCGGGTCTCGCCGCTGCGCACAATAGTGGGGAAGATCCATTGAGTCTGTGCGGCCTTAAACGTCGCTCCCGAGCTGTCAATGGGGGTGACCTCCCAATTGGCGGGCAGGTCTTCATCGAGGCCTAGGCCGCTCATCGACGTTCTCACCGTGATCGTGACGGTGACTCGGAATGTCGTCCCCGGGGCGGCGTGGGTCGTCGAGACGGTGCGCGTGGCGAACGCGACCTCCTTCTCCACCGTGATCGTCTTTGTGACTTGAGCGATTGCCCCCTTGTCGTCGGTGACGCGCAGCGTGACTTTCACTTCCCCAACTTGGGTGAACGTCCATTGGACTGTGGGCTTGTCCGTGGAGATCTCGAAGACCCCATCGGAGTTGAAGTCCCACTCGTACTTGACGATCTTCCCGTCGGCGACTTGAGAAGCGCGGGCGTCAAACGTGATGGGCACGTTGACGCTGACGACCGATGGGGAGAACGTAAACTCAGCTTTCGGAGGAGCTCGGCGGAAGGCGCTGAGCACCAACGGTTCGACGGGGCTGGGAAGCTGAAAGCGCTCTGGGGAGACGGGGTCGCCGCTGAGCACCTGCCAGCCGTCAATGCCCCGCGTGAACGTCGGGGTGATGACGATCTCGAACTCGTCGGGGAGCCCGCTGATGATGACGCCGTCGGCGCGCTCAGCGAGCCAGCGCCAGGTCATCGTCGCTGTTGGCGGGGTGAACTCATACGTATCCGATGGGTCATCGCGCAGGGTGATCTGCGCTGTGGGCGGCAGCCCATCGAATCGCAGGGTTGCTTCCCCCCCCGCGGGGTTGCCCGGCTTGCTCAGAATAATGATTAAGCTGAGATCACGAGTGTTGGCGTCGCGATAGAGGAAGACCAAGGCTTGATTGGCGACCTCCAAGCCCGTATTGGGCTGATCGTTGGCGAAGCGATAGAAGTCCACGGCTGAGCCCGGCTGGGTGAGAGGGGTGATCGGCGTCGAGAACGCCCCCTGACGCGCGAGGAAGAACGAGGGCGTCTCTTGACTTGCTCCGATCACAGCGAGTAGGGCCAGTATCACCAGCCCACAGAGAGAATGTCGAATGACACGCATCGCGGCCTCCTTTGTCCACATACCTGCCTCAGTATAGCAAGCGATCCCTCCTGAGACAGTGATTCAAATTACCCATTGCGCACGCTTCCCCTTCGCTTGAGCATAGCACAGCTTCCGGCCAAAGGCAAGCGAGCGTAATAGCAATTACAGTCTACGAAGCCGTCGTGCCCGATTCGAGGTCTGGGGACAAAAGCGAAGTGGGCGTTTGTCTGGGGGA
>JBBISQ010000014.1:0-26989 GCA_037441155.1 Candidatus Fraserbacteria bacterium
GATGAACTGGCGCTTCTTAGTGGTCTTGCTGGTCTTTGGCGGATTGCTGCTCTTGGGAGCGCGCTATTTCATGCTCGCTCGCCTGAAGGGCGACGACTATCATCAATGCCCGCACTGCAGAAGCTTCTATCGCGGCGACGTGACCTACTGCCCCCATTGCGGGCAGGTCATTGCCCGCTGGTCCAATAGACGGTAAGGCGCCAACTCCCGGTCTTCTACTGCTTCGTCAGCTGAATCTGGAAGAGCTTGGGCCAATACTTCCCCGTGACAAAGAGCCGGTCTCCCTGAGCGTCGTAGGCGATCCCGTTGAGCACGTCGACTTTGGGGGAGCGGTCTTCGGGTTTGAGCAGCCCCGCCAGATCGATCCACCCCACAACGCGTCCCGTCTCCGGCTGGATAATCGCGATGCGATCCGTCTGCCAGACATTAGCGTAGATTAACCCGTTAATATATTCAAGCTCGTTGAGCCGCACCACCGGCTGCCCGTTTTCGTCGCGCACTTCGATGCGCCCGATCTCCTGCAGGGTCTCGGGGTCCCAGATGAAGAGCGTCGAGCTGCCGTCGCTCATAATGAGCCGAGCCCCGTCGTGGGTGATCCCCCAACCCTCTGTGGGGTAGGAAAACTCTCTCAACAGGGTGAACGTCTCGCGGTCGTAGACGAAGCCCTTGCGATGCTGCCAGGTCAATTGGATTATTCTATCCTTCCAGACGACGATTCCTTCCCCGAAGATCTCACTAGGTAGCCGATGGATCTGCAAAACTCTGCCCGTCTCCAACTCGACTTTGCGCAGCGATGACTCACCCCACATCCCCGTCCCTTCATACAGAATATTGTCTTTATAGTAGACCAACCCTTGGGTGAACGCGCCGGGGTCATGAGGGAAAGTTCTCGTGATTTTATACCCATACGTGGCCGTCGCTTCGGAAATCTTGACGGCGCTGACGGAGCCCTCCTGTGTCTTGGGAAGATATCTATAAAAGAGCAGGAGCCCGACAAGAGCGAGCACAAGGGTTCCGAGGAAGACAAGGAGCCGGTTCATGCGCATCATCCCCTAGAACCCCCGCCCCACCGTGTCAACGTGTACGATGTTCTCGCAGACAGCGACCGATCCCGTCGAAGCCACCTGATGGTCTAGACGACTGCCATCGGGCCGCGTCACGGTCACCTTGGCGATCCGCCCTCCCTTGGGAATATACGCAATGCATCCTCCACGCACTTCGCTCTTCCAATCGGCAGGCGTCTCAAACTTGATCTCAATAAAGGGCCGAATCACAAGCTCATTTGGGATTGTCGGTTGGCTCTGAGCTGTCTGCCACAGCAGTTGCACGCCCATGACTAAGACCACCAAAAAGATCACGGACGCTAGGACGATCACAAGCTCTCGTCTCATCTCTCATCTCCCCCTTCACTCCAGATTTTACCCCAAAGCCCTCCATCGGTAAAATCCGAGGCGATTGTCCCCATAGATGCGCTCATCGAAAGACTGCAAAAGACCGTACTCTGTGTGGATTGTCTCTTTTTTGAAGATCTCGGTGACGACGAGAGCCCCCGGCGAGAGTATAGAGTGCTTAGCAAGGTGGGCGAGGGTCTTATGGGCAAGACCTTTGCCATACGGCGGCCCGATGAAGACCAGGTCGAACTCTTTCCCCTGCCGATCAAAGAGCTCAATTGCTGTGAATGCATCTAACCGATAGACGCTCGCGCGCTTTTCGAGACCGAGATTTTTGAGGTTCTCTTGGATGATCTGGCAGGCTTGCTCGGAGTTATCTACGAAGGCGCACGACTGGGCGCCGCGGCTGAGGGCTTCCAAGCCGACGCTCCCCGTGCCTGCAAAGAGATCGAGGAAGCGCGCGTTCGTGACGGAATCGCTGAGGATATCGAAGAGCGCGGCGCGCACGGCCTCGCGCATCGGGCGCAGGAAACGCTTCATCTGCGGCGCCGGCTCGATCAGGGAGCGTCCGCCCAGACGGCCACCTATAATGCGCATCCCTTCAGCTTACCGAGCTCTCGCACTGACGGCAACTCATGCGCAGGGGGTGAGCGATTGCGTGAGAAACTCCCGCACCGTCTGGCTGAATCGTTCTGGATGTTCGATGGGCGGTGCGTGTCCGCATTGGTCGAAGAATACCAACTGGGCCAGCGGAAGATGCTGATGGAATTGGTGGGCTACGCTTGGGGGGGTCACTTCGTCTTGGGCGCCCCAGATGAGCAAGGTCGGCACTCGCACTTTGGCGAGCTCATCGTCCATTCGGTAATCTCGGGTCACTTTGGCTACGCGGATCAGAAAGCGCACATAGCGGCGGTCTTGCAAGTGTTGATAGATCTGTTCGACGAGTTCGTCGTTGACATGGTGCTTATGGAAGAAGACTTTTTCGGCTTGTGCCCGGATGAATTCTCTATTGGGCTTAGGCAGAGAGCCGTCGGAGAGATGGCGCTCATAGAGCCCCGCGCTGCCCGCTAGGATTAATTTCGTCACGCGGTGGGGGTATTTGAGGCAGAAGTCGAGGGCGACCTGGCCCCCCAGCGAGTTGCCGCAAAGCGCAGTTTTGTCAACCCCCTTGCGGTCTAAGAATTCTCTCACGAAGTCGGTCAACGGTTGCAGAGAGGTGATGGGGACAGAGCCGTCGAGGGGGAACTTGGGGGCTAGGACATGGAAATCTCTGGCGAGTCTGGGGATGACCTCAGCCCAATTGGATGGCCCGCCGAAGAGCCCATGAAGCAGTGTGACTGTGGGGCCGTGCCCTGCCTCCAGATACTCGAGCGCCTCCTGCATAGAAGAGCGGCCTCCTCTTCACCGCGTGTTTTGTCATTTTTCCCTCAGGGCGAAATTGTAGCATCTGCCCTCACGATTGTCAATAGAAAGGAGGAGAGGGCTTGACCCATACGGATTCGAACCGCTTCCTTAGCGGTCTGGGGAAAAATCCCGCGGGGGTGCGGGCAAAACCCTGGACCGCCGGCAGGCCCTTGCGAGCCCGCTCTTGGATGCACCATGCGCGGGCCAAGCCCTCTTTGCTCAAGGAGGTGATGAGTGCATCTTGAGTCAGCCTTATGATACCAACGATTTTGGGACTTCTGACACTTTGGGGCGGGGAAAAGATAAACATGGCCTTCTCTTGAGGATAATTTGCCCTTTTCTCATCTTTTTTCCCGATCCCTACGCGCGCAATACTCTCTGTCCAAAGCCCCCTCGTTTTGGGTATAATACAAACCGCATTCAAACCGCTAAGGAGGAGACCGTGAGGAAGTTCTTCGCTCTGTTATCTGCGCTAGGGCTGACCTTCGCACCTTGGGGGATCGCCGCTGGGGAGACCGGGAAGTTTCTCTACCAGACCATCAGTAAGACGACCGGCAAGACCGAAATCGCTGGTGAAGAGCTCTTCAAGATCGAAGGGCTCGATCAAGGCCGCCAGAAGATCACGTCGAATTTCGTCGCCAAGTCCCAGGAGATCATCTCACAATTTGAGACCGACAAGCTTTTCAACGAGACGATCACGGTTGACAAAGACTGGAAGCTGCTCGAATACTCGCTGCAATCGGAGACGGCGCGGGGGCAGCTCAAGGTGACTGTTGTCGTCGAGGGTCAAGTCGCCAAGATCACCTTTCAGTTCAAGAGCGCCGACGGGAAAGAGCAGAACCAAGCTCGCGAAGTCATTTTAGAAGACGAGTTCGTCACGACGGGCATCGCTGCCGGGCAGTTGATGGTCATCCAGAAGATCATCGCGCTGAGGATGAAGGAGCAGAAGAGGACGTTCCTCGCGCTCGATCCGACCAATATCGAAAAACCCTTGATCGAATTGACTGTGGAGCGCCTCAGCCCAGTGAAGATCAAGAGCGGGGAAAAGAGACTCGATGCCCAGCGCGCGAGCATCGCGCGTGCCGACGGGGATTTTCAGCTCGAATTGTTCTCGTCTGCTGAGGGGGTGCTGTGGGGATTTACCGGGGAGTCAGCGACCACTCGTTTAGTTGGGTATCGCCACGATCTCTTCCCCGAGGGCTTCGAGGTGCTGAAATAACTATGGGGGCTATCGTCTCCGCCCAGGGCGTCACCAAAGTCTATCCCATGGGAAGGGTGCACGTCACCGCGCTCGACGACGTGAGCTTCTCTATTGCTGAAGGGGAGTTTGTCGCGATCATGGGGCCGTCGGGATCGGGCAAGAGCACGCTGATGAACCTCATCGGGTGTTTAGATAAGCCCACATCGGGAGTGATCTCGATTAACGGCACCGACATATCGCGTTTGAGCGACCGGCAGTTGGCGCGGCTGCGCGGCTCACAGATTGGGTTTGTCTTCCAGACGTTCAATCTCATCCCGCGGATCACGGCGCTGGCCAATGTCATGCTCCCTATGACGTTTGTGGGAGGTCTTGGGACACGGGAGCGCCAGCGCCGCGCTGAGCAGCTCTTAGAGCGTGTGGGGTTGGGGGAGAGAATGCACCATCTCCCCAGCGAGCTGTCGGGAGGCGAGCGCCAGCGAGTCGCTATTGCCCGGGCTCTGGCCAACAACCCCAAGATCATCTTGGCGGACGAGCCCACGGGTAACCTCGATACCAAGACGGGCAAAGCGATCTTGGATCTCTTCGTCGAGCTTCATCACGATGGGCGGACTATCGTCGTGGTGACACACGACGCGACGGTCGCCTCGCACGCGCGACGCATTCTCAAGCTCTTAGATGGCAAGATCGTGGGAGATGAGAAACTATGAGCTTTCGTGAGGCCCTGAAACTGAGTTGGACGAACATCCGCGCGCACAAGCTGCGCAATGCCTTGGCGATCGTCAGCGTGACCATCGGGATTGCCGCGGTGATCGCCATCGTCACGATGACCACGGGGCTCCAAGACGCGCTCCTCGATACGCTCACCAAAGACTTATTGCGAGCGAATATGATCACGGTGAATGTCGAGGGCAGTTCTGGGCTGTTCGGCACAGCGCAAGTCTTCTCCAGCCGTGATGTGGCAGAGCTGCGCAAGATTCCGGGGGTGAAAAGCGCTGATGTCATCGGGCGCGTGCGCGGCGATGCATTGTATTTTCATGGCCGTCGCCTGCTCGATGCGACGACTCGTATCACTACGAGCACGGAGCTGATCCCGCTCGATGCCGGGCGGAGCGTTCAAGCCAAGGGCGAGATTGCTATCGGCGCGCGGATTGCTGAGATCATCTGCAGGCGGATGATCGCCGAAGAGCGCCAGATCTCTGAGAACGATGAAGCCTTGAAAGAAGAGTGCAAGAGCCCGGGAACAAAGCCCGCGCTCGCGCAGCGGATTCTCGGTCAGCCCTTGAAGCTGCGCTTTCTGGGAGCTGACGCCCAGCTTGCTGAAGACCAACTACAGATCGTGGGAATCGTGAAAGATTCTCAGTTTATCAGCGGGACAGCGTGCTATGTCAGCTCCGACTATCAGGGCTTTACTGAGATGATAGATGGGGTGGAGCTGCCCGTCTACGCCGGGGTCATCGTGAGCGTTGCCAACCTCGATCAGCTCGGCGCGGTGAAGAGGGCCGTCGAAGAATATTTTCAGAACGCTTCCGATGCGCGCAAGCTCCTCGGCGAAGAGAAGAAGGTCGAGATCAACACCCTCGAAGAGATCATCAACGAGATCAAGAAGAGCTTTCTGCAGTTTACGGCGTTTTTAGGGGCGATAGCGCTCGTGGCACTGCTCGTGGGGATGATCGGCGTGATGAACATTATGCTGATCACGGTCAAGGAGCGCACTCGTGAGATCGGGGTGATGAAAGCGACAGGGGCGACGCGCGGGGCCGTGCTCAAGCTCTTCCTCACCGAGTCCACGATTATTTGTATTTTGGGAGCTGGGCTTGGTGTCGTCTTCGGGATGTTTCTCTCGGTGTGGTTTATCAAGCTCACGGTAGCGTTAGCGCAAGGGTTACGTGAGATCCCCTTCGCTTTTGTGCCCGACTGGTACGTGATCGCAGTGCTCACGGGGATAGCCGTAGGGATCGTCAGCGGGCTCTATCCCGCCTGGCAAGCGGCACGGGTCAACCCTATCGAGGCCCTGCGCTATGAGTGATCATTTGAGCGCTCGGATGAGCGCGATGGAGTGGGTCAACCACAGCGTGCCCTTCTCGAGGCGCAACCGTATCCCAGCGCTCACCCCTGCCCGCGCGAGCTCTTCCATAACTATCTTCAAATTTTCTGTACGGATCGGCTCGTTGATGACTTCCATCCACTCGTCGTAGGTGCGATCACGGCTCTGTATATGGGCTTCGCAGACGCGCAGTCCTGCGCCCTCGATAAGCTTCTTCAGTTCGGTTTGGGGGAGCATTCGTGCGTGGGAAGGATCGCGCAGGCGTTCGAGCGCATTGTGGAGCTGGGCTTCGCGCTGGTCTTCTGAAGAGATCGTATCCGAGATCACGAGCCGTCCACCGGGTTTGAGCACGCGAGCCATCTCACGGATTTCGAGCTCTGGCTGAGGAAAGTGATGGATGGCCAAGCGGCAGACGACGGCATCGAATTGCTCGTCGTGAAAGGGGAGATGCTCAGCTTGGCCCAGGACAAAGCGGACGTTGCGTATCCCGCGACGGTGCCGGATCATCCGGGCCTTGGCGAGCATCCCTGGGGAGATATCTATGCCCACAACTTCGAAGGCGTGCGAAGCCAGGGCGAAGCTCACCACCCCCGTCCCGCACGCGACGTCGAGCACGCGATCCGTAGGCCCTATCTGGGCGAGCCGGGCGATCTGGTCGAGCATCTCACGCTCCGCATCAGAGAGCTCGCGCCCAAACCACTGTTCCGCTTGACGGTCGAATTCTTCTTGGACGAGTTCCTCTCGCCGGTCCATAGTAGATGATCTAGGGTATACTGAGTTTGGGCTCTCCGGTCAAGCGGGTTGACGAAGACGGCCCCAGAGAATTATAATAATACAGCTCTGTCGGAGAGTAGCGCAGCGGCAGCGCGCACGGTTTGGGACCGTGAGGTCGCCGGTTCAAATCCGGCCTCTCCGACCACTCTTATGGCTGAGGCCCACGAATACCAATCACTCTATCGCAAGTGGCGCCCGCAACGCTTTGCCGACGTCGTCCACCAAGAGTACACGGTGCGCACGCTGCAGAACGCGATTCTCTCCCACCAGATCGCCCATGCGTATCTGTTGGCCGGCCCGCGCGGCGTGGGCAAGACGTCTATCGCGCGCATCTTCGCCAAAGCGATAAACTGTACCAACCCCCAGCAGGGCGAGCCGTGCAACCAGTGCGATATGTGCCGCAAGATCACGCGGGGCAACGCCCTCGACGTCATCGAGATCGACGGGGCGAGCAACCGCGGCATTGACCAGATCAGACAACTTCGCGAAGAGGTCAACTTCGTCCCCGCTGAGGCACACTATAAAGTCTATATCATTGACGAAGTCCACATGCTGACGAACGAGGCGTTCAATGCGCTCTTAAAGACTCTGGAAGAGCCGCCTAAGCACGTGGTTTTCCTCTTCGCTACGACCGAGCCGCACAAGGTCCCGCTAACGATCCTCAGTCGGTGTCAGGCGTTTGAGCTGAAGCTTCTGCCGCCGGAACGGATCGAGAAGCGTCTCGAGGAGATCTGCAAGGCCGAGAAGATCAACGCCAGCCCCAAGGTGCTGACGGCGATCTCCTATCGAGCGCGCGGCGCCCTGCGCGATGCGATCGTGATGCTGGAGCAGCTAGCTTCATACAAAGGGGCCGCGCGGATCGAAGAGCATGATCTCTACGAGATCATGGGGTTGGCGAGCGAGGAGATCGTGACCGAGTTTTTGAAGGCGCTCCTGACGCGTCAGGGGCGGAGAGCCCTTGAGATCATTGCAGACTTGGCCGACCGGGGCAAGGATTTAGAGCTCTTTGTGGATGAGCTGATCGAGCAGACGCGCGACTGGGTTATCGCAGCGATTGATGGCCAGGCTATACCTGTGGAAACGAACTTAGAGACGCTCATCGGGCTGAGTACGCAGCTGTTAGGGCTGAAGCGCGAGCTAGGGCGCGCCTGGGAGAAGCGCATCTTGCTCGAAGTCAAGTCCCTAGAACTTGCCCAAGGGATCCCGCAACCATCGCGAGAGCCAGCACCCCTGTCCAACACCCTCACCCCTGTCCCCTCTCCCCTTGAAGGGAGAGGGGAGCCGAAGGGCGAGGGGGCTAACCCCTACCCTCATGCTCAGTCCCCTGCTCCGCCAAAGCCTGCGCAGCAGACCGACAAGTGGACGCAATTATTAGAAGAAGTGAAGCGCGACCGGCGCGGCACGGTGCACGCGCTCCTGCTCGACGGGCAGCCCGTTGAACTCCCCGATGCGCTGCGCATCGAGTACGACGCGCAGCTGACCTTCCACAAGGAGCGCTTAGAGAAGTATCGTAAGTATCTCGAAGAAGTGGTAGCGCGGGTGTACGGGCCTCGTCGGGTTGAGATCGCGTTCAGCGAGGGAACGAACTCTCCGTCGCGGCGTAAGAGCAAGAGCGCGGAGGTGCGCGAGAAGGCTGAGCTTATCAAAAAAGTGCTCGATGGCGAAATCGTGTGATCAGTGACACTAGTGAACAAGGAGGGCAGTATGCAATTCCCCGGCGGGATGAAAGAGGCGATGAAGCAGGTCAAAAAGATGCAGGAGCTGATGGAACAGAAGCAGCAAGAGCTTGCGAATACGCGGGTCGAGGCGTCGTCGGGTGGCGGCATGGTGAAAGTGATCGCCAACGGCAGGGAGGAGATCGTTGATATAGAGATCTCTAAAGAAGTCGTGGATCCCAACGATGTCGAGATGCTTGAAGACTTGATTCTCGCGGCGATCAAAGAGGCGCAGGCGAAGTCTAAAGAACTGGCGCAGCGCGAGATGGCAAGCGTCATGGGCCAGCTGGGGCTTCCCAATATTCCAGGCTTGGGTTTCTAAGATGGACAAGTACCCTGAGCCGTTAGAGAATCTCATCAAAGAGTTTCAGAAGCTGCCGAGCATCGGGCGCAAGACCGCCGAGCGCTTGGCGTTCTATCTGCTCTCTCAGCCCCCTGAAGAGTTAGAGTTACTAAGCCAGGCCGTCGCGCACGTCAAAGAGAAGATCCGCACGTGCAGAGAGTGCTTTAATTTCACGGAGATCGAGCATGAGCTCTGCGAGATCTGTCGGGACCCCAAGCGAGACGTCTCTCTTCTCTGTGTCGTCAGCCACCCTCAAGAGCTTTTAAAGTTAGAGAAGACTCGTGAGTATCGCGGTTTGTATCACGTCTTGGGGGGGCTGCTCTCGCCCGTCAACGGCATCGGGCCGGAGCAACTTCACATCGAAGAGCTGCTGGTGCGGTTGAGCAAGGGGAACGTCCGCGAAGTGATTCTCGCACTCGACCCCAAAGTTGAGGGCGAAGCGACGGCGATGTATCTTGCCCGGAAGATCAAGCCGTTGGGGATTAAAATCACTCAGATTGCGCACGGGGTGCCGGTGGGGCGCGACTTGGAGTTCGCTGACGAAGTAACGCTGTCACGGGCGCTGGCCGGGCGGGTGCAGCTCTGACATTGGCAAAAGAGTTGCATGGGGAATACAATGGTGATGTTCCCTTTGCTTTTGCAGAGTCAGCTCGACGGAGTCGTCCGACTCACAGAGGAACGATGGAAACATATTGAGGAGAAGAAACGCCGAGGCGAATTAAGGCCCGATATTGATCTAATCACTAAAACACTCGAGGAACCTGATGAGATCAGGGAGAGCAAGCACGATTCTGGAGTTCGTCTGTACTATCGCGCTCATGGCAATAGGTGGTCTGTGGTGGTCATTAAACGCGGTTTGCAAGATAGCTTTGTACTCACGGCATATATAACAGACCGAATCAAACAAGGAGGTTTGCTATGGCAAAAGAGCTGATCCTGCAATACGATCATGAAGGCGATATCTTAGAGGCATCCAGCGACGAGAGCGCGACAATTATTGCTCAGGACCTTGGGGACGACGTGTGGCTCAAGATTGATGTCAATACGGGAATCCCACAAGGGTTTATCATTTTGAATTTCACAAAGCGTAAGGAAGGTGTGAAGCTCCCTGTCATTCTTCAGAAGGCAGCTCAGCCTATTCATGCCTAACAAGCTTCCAAACCAAAAGGGGTTACCATGAAAGCCATCGTCATTCACGAACACGGCGGACCGGAAAAGCTCAAACTCGAAGAAGTTCCCATCCCCGAGATCTCGGAGACGGACGTGCTCGTCCGGGTGAAAGCGTGTGCGCTCAATCACTTAGATATCTGGGTGCGCCGGGGCATTCCGGGGATAGAGCCCCCACACACGCCTGGGGCTGACGTCGCTGGAGTGATCGAGAAGGTCGGCTCGGCTGTAAGAGATATCAAAGTCGGCGATCGGGTTGTCCTCAATCCCAACTTACAGTGCGGGGAATGCGAATACTGTCAGATGGGCGAAGATAGCCTCTGTGTGAACTACGGGATCTTGGGGGAACACGCCCCCGGAGGCTACGCCGAGTTCGTCAAGGTTCCGGCGCGCAATGTCATAAAAATTCCCGATCATGTCTCGTTTGACGAAGCCGCGGCCGTGCCTTTGGTCTTCATGACTGCCTGGCGCATGGTCGTCACCCGTGCCAAAGTCAGACCCGGCGAGGACGTATTAGTCTTGGCAGCAGGCAGCGGCGTGGGCAGCGCAGCGATTCAGATCGCGAAACTCTGCGGCGCGCGGGTCATCGCGACCGCGAGCACCGACGAGAAGCTCGCCAAAGCTCAGGAGCTGGGCGCGGATATCGTGATCAATTACGCCAAGACCGATTTCGACAAAGAAGTGTGGAAGCTCACCAACAAGCGCGGCGTCGATGTCGTGATCGAGAGCGTGGGGCAAGCCACGTGGGCCAAGAGCTTGCGGGCACTGGCGCGCAACGGGCGCTTAGTCACGTGTGGAGCGACGACAGGGCCTATCGGCGAGACCGATATTCGGTTGGTCTTCTGGAGGCAGTTACAGATTTTCGGCTCGACGATGGGGACGCGGCGCGAGCTCCAGACAGTGCTGAATCTGGTCTGGGCGGGCAAGCTCCGCCCGGTCATCGCTGGGGTGTTTCCTTTAGCTGAGGCAGCTCGAGCTCAGGAGATGCTCGAAAATCGTGAACAGTTCGGAAAGTTGCTCTTGCACCCCTAGAGGGATACAATAGAGAGGGGCGACCGAGATGGTCGCCCCCACTATCCGGCCCTCGACAAGGGGTGGAGAGCTTTGTCGAGGGCTCTCTCTTACTTCTTCTTCTTGGCTGCCTTCTTCTTCGCCGTCTTCTTCTTTGAGGCGGCTTTCTTCTTTGCCGGCATGGTTCTGTCACCTCCTCTTCCGTGTGATTGGACAAGAGTAACGGTTCATGGATGTGCTCGTATGCAGGTCAGTTGGAGTTTGCTCGTGTGAGTTGGTTCAGTGGTGCTGTGAGGGAAGAGGAGGTGGCAAGGGATCATCGGTGGCGCATTCCCAGAGAAAGCCGACGGGATGAATCTTTTCTTGTCCTCTACGAGCTTTCCTGATACCCCTTTCATCTGTTCGATGCACCACCGCTTCTGAGATATCCAACGTGAGTATAGAGCAAAACTTTTTTTATGTCAAGAGGTGCACGCGTGATCTTGGTCACCCAGCACGATGGACATGAGCTCCCCCGGCGGCCTAACGGTTCTATTTCGCGCTCCTGTTCAGAAAAACTTCGTCATCGTTCTCTCCCATGCAACGACTACACTTGATCGCTGATGAGGGGAGAGGTAGACTATCGAGGCGCACAATGATGAGAAGAGATGAGGGAGGGATGCGATCATGAGGAAGCTCGTCTTCTTGCTGCTCTTGCCCCTTGTGAGCATGGGATGGTCGCTGTCTGCACCTACCGGAGGTGAGGTCATCGAGGTCTACTTCACTGATCCCGTTGCTGGTCTCCCGCGGATGGATAAACCCGGCGAGCAAGCCAACGGTACGGACAGCGCGTTTCTCGCTCTGATCGATTCAGCCCGCAAAACTATTGATGCAGCCGTGTATCGTCTCGCGTACCAGCCTGTCATCGCGGCTCTTCAGCGCGCCTGTGCTCGAGGGGTCGCCGTGCGTGTCGTCACAGATCAATCTTCGGTCGAGGAGTTCTCCAGCGAATACAGCCAGCTTCAAAGCTTGCCGTGTGTGACGCTCAAGACTGATATCACCGCCGACGCCCGCGAGCGCTTCGAGCACACCATGCACCATAAGTTCGCGGTCATTGATGGGAGTGTAATCTGGACAGGCTCGCTTAACTGGGCCGACAGGGAGATCTTCTTCGACGCCAACAACGCTCTGATCATTCGCGACGAGCGTCTCGCCCAGATCTTCACGACAGAGTTCGAAGAGATGTTTCTCAAAGATCGGTTCGGGCACCAGAAATTTGACGGCAAAGTCTTCACGCAGCTGCGCACCTATGCTCTTGGCTCAGCGACGGTTGGGGTCTATTTTACTCCCAGCGGCGCGCCTCAAAGAATCGTGCGCGATGCGATCCGCAATGCTCAAGAATCTATCAAGATCGCGATGTTCTATTTTACAGACGATCTGATAATGGCCGAGCTAGCGGCAGCTCACGCCCGCGGCGTGAAGATAGACGCCGTCTGGGACTTTCGCGGCTGGGAACGCTTTGAAGACTCCGAGATAGACGATGCGCTCCATCTGGGTATCGGCGTTGTGGATGCCCTGCCGGGGTTGGTGCACCATAAGTTTGCGGTCATTGACGACACAATCGTGATCACCGGCTCGACGAACTGGTCCGATAGCGGGTTTTTCAGCAACGACGAGAATCTCTTAGTGCTCGAGAGCCCAGAGATTGCTCGTCAATTTTCTCAGCACTTCGAGCGCCTCAAGCAAGACGCTCTTCAATATGACCAAACGCCGATGCTGCCCCCTCGGGTAACCGTGCGCCACCATAACACTCAAGACGTGCTGGCGCGGATCGAATGGCGACCCCATTTGGGGCGTCCCGTAGATTTTTATGAGCTGTGCCGGGCGAGAGAATCCTTTGGCCCGTGCGAGCGCGTCTATTCCCAAATTCCCGCAAATCATCGCTATGTTGTGGACGAAGGCGTCCAGCCTGGGCAGCGATGGTTCTACCGGATGCGCGGATCTGTGCAGAATCAGTTCACGGACTGGTCCAACGAATTTGTGCTCACGGTGCAGGCGCCGTTCTGCCCCATCGCCGGGGCGCGCGAGGAGTGCGACTGCGACGACACCATAGATAACGACGGGGATCGCTCGACGGACTGTGACGATCTGGACTGCAAAGCGGCCACGAAGTGTCTCGGGCCTCACTGGAGGGTGAACGACCGCGAGCGTGTCGTGCTGGGAGGAACGCCCCGTCAAGCCCTTGAAGATCACCCCGAACAGTACTTGGAGAAACTCGTCACGACGGAGTTCTCCGTCGTCGCGACGACAGTGCAGGGCAGCGTCATCCGGGTGCAGTCCGATAGGGATTTTTCCAATCACCTCTCGGTGATCATATTCAGGAGTTATGAACCGCGCTTTCGCGGGCTTGGGATTGATCCTACGTCGTTTTATACGAAGAAGAAGATCCGCGTGACTGGGGAATTTTCTCAGTATCAAGGCCAGCCGCAGATCATCGTGCGGTCTCCTTGGCAGATCGAGCTAGTGCAATGAGCCATTCTGTCGCTGAAGTCGCCCTTGCGCTTGGAGTCGAACAGACGTTCGACTACAAAATTCCCGAAGCGTTGCGCGACCGGATCAGAGTTGGTCACCGGGTGCTCGTGCCGTTTCGCGAGCGCGAAAAGATCGAAGGGTTTGTCATCGCGCTGAAAGAGACAAGCCCCTTTGAGAGCCGGCTGCGCGAAATCGCTGCTCTTGTTCCAGATCAGCCGGAGCTGAGCGAACTTGATCTTGCTCTGGCGCGGTGGATAGCTGAGTATTATCTAGCGCCGCTGGGCGTCGTCCTGCAGACGATAGCGCCGGGGCACGCTCCCCCTAAGCGCGAGAACGCCGTAAGATACGTGAGGCTCAATGCTCCCCTGGCTGAGCTGCTCGCCCAGATCGAGGCGCGGAGCCAGCGCGCCCCACAGCAAGCTGCTCTGCTGCGCGCGCTTCTTAACGTAGAAATTATCTCAGAAAGAGAACTCGTAGGGCGGGTTGGTTGCGGGCTGGGGCCGTTGCGGGCTCTCGCCCAAGCGGGACTCGTTGCCATCACAAAGAGACCGCGCGAGCGCGTCGAGTTTCACGAAGCCCCAAAAGCGATTACTCTGAACGCGAGGCAGCAGCGGGCGCTTGAAGCTATCACCCGCGCTCAGGGAGAAGTCTTCGTGCTTCACGGCGTCAACAACAGCGGCAAGACCGAAGTCTATATTCGCGCGTGCCAACACGCTCTGGAGGACGGCGGCCACGCGATCGTGCTCGTCCCGGAGATCTCGCTGACCCCTCAACTCATCGCGCGCTTCCGTCATCGCTTTGGCAATCGGATCGCCGTCTATCACAGCGGGCTGACCGATGCCGAGCGCGCGCGCAACTGGCAGCGCCTCAAAGACGGCGATGCCCAGATCGCCATCGGCGTGCGCGCCGCGATCTTCGCTCCGTGCTCTAACGTGAAGCTCATCGTCATTGACGAAGAACACGAGAGCACCTACAAGCAAGACGATCTTGCCCCTCGATATCACGTCCGCGATGTGGCGCTCTACCGAGCCCAGCTCGCCGGCGCGACGGTCGTTCTGGGCAGCGCCACGCCCAGCATCGAAAGCTACTTTCACGCCCAGCGCGGGCGCTATCGGTTGCTCGAGCTGCCGGAGCGCGTCCTCCCCGTTGAGCCGCCACGCATCACCGTGATAGATATGGGCGACCGAACGAATCTGCTCAGCCCAGTCTTGCGAGCCAAGATCGAACAGAGACTCAAAAACAATGAGCAAGTGATTCTCTTTCTCAACAGGCTCGGCTACTCTATCGCGATCTGTCGCCGCTGTCGCCAGATAGTGACGTGTCCTCTCTGTCGGATCGCTCTGACGGTGCACATGCGCGACCAAGAGCTGCGCTGCCGATATTGTAGTTATAGTTTGAAGATGCCCCGATGCCCATGCTGCGGCTCAACGGAGTTGCTCTTTGAGGGCGGGGGCACGGAGCGGCTCGAGCTAGAAGTGCAAAAGAGCTTTCCCAATGCGAACTTTCGTCGGATGGACTCCGAGAGCGTGCGGCGCGGCGAGCACGCCGCGATCTTAGAGGCCTTCCGTCAGGGGCAGGTTCAGATTCTCTTGGGTACGCAGATGATCGGGCTTGGGCTCGATTTTCCTAACGTGACATTAGTCGGGATCATCTCGGCAGATACTCTCTTAGGCTTTCCCGATTTTCGCGCAGGGGAGCGCACGTTTCAGCTCATCTCCCAAGCTGCGGGGCGGGCCGGTCGCGGCGAGCGCCCCGGCGAAGTGATCATCCAAACCCGACACCCCGACAACGAGATCATTCGCCTCGCTGCCGCTCAAGATTATCGGGCGTTCTACGAGCACGAGATCGCGCTGCGCCAAGCGCTTGGGTACCCGCCTTTCACGAAAGTGATACGTATAACTCTTGAGCACGGCACCGAAGCGAAGGCTCGCGAGCACGCGGATCGGCTCAAAGAGCGCGTGGAAGCCCTCAGGGTTGGAGAAGTCCTCGGTCCGGCGCGGGCGTTGCCCTATCGGCTGCGCGGACGGTTCCGCTGGCAGCTCATGCTCAAGAGCACTGTTGGAGCTGCGCAGAGGGCTCTGAGAGAAGTTCTCACAGAGCTGAAGCTCTCGGACTCAGTGACGGTGGACGTTGATCCTCAGCTCTGAAGAGGATTTTTGTCGCTATGGGGGTGAACTCGGCGCGCTCACGGAGCCTCGCATACAGAGCAGCAAACGCGAAGCTCAGCATCATCAAGCTAAAGCCAACAGCGACCTGAGCGAGAATGACAGCGTCTCCCGAAAGCCCCCAGCGCGTGGAACTCCACCACCCACCGAGCACAATGCCGACGACAAACATCACTGCTGGGATGAGATAGAGCAGCGCCGACGCTTTGACGACGGAAGCATTCGATTTGAGTTGGAGCACGACGCGATCTCCGGGGGCTGCGCCGACCGCGTTGAGCGCCTCGATTTCTATCACGGACGACTGGCGAAAGAGACTTCCTAAGACTCCACGGCGCTGATCTACTTCTTCGGGTGAGCACGCGGTGCTCAAGATACACGTGCAGTTTTCGCACGTCCCGGAGCGATAGACTCGGACGCGCACACGATCCGCAGTTTGGCCGATGACAATCCCTTCAGCAGTATCTTTCATGCTATTAAAGTATACTAAAACAGTCCGAGTTTGGCAAATATCTTCTGGGCCAATTGAAATCGCGGAACTCACGGAAAGAACGGAAGGCACGGAACACGACTTCTCCGCCCTCTCCATGACGACAGGGAAGGCTACGTCGACCGCGATCCAAAATATGCTATAATGTTGACAACATAATATCACAGACTAAGGAGTGGTTGAGCATGTTCACGGTCACCGAGAAGGCGGCACAGGCATTGTACCAGTTTTTGCAGGGCGAGGGGAAGGAAGATCACGCGCTGCGCATCGTCGCGCAAGCGGGCGGCTGTAGCTGCTGCGGCCCAACCTATGGACTCTTCTTAGAGAAAGAGATGACCCCCGGCGATACCGTCATCCGAGCCGGCCAAGTCACGATCTTCCTCGATCAGCTGAGCAGCACGCTCTTATCTGAAGCCACGCTCGACTATACGGACGGCCCCGAACAGGGGTTTTTCATTGACAACCCCACAGCTCAGGCTGAGAGATCAGAGGGATCAGGAGGCTGTAGCTGCGGCTGCGAGCACTAATCTCGAACGTCACTGGAGAGAAGGAGGGAGAGCGTCATGACAACACTCGTGCTGGTGGGCATCGTCGCCCTGCTCGTTCTCTTCGTCATTGCGCTGTACAACAGCTTGGTCACGGCGCGCAATCGCGTGGACAATGCCTGGTCTCAAATTGACGTGCAGCTCAAGCGCCGCCATGATCTCATCCCCAATTTAGTCGAGGTCTGCAAGGGCTATATGAAGTATGAGCAGTCGGTGCTGGAGAGCGTGACCAAGGCACGCCAGCAAGCCGTGCAGATCTCCGGAGGGAGCGTTCAAGAGCGCGCCCAAGCCGAAAATATTCTGACAGGCGCGCTACGTCAGCTCTTCGCTGTTGCCGAAAATTACCCCGAACTCAAGGCCAACCAGAACATGCTCGCCCTCCAAGAAGAACTGACGGCGACTGAGAACAGAATCGCGTTCGCGCGGCAGCACTACAACGACTCAGTGATGAGTTACAACACCCAGATTCAGCAGTTTCCGGCAAATCTCTTGGCGAGCAGTTTTGGCTTTCAGCCCAGAGCGTTCTTCGAGCTGACCGAGCCAACCCAGCGCGAGCCGGTCAAAGTGCAGTTTTAGCCAGGGATGTACGACGCTATCGCTGCCAACCGCCGCAACACTTTTCTCTTAATAGCCGTGATGACAGCCGTCTTGATGCTCATCGGCTATGCGTTCGGTTTGTACTTTGGTCTTGGGGAAGGCGGGCTGATCGTTGCTGCCCTGGTCGCGCTGCTGTGGATCGGCATCAGCTACTTCCACGGCGGTAGCATCCTATTGACGGCCAGTCGCGCTCGTGAGATCCACAAAGCCGATCACCCCCAGCTTTTTAACGTCGTCGAAGAGTTAACGATTGCAGCGGGCCTGCCCATGCCCAAGATCTATATCATTGAAGACTCGGCTCCCAACGCTTTTGCCACAGGACGGGACCCACAGAACGCCTCCGTCGCGATCACGCGGGGGCTGCTTGAAAAACTCAACCGCGCAGAGCTTCAGGGAGTCATGGCTCACGAGCTTGCCCATATTCAAAACAGAGATATTCTCTACGCGACGCTGATCGGAGCCATTGCCGGGGCGATCATCCTGATCTCTGATGTCTTCTTGCGGACGCTGCGCCTGGGAGCCGGAGGGCGCAGCAGTCGTGGCAGCAAGAGCAAGGGCGGGGGCGGTCTGGCCGTGCTCGTTCTTCTGGGGATGATCTTGGCGATCCTCGCGCCGGTGATCGCGCGACTCTTACAATTAGCTGTCTCGCGCCAGCGCGAATATCTCGCCGACGCTTCAGCAGCGTTGATGACCCGCTACCCTGAGGGACTCGCGTCGGCTTTAGAGAAGATCGCGCGCGACCCCGACCCTTTAGAAGTCGCAAGTCGCGCGACACAGCATCTTTATATTGTCAATCCCTTCGAGAAAGAGAGATGGAACTTGGACTCGCTCTGGTCAACCCATCCTCCGTTAGAGGAGCGTATCCGGCGTCTGCGGGCGATGCGCTGAACGCGCTCAGTTCATGTGAATCTCGCTCTCTTGGATGAGATTCTCAAACGACATGAGCTTTTGGCGCAGCTTCATGGCCTTCAGTTTTTCCAGGGCTTCTTTCTCGATTTGGCGGATGCGCTCGCGGCTCAGCCCGAAGACTTTTCCGACCTCTTCGAGGGTGAGCGGCTGCTGCCCGCTCAGCCCAAAGCGCAAGTCTAAGACCTTGCGCTCGCGCTCGCTCAGCTCACTGATCGCCCGACGCAGCTCCTCGCGCTGGATATCAGAGAACGCTTCTTGCAATGGGGAAGACTTCGTCCGCCCAATGAAATCCCCCAGCACGGAACCCTCTTCTTCGTCGCCGATGGGTTCCTCAAAAGAGCGCGTGTACGGGCTGATCTTCTTGACGCGCTCGACCTCTTCTGCCGGCACCCCCAGCATTCGGGAGAGCTCTTGGATGCTGGGCGGCTCCCCTTTCTCTTGGACGTACTCCTCTTCGGCTTTATAGATGCGCCGCATGAGTTCCAGCACGTGGGTCGGGATGCGGATCGTTCGCGCTTTATCGGCGATGGCGCGGCTGATCGCCTGGCGGATCCACCACGTGGCATAGGTGCTGAACTTATACCCCTTGCGATAGTCGAATTTTTCGATGGCTTTCATCAGGCCGATGTTGCCCTCTTGGATCAGGTCGAGCAGAGACAAGCCGCTGCCCTGATGTTTCTTCGCGATGGAGACGACCAAGCGCAAGTTCGCCAGCGCCAACTGCTCGCGGGCCTTCTTGTCCCCGCGGGCGACGCGCTTGGCGAGCTTCACTTCCTCCTCGCGAGTCAGGAGCGGGACCTTCCCGATCTCTTGCAGGTAGAGCTTGACGAGGTCTTCGGAGAGATCGCCCTCGAGCTTCTCCTCCTCCGCAAGGAGCTCTGGCTCGAGCTCTTCCTCGAATTCCTCCTCGAGCTCTTCGTCATTGGTCATCTCGAAGATCTCCGTTTCTTCGTCGGTGTGCATGGGCATCATAAACTCCTTCTTCTATTATTGTAGTCGGGATTCTGGTGGTTTCGACACAAAGAAACCCCTGGCTGAACCAGAGGATGCTGGGACGCCAAAGACTCCTGCGCACGTTAAGTTTATTATAGCTTTCAAGGGGAGTGTTGTCAAGAGCAGTTCGGGATTTTTGCCACTCTGTGCGCCTTTGGGTGTGTTCGTGCTCGGGAGGTGCCGGCTGCCGACACCCTCGTGTCGAAGTCCCTTCAAGAGCAGACAGGGCTCCTTGTCGCCATCCGGGTTAGAGTATAGATTTATTCTATGAAGCGCAAACGGATCGGAGTGCTGATGGGCGGGATCTCGCCGGAGCGCGAGGTCTCGCTCAAATCGGGACAGAACGTCTACGAAGCATTGCGACGGCGGGGGTATCGCGCCTACGCCCTCGTGCTCGATACCCCCGACCAGATCATCCCCGCGCTGGCGGGGATAGATATCGCGTTCCTCTGTCTGCACGGCGGCATTGGCGAAGATGGAACTATCCAAGCCCTTCTCGAGATCTTGGGGATTCCGTATGTGGGCTCTGGGGTCTTGGCTTGCGCACTCGCCATGAACAAGCTGCAGGCCAAGCGCATCTTCGTCAGCCAAAAGTTACCCACTGCTGTATGGGTGGAGTATACCGAGGAGCTGTGGCCCGACTGGCAAGAGCGCGTCTCTGCGCAGATTGGGTTTCCCTGTGTCGTCAAGCCCGTTCGCGAGGGCTCGAGCATCGGCGTCCATATCGTGCATACCGCTGCGGAGCTCATCCCCGCGTGCCAAGCGACCCAGTCCGAGTTTGGAGAATTTTTCGTCGAGAGATTCATCCCCGGCAAAGAGATCACGGCGGGGATCTTGCGCATAGACGGCGTAGATCGTGCGCTCCCGTTGATCGAGCTGCGGCCCCACCGCGAGTTTTACGATTATATCGCGAAATATACCCCCGGCGAGTGCGAGTTTATCATCCCTGCAGAGCTGGACGCCGAGACGACAGCGCGCGTCCAAGAGCTAGCCCTGCACGCCCACAGGGCCCTGGGATGCTTTGGGTTCTCGCGGGTCGACCTGCGCCTCACCCCACAGAATGAGCCGTATCTGCTCGAAGTGAACACCCTTCCGGGAATGACCGACACGAGCGATCTGCCAAAGGCTGCCGCGGCGATGGGCATAGCGTTCGACGACCTTGTCGAGCGGATGCTGCTGACTGCTCTAGAGAAACGCTCAGCACTCAACGCTCAGCTTGTCAGCTAGCAGGTCGCAGCGTATCTCTTCAGCGGGGCACCAGAGGAGCTGAAAACGCTCTTCGAGCCAGCGCCCGATCGCGCTTCCCCGTGCCAGGTGATGCGCATAGTGCGCATGAAGACATTTGACGCTGCGAAAGTCCGCGATCCCCGCGATCCCGCGATCGCGCAGCGCTTCCAGCCAGCCGCGCCTCTGCAAAAACTCTTGCTCGTGCGGGCTGAGCAGTGAGAATCGCTCCTCAGCGTAGCGTCGGTGATCTGCGACGTAGCGTTGGTAAAACTGCGGGTCTCGCGCGATCTCCGCTTCGAGCTGCCCAATAACGCCCTGTTCTTCTAAGCGCGAGAGCTGCTCTTTCAATATTGGGCACGTCAGCCAGAAGAGCGTAGGGAACGGCTCTTTTTGATCTAATAACGGGGCAACACGAATGACTGCAGGATACCCCCAAGGGCAGCGCACGACAATATCTCTTAAGCCCCGCGGGGGCCGGCCCAGCTGGTGTGCGATAATTGCTCGGTCTCTGTCCATCTTGGTCAGTCTACCAATTCGTGAGATACCTGTCTAGCTTTCCCTCCCCCCTGTTGCAGCCCGCTGGGGCTTCTTTTATACTTCAAATTATTATGAGCATTCTCATCAATTCTAACACGAAGGTCTTGGTGCAGGGAATCACGGGCAGCGAGGGCAGCTTCCACACCCAACGGATGAGGGAATACGGCACGCAGATCGTCGCCGGGGTGACGCCGGGCAAGGGCGGCTCGGCTTTTGAGGGCATCCCGATCTATAATACCGTTGCCGAAGCCGTCAAAGAGCACGAGATCGAGGCGAGCGCGATCTTCGTCCCGGCACCGTTTGCTGCCGATGCGATCTTGGAAGCTGCTGACGCTGGGATTAAACTGATAGTATGCATCACCGAGCATATCCCCGTCCATCAGATGTTGAAGGTCGTGCAGATCGTCTCTCAGAAGGGGAGTCGCCTGATCGGGCCAAACTGCCCAGGGGTGATCTCGCCGGGGAAGTCGAAAGTTGGGATTCTGCCCAATCACGTCTTCAAGCCCGGCCCGGTGGGGATCGTCAGCCGCAGCGGCACCCTGACCTATGAGATCGCCGCGACTCTCTCCGGCGCGGGGATCGGCCAGTCCACGGTCGTCGGAATAGGAGGCGATCCAATCATCGGGAGTTCTTTTATTGATATGCTCGCGCTCTTCCAGAAAGATCGTCAGACGAAGGCCGTCGTCTTAGTGGGCGAGATCGGAGGCACCGATGAAGAGCGCGCCGCGGAGTTTATCGCGCGCGAGATGACCAAGCCCGTTGTCGCGTACATTGCGGGTTTTTCGGCGCCGCCGGGCAAGCGCATGGGCCACGCCGGGGCTATTATCGCCGGGGGCGAGGGGACAGCCCAGGCCAAAGCTGAAGCTCTCGAAGCCCATGGCATCCCCGTCGCCAGAACACCACGGCAGATCGTCGAATTGGCGAGAAAAGCCTTATAGAATATGAGAGATAGGAGGATGCATGAGCGAGAAATTGCCCTCCCGCAGCGAGGATTTCTCCGGATGGTACACGCAAGTTATTCTGCGCGCTGAGTTGGCTGACTATGCCCCCGTGAGGGGGTGTCAAGTCATCCGTCCCTACGGGTACGCCCTGTGGGAGAACCTTCAGAGAGAGTTGGATCGACGCTTCAAGGCCACGGGCCACAAGAACGCCTATTTCCCGCTCTTCATCCCCATGAGCTTCATTCAGAAGGAGGCCCAGCACGTTGAAGGCTTCTCGCCCGAGCTGGCCGTGGTCACTCATGGCGGCGGGGAACAGCTCGCGGAGCCACTTGTGGTCCGCCCCACCTCGGAGACGATCATCGGGCATATGTTCAAAGAATGGATCAAGTCTTATAGAGATCTGCCGGTGCTCATCAATCAATGGGCCAACGTGGTGCGCTGGGAGCTGCGGCCGAGGCTTTTTTTGAGAACTCTGGAATTCTTGTGGCAGGAGGGCCACACGGCGCACGCTACGGAGGCCGAGGCCGAAGAAGAGGCCCTCAGAATGCTCAATATTTACGTAGATGTTGCCCAGAACGAGGCGGCCATTCCCGTCATCGCTGGGCGCAAGAGCGAGAGCGAAAAATTCGCTGGGGCCCTGCGCAGCTACACTATAGAAGCGATGATGGGCGACAGACGCGCTTTGCAAGCGGGCACGTCCCACAATCTCGGCCAGAACTTCGCCAAGGCGTTTGGGATTCAGTATCTGGACAAGAATAATCAGCTGCAGTATTGCTGGACGACGAGCTGGGGCATGAGCACGCGCATGATCGGCGCGATTATTATGACCCACGGGGACGATCAGGGGCTCATTCTCCCGCCACGGCTGGCGCCGATCCAAGTGATCATCGTGCCCATCTGGAAGTCCGGCAGCGAAGACGAGAAGACCAGAGTGCTCGAGGGCGTCGAGCGCGTCAAGCGCGCGTTGGACGGGAGGGTGCGCCTTGAGATAGACGCCCGCGAGGAGTACTCTCCCGGCTGGCGCTTCAACGAGTGGGAGTTGCGCGGCGTGCCCATACGAATCGAGATCGGGCCCAAAGATATTCAGAAAAATCAAGTCGTGTTGGCGCGGCGAGACACCAAAGAGAAGCTCTCTGTGCCGCAGGATCAGCTCGTGGAGCGCGTCCCAGCGTTACTGGATGAGATCCAAAAGAATCTCTTCGAGCGCGCGAAGAAGTTCAGGGACGATAACACAGTCGAGTTGAGCGATTACGAGAGGTTTAAAGAATTTATGGAAGGCGAAGGCAGTCGCGGCTTTGTGCGGGCGTATTGGTGTGGCTCGCGCGAATGCGAAGCGCAGATCAAAGCCGAGACGAAGGCCACGACACGCTGCATCCCGTTTGAGCAGCCAGGCCGACCGGGCAGGTGTATCCGGTGTGGCAGGGACGCCAACGAGCAAGCGATCTTCGCCAAAGCATACTAGCTTTGAGAAGGAGGGAGAATTTATGGCGCTCTCCGAAGGGACGTTGGCACCTCAGATCGAGACAATAGATCAAGATGGGAAGAGAGTGACGCTCGATTTTCAGGGCATAACGGTGCTCTATTTCTATCCCAAGGACGACACGCCCGGCTGCACCGCCGAAGCGTGCTCATTTCGAGACGACCTGAAGGAGTTTGAGCGGCGCGGCGTAAAAATCTATGGTGTGAGCACCGATGACGCTGTGTCGCACAAGAAGTTCAGTCAGAAGTTTGGGCTGAATTTCCCGCTGCTGGCTGATCCGGAGAAAAAGATCTGTCGTGCCTATGATGTCTTAAACTTCCTGGGTTTTGCCCAGCGGGTGACGTTTATCATCAAAGACGGTGTGATCAAGAGAGTCTTTCCTAAAGTGAGTCCCAAGGGCCACAGCCGCGAGGTGCTTGCGGCGCTGGAGGCTCTGTGATCACGCCCGGATCTCTTGTCTTTGGAAGAGCACGTACCCGATCGCAAAGAGCACGATCGTCCCGGCGATCAGCCCCGTCAGCTGTGGCCAGACTAACAGCAAACTTTGACTGAGCGGCAGCGGCGTCGGCACCGCCCACTGGAGCTGAATGAGCTGCAAAGGCACCAACGGCCCAAACGCCCGCACTGCTGGGTTCAAGAACGCTAGGATCGCCTCAGCGTAGAGCGTATTCGGCGACAGCCGCGCCAAAAACAGCTCAAGCTGTATCTGATTGAACACCCCCTTGGTCAGCACCTGCGCCAGTAGCCCAATGATCATCCCCCAAAAGACCGTGAAGAAGAGCCAGACACTTATAGCAGCAAGCGCCGCCGTCGCCGGCTGACGAAAGCGAATCGAGAAGACTAACGCCAGCCCCAGCCAGATCCCCCCATACGCAATCGTTGCCGCTAAGAACAGCAGACTCCGGGCGACTTCTTCACCGGTGGGCGGCACCCCTAAGCGAAAGATCCCCAAGCCAATAATCATGAGCCAGATCGCCGTCAGCACCAGCGCCAGCGTGAAGAGCCCCGCCAAGAACTTCCCCAACAGTAAAGCGTCGCGATAGATCGGCTGGGCCAAGACCCGCGAGAGCGTTCGTCTGTTAAATTCCCCGTTGATAGAATCAAACCCCAGGGCAATGGCGATCAGGGGCACCAAGAACCCTAAAAAGCCCACGAACGCTGGCAGAGGGTCTTGCGAAGTCGTGAAGAGCTTGAGAAAGAGAAACTCGCCTCCGGACGACAAGTTCTGGAGGGCCATATAGAGCGTCACGGCCGCAGTGAGAAGCACGATCACCTCGAGAATCCCCATGCGCACGCTCGTCAGATGATCGGCCATCTCCTTGGCAACGACAGCCCATAATCCCCGCCATGGCGAGCCTTCGCGAACGGGCTTCATACGGTCATCACCCCCTGGAAGTAGCGTTGATAGACCTCATCTAAGCTGGGCTCCTCTAAGCCCAGCGAGAGCAGCTTCGCACCAGCGTGCACCGCAACACGCGCAACCTCAGCGCGTATATCTTCCTGCGCTTCAACTTGATAGAAGGTGCTGTCACGCAGTGTCACGCTCACCGCGCCGGGGATCTTTCGCAGGGCTTCGCTCAAATCCGGTCCGACAGCGCGCACGTGCACGCGATAAGCCCCGCCCAAGACCTGCCGCGCCAACTCTGCAACCGTGCCCTCGAGGACCATCTTCCCGTGGGAGAAGAGCCCGACACGGTCACAGACGGCTTGCACTTGATGCAACAGATGCGACGAGAGCAGCACGGTGATCTTCTCTTCTTTCAGAGTGCGGATGATCTGTAGGAATTCGCGGGCAGCCTCGGGGTCCAACCCCAGCGTCGGCTCGTCGAGAATAATCACGTGGGGATGTTTTAAGAGAATCTCAGCGACGCCGAGGCGCTGGCGCATCCCGCGCGAGAACGTCCCCACGCGACGGTCGGCCACGTCAGCTAACCCCATGCGCTCCAGCGCGTCGTTTATCCTGCGTTGAGCGACGGGCCGCGAGAGCCCGTTCAGTTTCGCCGTGTATGAGAGATTCTCACGCGCCGTCAGCTCATCATAGAAGCCGACTTGATCGGGCAGATACCCCACGCGCGATTTGACTTCCAACGGTTGCCGCATGGGATCGAAACCCAAGACGCGAGCCGAGCCCGCGGTCGGCTCGGTCAGCCCAAGGAGCATTAAGATAGTCGTCGTCTTGCCGGAGCCGTTTGGCCCGAGGATCCCGAAGACTTCCCCAGCACGAATCTGTAAGTTGAGATTGTCTACAGCGACGATCTCGCCGTAGCGTTTGGTGAGATTCTGCGTCTCAATGACGATCTCGTTCATAGGTTATCGTCGCCCAAAGCGCGAGACGGCCCAGCCCACAGCGCCCAGCGCAATGACGATTATCCCGATCCCGACAATGCCCCACAGCGTTGACGTCACGACGGTGATGCGAAACTCTGCCGAATCAGAGATGCTCTCGCTGCGCGCCGTGATCGTCATCATATAGTCTCCGGCGACGGTCTTATCGGATGGCTTGATCTTGGCCGTCACCTCGGCAAAATTGTCTGGAGCGATCTCCGGGATAGTTTTTGGCTCGAACTCGACGTTCCAACCGACCGGAGGAAAAGAGCTCAGCTCGACGTCACGGGCGGGAGCAGTGCCCTGGTTGCGCACTACGATTTTGAGAGGATTCTCTCGGCCCGCAGTGGCTTGGGCTGACAGGCGCCCATCGGGAGTCGTGACGTTGAGCTCGGCTTGCCCGGTGATGACTGCTTTCAGGGCAAGGGTAGCCTGGGCTTGGCCACCCAGGGCTCGCACGGTGATGGGGTATTCGCCGGCTTGGGCTTGCTTCGGCGGGCGCACTTCGATGTCTAAGCTTTTAGACTCGCCGGCTTTGATGGGGAAGCTCGTGACTTCTTCGCTGCCGAAGCGGAGCTTGAACGTCACTTGGAAGCCTTCGGGGGCGTCGGCTTCTAAAGTAACAGTTGTCTCTTGCTCGCCCTTGTTGGTGAGCGTTGTGGAGTATCGAAAAGTCGTAGTAGGGGAGCCGCGTCGCGTGGGAAGCTCTGTCTCGAACTGCAGTTGTGGAGGCAGTTGAGCTTCGACGGCCAACTCGATGGGCAGTTCGCTCTGCGCGCCCTGCCCTTGGGCGAGCACGACAAAGCGATAGGTGCCCGCTTGCACGCCCGCGGGCGGCTCGAGCTTTAAGCTCAACGAAGCCGAGTCATCGGTATCAACGTAGACGGCGTGGACGGGGCGGCCTCCCCCTGTCAGCGAAGCCTTCCAGCCCTCAGCGACTTCTTTTACAGTCACGCGCACGATCTGCGGCGCCAGCCCGCGATTGGTCACCGTCAGCGATAGAGTGACGGTCTCACCGACTTGGACGGACTGCGCCGGATATTGAGTAGAGAGCGTCAGCCCTCGGGGCTTTTGCGCCAGGGCTGGAAAAGCCAAGAGCACAATCAAGAAGACTGCACCGACGAATCGCTGCATTGCTCTCCCTCCTAGTTATGAGCTTTGGCTTATTATACCAAACGGATGGGCGGGGATTGCAACGGTGACGGAGATATGGCAAACTTAA
>JBBISQ010000015.1:0-26928 GCA_037441155.1 Candidatus Fraserbacteria bacterium
ACTTCACATTGGGATTGCTGGCAGCAAACGGCCCGGTGGGGTTGGGCACAAGCCAGATCGTCAGCACAAACGCTTCACCGGCCTTGGGCCAGCTCTCAACACTGAACCCGAACAAGCGCCCCTCGTCAGGCTTGAACGCCACATAGCGCACCCCGACTAATTTCTGCGCGCTGTCATAGAGCAAGATCGGCGGCGTCGCCAGCGCCAACGGAGCGTTCAACATCTTCTCACTCAGATAGACTTGCCCCAGCCCCGCCACAAATGCCCCCATGGGACGATACCCCTCAGCTTGGGCTGCGCTCACATCACGGTAGCGCGAGAAATTCTTATAGCTGTAATTGAGGTGATTGAGCATCTCTAAGTCTTGCTGGGTGAGCAGATATCGCGTCCCCGGCACATAGACCCCAATGCCGAAGCGTGTCGCGGCGTCTTTGAGTTCTTCGTCGGTCACGCGCCCGTCACGGGTGTAGTACTGAAGCCCAGTGGGAAAGCTGATCTCTCCCGTCAGCGCTGTCGTCGCTACAGTATTGATATCAAACCCCAAGGGGACGCGCCCGATGACCGTCACAATCGCAGAGAACTCAGCGGTGCGCCCTTGGCTGTTGGTCACGCGCAGCTTCACTGCTCTCGGCCCAGAATCGCTGAACGTGTGCTGCACGGTGGGCGTCGTCACGGTCTCGTCAAAAGTTCCGTCGCCGTTCCAGTCCCACTCGTATTGGGTGATCTCTCCGTTGCCCGACTGGGACGCCGAAGCGTCGAACGTCACCGGCTCGCCAGCGTTGGGCACGGCAGGGGAGAAGACAAAGCGCGCCAGGGGGATCGCCACCGGCATGGCGCCCACGCCACTGACCGTGAGGGTCCTTGTGAAGTCTGCCGTCGCGCCGTCTGTATCGGTCACGCGCAGCGTCACGGTGAAATTCCCCGCAAGCTCAAAGATGCGACAGATTTTGGGTTCTGTTGTGGTCTCGTCGAACGTGCCGTCGCCGTCGAAGTCCCATTCGTAGCGCACGAGCTTACCGTCGGGGTCATGGGATTCCGAAGCGTTGAAGCAGACCTGATCGCCCATTTGTGGGGTTTCGGGTGTAAACTGGAACGCTGCCACAGGGGGCTTATTGATCTTATTGACGGTGAGCGTCACCGTGGGGATATTTTGCTTCTGAAGCTTGTTCTTAGGGTCGCGATATGCGATGATCGAAGCGTGCCCAAGCTCAATAGTTCCCCCAGCTCGCGCGCCGATCTGGAACGAAACAGTTCTCGTCTCGCCGGTGACGACGACGGGGAAGTTCCATTCGAGGACCGTTGCGCCCTTGGCACCGCGCCGCACTTGCGCTGGCTCAAAGGCGCCCTCGAAGAGAATCTGCTCGGGGAGCGTGACGGTGAGCCGCACGAAGCGCGCGACCGCGTGGCGACCGAGCTTTTTCAGAATGCCCTCATAGACTTGGGCGTTGTAGCTGCCAAAGAATGCTCCCCCAGATTTCTGTGCGATCTGGCTGAGCGCGACTCTGTTGAGAGCCCCGCTGAGGCCAAGCGCGTAGATGGGAATACTATTCTCCCCGGCGCGCTGGGCTTCGGGCAAGGGCGAGCGCCCCACGAGACTGTTCCCATCCGAGGGCAGTATGATCGCGCGCACAGCGTTGGGGCGACCATGCGAGATCAATTCGTCAAGAGCAAGGGCGAGGGCTTCGCCCAGGGCTGTCTTCTTCCCCGGCTGTGCTCCGTCAATGATCTGATAGGCTTGGGCGCGATCCGGCGAGAGCGGCAGCAGCATCTCGGCCGTCTCGGCAAAGCCAACCACAGAGATCTGATCGTCACCGTTGAGATGGTGCAAGAGCTCTTTGCCGATCTTCTTCACCGTCGCGAGATTGACGCTCGCCGAGCGATCAAGCAAGAAGACCACGTCCACGGGCCTTTCTGGGGCGGGCAGCCCGCGCAGGAGAATCTTGACTGCGGCAGAGCTTGGAGACTGCTCACTGCTCTTCGTAAAGATCGTAGTGGGGTCTACGATCTGCTCAATTTGAAGCTCGAACGTCTGAGCTATACTGACACTATGAACGTGAGCGATGAGCACGATCAACCCCAGCGTGAGAAAGAACTTCTTCACAGTCACAGGTGTTCACCACTTTGAGTCTAGCCGAAAGTGGGGGCCAGAGTCAATACTGCAACGTAATCGGCGCTACGCTCAAGGCGTGATCTTTATGACAGAAGACCTCGCGCCAATGGCGCACGAGAAAGGGCTTCACTTCTGCTACAGAGACTGCTTTGCCCATCAGCTCGCTCATCGAAGTCATCACAGTGCCGTCGAGGCCGCAGGGGCGGATCATGCGGAAATAGCTCAAATCTACAGAGACGTTGAGGGCAAAGCCGTGATAGCTCACCCAGCGCCGCACGGCGATCCCGATGGATGCGATCTTTTTCGAGTCTACCCAGACGCCCGTCAGCCCCGGCCGACGCTGCGCCTCCAGTGAAAAATCTTTGAGAGAGCGAATGAGCACCTCTTCGAGATCTCGCAGGAAGCGATGGACGTCTCGCCCGCGATTTTTTAAATCTATAATGGAATAGCCCACCAGCTGCCCCGGCCCGTGAAATGTGATATCCCCACCGCGTTCGACCCAGACTACGTCTGGACTGGACACCGTGCCGCTTTGCGGTAAGATGAATGGTCCAGGCGAAGCCTGGCGTCCCACGGTGAAGACCGGCGGGTGCTCGACGAGTATCAGAGTGTCTGGAATCTCTCCCAAGATGCGCTGGCTCACAAGCTCCTTCTGCAAGTCCCAGACCTCTCGATACTCGCGCCTTCCCAGATCGAGTATGGTCATATCGCTATCTCTTCACACTGCCCCGATAGAACGGAAGCTTCACTATTTGAGCGTTCTTCCTCTGCCCGCGAATCTCGATCTCAAGCGCCGCCGTGGGCGGCGTGGTTGATGCAACAAACCCCATCGCTAAGAATGCCCCGACTGACGGGGCGAACATCCCGCTGGTGACAGCTCCGACTTCTCTTCCGTCAGCAAAGATCTTATACCCCTGACGGGGCACTCCTGGCTCGAGCATCTTCAGCCCGACCAGTCTCTTCTGGGTGCCCTGGCGCTTCTGCGCGAGCAGGACTTCTTTGCCGTTATAGTCAGAATCTTTCTCTTTGACCGTCCAGCCCAGCCTTGCTTCGATGGGGGTCGTCTGTTCGTCCAACTCGTGCCCGTAGAGGGGCATGCCCGCTTCAAATCTGAGCGTATCGCGTGCCCCAAGCCCGATGGGCTTGGCTCCGGCACGTATCAGCTCGTCCCACAGGCGCACGATCACGCTCGGCCCGGCGTAGATCTCGAACCCGTCTTCTCCAGTGTAGCCCGTGCGCGAGAGTAAGACTTCATAGCCCAGCACGCGCGTCTGTATCGCCCAATAGTAGCGCAGATCAGTCAGCGAGCACTCGGTGAACGGTTGCAAGAGCGATTCGGCCTTCGGACCCTGAAGGGCGATCTCCCCGTATTCGGCGCTGGCATTCTTCACTGTGACTCTGAATTTTTGAGCGTTCTGCTGCACCCACGCAAAGTCTTTCTCAGTATTGGCCGCGTTGACCACAAGCAGGAAGCGATCCGGGAGCTTATAGACCAGTAGATCGTCCACCGTGCCCCCGGACTCGTAGCACATGGGCGAGTACAGCACTTGATAGTCTTTCAGAAGGCTGGCGTCGTTGGTGATGAGTTTTTGCACGAGATCGAGCGCATTGGGTCCTGTAATCTCGATCTCGCCCATGTGGCTGACGTCAAAAATTCCCACAGCAGATCTCACGGCGTGATGCTCTTCGATGATGCTCGCATACTGAATGGGCATCTCCCAACCGCCAAACTCGACGAGTTTTGCCCCTAAGTGCTTGTGAGCTTCATAGAGCGGAGTTCGTTTGAGAGACATAGGGCTCCTTTCTGGCCTTCATAGAATCTCTCTCTTGGGCTCGCGGGTCATCAGGGCGTTGAGCTGATCCAGAGGGCTGGCGCCCTCGTAGAGCACCGCATAGACGGCTTCGGTGATCGGGACTTCGACGGAGTGTTTTCGCGCGAGGGTGCGCACGGCTTGTGTGGCGTAGACGCCCTCGGCGACCATCGTCATGCTCTCCAAAATCTGCTGAAGCGATTCCCCTTTGCCCAGGCGATACCCCACTCGACGGTTCCGCGAGTGCTCGCTGGTGCATGTTGCTACTAAATCGCCCACACCCGAAAGCCCAAAGAACGTCTCGCGTCGCGCTCCCAACTGCACTCCCAGGCGCACCATCTCTGCTAGGCCGCGCGCGATGAGCGCCGCTTTGGCGTTGTCTCCGTAGCCCAAGCCGTCGAGAATCCCCGCGGCTATGGCGATCACGTTCTTCACTGTGCCACCGTATTCGACCCCCAGCAAATCGTCGCTGAGGTAGACGCGAAATCGCTCGGTTATGAGCGCCCGTTGCAATCTCTCCCCTAGAGAGAGATCTCTGCCGGCGAGCACGACGCTGGTGGGAAAATCGCGCCCCACTTCCTCGGCGTGGCTGGGACCGGAGAGCGTGAAGATATTCTCAGTCTGCAGCTCTTGTCGTAACACTCCCGACATGGTGAGCAGCGACTCACGCTCCAGCCCCTTGGCGAGATTGATCCATGCCTGTGGCTGTGCAGAGATCTCTCGCAGCATGCGGGCCGTCTCGCGCATGGCAAACGACGGAACGGCCAATAAGATCACCTCAGCGTCGGCGACGGCACGGGCAAGGTCGCTGGTGATCACAAGATGCTCCTTCGGCAAAGCGACTCCCGGAAGATACTGTCTATTCTCCCGGAGACCGTGAAGCTCTTGGGCCAATTGAGGGCGTCGCGCCCATAAGTGCACGGCGTGGCCCTTACGCGCCAAGAGTCGGGCTAGGGCCGTTCCCCAGCCCCCAGCCCCAATGACCGCACACTTCATACGATGAGCTTAATATATCTTGGAAAAGATGGCAACCCCAACCTTGATGAAACGCCGGGGTGCCCTCGTTACTATATACTAGTGCATCAGGCACCCTGCCATGGGGGTGATGCTCCGCAGGGTAGCTCTGACAAGCACTAACTCGGAAGGGAGCAGCCCTTCCAGAAGGAGGACCTCTATGAAGCGTCTCAGCCTTGTCGTTTTAGGGGTTGTCTTGCTGGGCTTGGTCGGTGTGACCCCAAGCTTCAGCCAGGGACAACCATCGCCGTTAGGGATCGTCATCCAGCCGTCCGAGTTCCAGGCGTTCATCCAAGTGAGCCGCCCCGTCTGTGCTGTTGGACAGACCATCGAGATTCAGTATCGAGCCAGTGAAGCCCCATACTTTGCGTATATTCTCGACATTCAGGGCAATAACGTCACCCGTCTCCTGCCGAATCGGTTCGAGCCGAACAATCAAATCAACAATACAAACTGGCACACGCTGCCGGGTGTCGCCACGTATAGGTTAGTCTGCTCGCCGCCGTTTGGCCCAGAGTACGTGCAGATCATCGCGTCAACGGAGCGCATCCCACAGCTTGAAGGCGGCAGCGGCGATTTCCCACTGCTGGGAAGCAATCCGCAAGCGGTAGGCCAACAGATCCAGCAAGCCATCCAAGCGATCGTCCCTACAGCAAAAGTCGCCACGGCTGTGGCGAACTTGCAAGTCGTCCCCGGGCAACCGCAGCCGCCGACCTGCCCGCCGGGCTATGTGGGGACGCCGCCCAACTGCGTACCCGTGGGTCAGCCACAGCCGCCGGCTCAGCCGCCATCGGGGTTCACCGTCCAGCAGGTGATCACGCCGGGCTCGCCGCAATTTGCGCAACTCTCCACGCAGATCATGGCTAAGCTCCAAGCGGCGGGCTTGGCTCAAGCGCTCGCGCAAGCTCAAGCGACTCAGGTCCCCCAGGGACAGAACGCCGCGCCACTGAGCACTGCACCCCAACAGATCAACATCGAGCAGATCAAGAACACATATATCTTTACCGGAGTGCTCCAGCTCAATCAGAGCGCGACGGTCTCCGGGTACACCATCCCAGCAGGGAAGTACTTGACGGCCATTGGCGAGGACCCGATCTTCGTGCTCATTGACATCTTCACGGGCCAGATCGTGGTCATCATCATCGTCACGACACCGCCGATCTTCACGCCGTTCACTCTCTTGCTGTTCTTCTTCGGATGGTTCTTCTCGCCTTTCCCCGGGCCGTTCCCGTTCCCCTTCCCGTTCCCCTGGCCATTCCCCATTATGATGCCCGCGGCCTGTTCGGGCTTGCCTAACCAATTCCCGTTCACCGTGGCCATCGGGAGTGGAGCCCCGATCGTGAGCCTGCCCGGGGTGATGCAAATCAAAGACGCCGGGTTCTTCTTTAACGCACTACAAATACAGTCTCTCGGCCCGGCGCTCTCCTTCCAGCGGTTCACCTCGTTTGGCAGCTTCACCTTTGGGTTCATTGGGTCGTTCAGCACGGCGAGCCTCCCCTACACCTCGTTAGGTACCTTCGTGCTTGTGGTGCAAGGCGGCGGGAAGACGACCTGTATCCAGGGCGTGGTGAACTTTGGGACGGTCTTCGGGTTCGCGTCGCATAACTAACTGAACCCCTCACCCCTCTCAGTTCTCCCCTCTCCCTCCCAAGGGAGAGGGGCTAGGGGTGAGGGTAAGGAAGGCAGGGCTCGATCGGTCACCCGATTGAGCCCTCATTCTTTATCTACTCTGATTCCACAAGCGCCATAGGAACCCAAGGCCCACACCAATGCTCCCTAGACCTATCAAGAAGCTGAACTCTTCCCCCCGATAAAAGAGCAAGACAGTCCCTCCCAATAAGATAAGCGCGAGACCACCTGCAATGCGAAGACGCCCCTTGAACGTGCTCATTGTGCCTCCGGTGGACCGTCGTAGAGGAGCCGCCCGCCATCAAGCTTCCACAGACGAGTGCCGTCTGCGAGAGTATCGTCAGAAGTTACGAGGAGCACTGTCGTCCCCTGAGCGTGGAGTGTACGCAAGAGCGCGAGAAGCTCAGCCTGCCCAGCAGGGTCAAGCGCCGCGAGCGTCTCGTCAAGAATAAGCACCCTGGGATAGATAGCCAGCACTGCAGCAATAGCTAAGCGGGCTTGCTCGCCCACGCTCAACTGATGAGACGCTTGCTCCCCGACGAGATCCCAGTCCAGTCCGACAGCTTCACAGGCCCATCGGGCTCGCTGCTCCGCTTCGGCTGAGCCGATCCCCTGCGCTCTCAGCCCAAGGAGAAGCTCTTCCCTGACGCTTTCACCGAGAAGCTGTTGGTGCGGCTCCTGAAAGACCAGTCCCACGCAGCGGACACGCTCGCTGGCTCTCAGGGCGTGCAGGGGGGTGTCGTTCCACAAGACGCAGCCGGAGGTCGGCTCCACCAGCCCCGCGAGCAATTCGACGAGGGTCGTCTTCCCTGAGCCTTCCGGCCCGGTGATGACAAGAAACTCCCCCGCGGTCACGTCGGCCGAAAAATCTCTGAGAACAAGGGCAGTGTCATAGGCAAAGCTGAGATCTCGTGCGCGTAGATGAAATCCCCCAGAGGGACCCACCCTCACCCCCGTCCCCTCTCCCCTCCGAGGGAGAGGGGAGCAGAGGGGTGAGGGTGAATGTGACAGGGAAGAGCTGACACGCCCATGCTCTAAGCGCACCGTGCGATCCACGTGCTCTTTCCAGAACTCCTTATGCGAGATGATGAGAACCCCCTTGTTCTCCGAACGCAGTTCACGAACCAAAGATGTCAAGAGCGCTATTCCCTCGCGATCGGCTGCTCGGTCGGGCTCGTCGAGAATATAATACGCCGGGGCCATCGCGAGGATGCCGGCCAGGGCAACGCGCTGGCGCTCTGCAGGGGTGAGCGTCCCGATATCGCAGAGGGCTTTCTGGTGCAGCCCGACCCGCTCCAACGCCTGCCACGCCCGGACGCGAATCGTCTCGGCAGGGAGAGCGAGGTTCTCCAACCCGAAGGCCACGTCTTCGAGCGGCGTCTGGGCAATGAGCTGCTTATGGCTCTCTTGAAAGAGCAGCCCGACGCAGCGGCGGATCGCGCGAGGGTCTTGATCTGTCTTCATCCCGTCAACGGTGACTGTCCCGTGCGTAGGGATGAGCAGGCCGGCCATATAGCGAGCTAAGGTCGTCTTGCCCGCGCCGTTGCGCCCTGTGAGTAAGACGATCTCGCCTCGTTCAACCGACAGATCGACCCCGTCCAACAGCACCCTAGGGCGTGAACCAAACGAGGAAAGGCGATGGACGAGCCCGCGCACTGCGATCATTGCTGGGGGGAGGAAGACAGGGACAGGTCTTGCCCGCTTGGCTGAGCACCCATTGGAGAGCCCGCTGGAGCGTCTCGGACTCTCGCTCTGTGATGACATCGGGGGTGAGACCGGTCTCGTGCACACGCCGGCCTTTGGGAGTGAAATATTCTGCAGTTGTGAGTAACAGCGCCGAGCCGTCGCTCAGGGTGAACGACGTCTGAATGACGCCCTTCCCAAAGGTCCTCTTGCCGAAGAGCACCCCCATCTGATGGTCTCGGATCGCCCCGGCGACGATCTCCGAAGCGCTCGCTGTCCCACGGTTGACGAGCACAGCGAGGGGGAGATTGGGATAGCGATTGCCCTTGGAGTTATAGACTTCGGAGCCGTTGCGGCTCTGGACCTTGAGCACCGGCCCTTCGTCAACGAATAAGCTCGCTAAATCTACGGCTTGGTTGAGCAGCCCGCCGGGGTTATTACGCAAGTCTAATATGAGGCCCTTGACCCCCCGCGCGAGCAGATCTTTCAGAGCCTTCTCGACGTCTACGCGGGTGAGGGTGTTGAACGTATAGACTTGGATGTACCCGACTTGACCATTGGCGAGCACGCTGTGGCTCACGATCTTTATAGTGATGATCTCGCGCACGATCTCAAAAGTCTTTTCCGAGCCGTCTTCGCGGCGGATCTTCAGAGTGACTGAAGTCCCCTTGGGGCCGCGCAGCTTTTTGACGGCTTGTTCTTGGGTGATCCCGTCGGTAGATTGCCCATCAATCTCGACGATCCAATCACCGGCCTCGATGCCCGCGCGACTTGCGGGAGTGTCGTGCAGCGGCGCGACGACCAAGAGCTTGCCGTCGCGGACCTCGATCTGCATCCCCAGCCCGCCAAACTCCTCCACGACTTCTTTCTCGAACCCCTCGTTGAATTGACGGTAATCTTCTGGGGAGAGATACCGACTGTAGGGGTCGCCCAGGGTTTCGACCATGCCCTGGATAGCCCCTTTGAGCAGGCGCGCATCGGGGGCGTCTTCGGGCTTATAAAAATTCGATTTGATCCGCTGATAGGCTTCAAAGAGCGGGCTGAAGAGCGGAGCAGCAGTGGGCTGTTGCCCACGCACAGCAAAGAGCCCCCACAGCCCAGCCACCACAAGAACGGTGACGAAGCCTACTATGAAGCTACGACGAAGCACCTTATTCGTTGACATACTCCTTGATCTTAGCACGAGTAGGCGCACCTTGCAATATGGCCCCTGTGCCAGGAGAGCTTAACGCATGCCCCGCAGCCGTGGGTCGAGAATGTCTCGCACCGCGTCGCCCAACAGATTCCAGGCGAGCACAAATAGCGTGATCGTCATCCCCGGAAAGACCCAGGTGTACCAATACTGCATCACGTCGCCTCCGGCAACCCCAACGATTCTGTTCCTCGCAAACGCGATCATCTGCCCCCAGTCGGCGTAGTCTTCTCCTTGACCGAGCCCCAAAAAGCTCAGCCCCGACAGCCCCAGCACAATCGAGCCAATATCCAACGACGCTAAGATCAAGACGGGATAGATCGAGTTGGGCAGGACGTGCCGAAAGATAATGCGCCAATGGCTCGCGCCCAACGCTTTCGCCCCGGCGATGAACTCCCGCTCCCGCACCGACAGAATAATCCCCCTCACAAAGCGCGCATAGCCCGCCCAGCCAAAGAGAATATTTACTAAGACGATCTTGTCCAGCCCACGCCCCCAGATCGAAAGAATTACTAACGTCATCAAGAACGTCGGCAGTGCCAAGACAAAATCTACCCCGCGCATCAAGACCGAGTCCGTCCAGCCTCCAAAATACCCCGACATCGCCCCGATGAGAATCCCCAAAAGCACTGTGCACCCGACGATCAAGATTCCGGCGATGAGCGCGGTGCGCGTCCCCCAGACGAGCCCGTACCAAATGTCATAGCGATTCTCGGTCGTCCCCAACGGATGGAGCATCCTGCCGAACTCGTCTTTTAATCTCGGAGGGAAAGTATTCCATGCTTGTGGGTCTGGGGGCAAGGGGGTCGCTCGGAAGCCGTCGCGCGGGATGCGGAACGGCTCGCAGGGCAGCTCCCTCAGAAAAGGGCGCAGCAACCAATCGGGCACAATGTAATAGAAGAACGATGGGCAGGGCTTCGGAGGCGGCGCCAGCCACGGCGCACCAATCGCTATAGAGAAGAAGATCACGAGCAGAACAATTCCCGTCAGCGAGAGCGGGTTCTTCAGCAGACGTTTCAGCATAGCTAATCGTATCGCACCCGTGGGTCAATAAAGACATACAAGATATCTACTAAGAGATTGGTCAAGACGATCAGCGACGTCCCTATCAGGGTGAACCCCAGCACCATGGGCACGTCAAATTGCAGCGTCGCATCTACGGAGAGCAAGCCCAAGCCCTTGTAGTTAAAAACAGTCTCGGTGATCACAACACCCGAGAGCATCAGCCCGATCACGGTGGGCACGGCGATCGTCGTCACGGGGATGAGGGCGTTGCGCAGGCCGTGCTTGAGAATGACGATTCTCTCGGTCAGGCCCTTGGCACGCGCCGTCGTAATATAATCTTGTCTGAGCGTCTCAAGCATGCTGGAGCGCGTGACGCGCTGCAGCCCCGCCCAGCTCAGATAGGAGAGCGTCAGCACCGGCAAGATAATATGGCGCAGCGCGTCGACGAAGATGTCCCACCGATTGTTGAGAATCGCGTCTATAGTGTTGAGCCCGGTGTAGCGCGTAAACTGACTCGCATCGTAGACGATGCGCTCGGCCCAGAAGCTCAGCCGCCCCGGCGGAAACCAGCCCAATATCCCATAGAAAAACATCAGCACAAAGATCCCGAAGACGAACGTGGGCAGGGAGTACCCTGTGATGGAGAAGAAGCGCATCGCGTGATCTATGGGTTTATTGTGATGGACCGCCGACAACACGCCAAGCCAGATAGCTACCAGCACGACGGGAAGCACGGCATAGAGCCCAAGCTCAAACGTTGCGGGCAGGCGCTCGCGAATCGCTTCAAAGACGGGCTTCTGCGCCACTTTCGACCAGCCAAAGTTCCCTTGGAAGACCTGTTTGATCCAGCGAAGATATTGATTGATAGCGGGCTGATCCAACCCGTATTTTTCGATCAGTCTTTGCAGCTGCTCTTTGGTGAGTTTGCCCCCGAAGGCTTGCTCAGGGTTAACGTTGAGAAAGATCGCCACGCGCTGATAGGGCCCCAGGGGCTCCAGCAAGAGAAACGTCAACAGCGTGATAGCGAACCAGAGAAACGGGAGAAAGAGCAGCCGCCGTACGATAAACCCGAGCATTTACTCCTTCCACAAGTACCAATAATATGTCCCCACGTAGGCCATGTTCCAGAAGAAGCCCTTGACCCAGCTCCGCGTAAATCTCTTAAAGACCCCTTGCTCGATGGGGATGAGCAGGGCGTGATCGTAATTGAGCTGCTCGATCTGATAATAGAGTTCTTTGCGCTTCTCAGGATCGAGCTCGCGCCGCGCTTGTAAAATCAGATCATCGAGCTGCTTTTGGAGATTGGGCTCGATGTCCAAGAAACGCCCAAAGTAGCCGGTGCTCCCTAGGAGCGGGTAGGCCCAGTTGTGCGGGTCGTGATAGTCTTGGCACCAGCCGCTGCTGTCGAAGGGGATCTTATCGTTATTGAAGTCTTGGGTGATCTGCGTCCCTTGGAATTCGAGGGCTTCGAGCTTGAACTTGGGATTGATCTTCTCTAGGTTTTGCTTAAGAATATCCAGAGCGACGCGGCTGCCCCCGGGCACATGGGGCATGAAGAGCTTAAACCCCTTCTCCCAGGCTTGTCCGCCCCAGGCTCTCTTGAAATGCTCCGTCGCTTTTTCTAGATCGAGAGAGTAGTAGGGCACATCGGGGTTGTACCCGAAGACCTCTTTGATCATGATCGTCTTGGCCTGGACGGAATCGCCCTCGAGGGCTTCTGTAATATACGTATCCCAATCGAATGCATACGCAAACGCTTTGCGCACGTCTTCGTCGCTGAAGAAGCCGGGCGGGATGCCGTCGCCGTCAAGTTTCCCAGATCCAATATAGGGATTATTCTCCGGGTTGACTTTCTGATTGGGCATCCAGAACGACATACACTGATCGGGTAGGTCCTTGTACATTGTGACCAGCCCTTGGTCTACCAAGGGGTAGACTTGGTCGCGGTTGCGCGGCAAGATCGTGACAGCATCGGCATCGCCGTTTTGGAGCATCAGTAAGCGGGTAGCCCACTCGCGATTGAATTTGATATTGACGTTGAGATATGCCGGGCGCTCGCGCCAGTAATCTTTATAGACTTTGAGGGCGATCTCTTCTTCACGGCGCCAGCGCTCTAAGATATACGGCCCTGTGCCGTTCGTAATATTAAAGAGCTCGCTCTCTTCGGTGGGCAGGTCGTAGAACTGTCTCCAGGTGGCGCAGCTACCGTCCCAGCCCGCTTTTTTATTAATATCTTTGATCTCGGTCATGACCCACTCCCGATCTACAATCGAGCCCCACATGCCCACGAGGATCTGCAAGAACGGCGCGAACGGCTCTTTCAAGTGAAAGACGGCGTTGCCATCTTCAACTTCGACGGTCGCTTTGACGCGCCGGCAGACTTCTTCTAATCCTTCGGGGCTGACGTCGTCTATCGATTTGATTGCGCTAGGGTCTGTGCCGTGCAGTTCATTCTCGACTTGTTTGGCTAGCTCTAGGATCGAAGAGACGCCGAGCAGGGGCTCTAATAAGAGCCATTGAGGGCCGCCCGCACGATCCTGGAGCATCCCGCGCTCGAAGGAGTACTCGACGTCTTCGGGGGTGAGAATTCCGCTGCCGGGGATCTCGTTGCCGTTGATGTCCTTGACTGGGCCGTAGTGAAACTTCACGCCTTGACGAATAGGGAAGACATAGGTGCGCCCATCATCTCTGATAAGCCCATTGTCTAAACTGGGCACAGCCGTGGCCAGCCAGGGGACGAACTTATCCGGGTGCGGGCCGTCAAAGAAGATCAGCGTCTCGTAGATATTGAAGATAATGCTCCCGGAGCCCGTATCATAGGCTGCGGCGGGGTCGAGCGTGTCTATAAAATCCCCGATGCCGACGACGACGTATGTGTCGGGGTTCTTCACTTCTGGCCTGGGGGTTGGCGGCACGGTCACCGGCGGTGATTGAGGCTCTTGCGGTGGAGCCACGACGGGAGATGTCGGCGGCGCTGTAACTGTTTCTGGTGGTTGAGGTTCTTGAGGTTGGGCCGTTGGTTGTGGCGGCGCGGACGACTTCTGTCCGGTGTTGGTCAAGATCAAGACAAGCGCGAAGACGACAATAGCAATGACAGCTCCAGCGATCAGCCACGACTTCTTCATAAATTCCTCCCTGACGGGCCAGCCCGTCAGGCCCTATTGTACCCTATAAGAAATCGAAAGCCAAAGGGCTTACCAATAATATGAAAGCGCTCTTTGCGCTCAGCCTCGCAGGATCGGCTCCTTGGCCGCTCGCACGTCGTCCAGCCGCCGCACCGAAGCCCCATAGACCGGCACTGCGTGAGGGGCCTCTTTGAGCACCTGCGGGTTCTCCTTCATCTCGCGGGCAACGGCAATGAGCGCCTCGGCAAACCGATCTAGTTCTTCTTTGCTCACCGTCTCCGTGGGCTCGATCATCATCACCTCGGGCACTATCAACGGGAAGTAGATCGAGGACGGATGGACCCCGTAGTCTATCAATCTCTTGGCGACATCTAAGGTGCGGATCTCCTCGGACATGCCCTTGGTCGTCAGCACGAACTCGTGCATACAGATCCGATCATAAGGGGCTTTGTAGAATTTGCTGAGCCGGGCCCGCAAATAATTGGCGTTGAGCACTGCGTTGGCGCTCACGGCTCTCAGGCCCGCGTCGCCCATCATCCGAATGTACGTATACGCCCGGACGAGCACCCCAAAGTTCCCATAGAACGAGTGGACTCTCCCGATTGAGTGCGGGCGCTCGTAGTCCAGAGAGTATTTCCCGTTCTCTTTGACGATCCGCGGCACCGGCAGATATGGCTCGAGCTTCTTGACGACCGCGACGGGGCCGGAGCCTGGGCCGCCCCCCCCGTGCGGCGTGCTAAACGTCTTGTGTAGGTTATAATGCACGATGTCAACGCCCATGTCACCGGGGCGAGCCCGCCCCACAATCGCATTGAGATTCGCTCCGTCATAGTAGACGAAGCCGCCCACATCGTGTATGAGCTTGGTGATCTCTAAAATATCCGTCTCGAAGAGCCCCAGGGTGTTGGGGTTGGTGAGCATGATCCCGGCGACGGACTCGCTCAGATGGGCTTTGAGGGCTTCTAAGTCCACCAGGCCGCGCCCGTCCGAAGGGATGGGCACGACCTCAAACCCCATCGTAGCTGCTGAAGCAGGGTTAGTTCCATGAGCCGAGTCGGGTAAGAGTATCTTGGTGCGCTTATGAAGCTCTTTGGTCCGCTCGAAGTGCTTCTTGATTAAGAGCATCCCGGTCAGTTCCCCGTGGGCGCCCGCTGCGGGCTGCAGCGTGATCGCGTCCATGCCCCCAATGGCGCAGAGATACTCCCCCAGCTCGTACATCAGTCTGAGCGCTCCTTGCGACAGTTTGTCCCCTTGCAGGGGATGGGCGTGGGCGAACCCTGGCAGCCGCGCCATATCTTCGTTGATGCGGGGATTGTACTTCATCGTGCAGCTGCCCAGGGGGTAGATGCCGTTATCCACGCCGTAGTTCATCCGTGAGAGCTTGGTGTAGTGTCGCACGATCTCGACTTGTGAGACCTGGGGAAGCTTGGGGTCTTCTTTGCGGATGAGCCCGACGGGGATCAGCTCGGTTACGTTTTTCTCTGGAACATCGAGGGCGGGGAGCCTCAACCCCGTGCGACTCTCCTCGCCTATATCGAAGATCGTCGTTCCCATATTATGCTCCTTTCAGCACCTTGACAAAGCGATCCATCTCGTCGCGCGTGCGCTTTTCGGTGACGGCCACTAAGAGATTATTGCCATCTAAGAGCTCGTAGGGCGCAAGATCAAGGCCGCCCAAGAAGCCCTCGTCGTGCAGGGCTTTTAACAGTCTTGTGGGCTTCTTGCGCGTCTGAACGACAAACTCGTTGAAGAACGGTCCAGAAAAGCGCAGAGCGAACCCTGGGAGCTTGGAGATCCTCTCTGCGAGGTAGTGGGCTTTCTGGAGGTTGAGCTCGGCCAATCTTCTCAGGCCGCGCCGCCCCAGCGTCGCCAAATAGATCGTCGCGATGAGGGCCATCAAGGCTTGGTTGGTGCAGATATTCGAAGTCGCTTTTTCTCTTCTGATGTGCTGCTCTCTGGTCTGCAAGGCCATGACATAGCCGACGCGCCCATCAGCGTCGAGGGTGCGCCCAGCCATGCGCCCCGGCATCTTGCGCACGTAGCTCATCCGGGTCGCAAAGATTCCCAGCAAGGGGCCGCCAAAGCTTTGAGCGATCCCCAGCGGCTGCCCCTCACCTACGACGATATCAGCGCCGAAGGCTCCCGGCGGCGCCACGATCCCCAGCGCGATCGGGTTGGCGCTCACGATCAGAAACGCGTCTTTGATCAGCTCTTTCAGCCCTGTGAGATCTTCGATCACGCCGAAGAAGTTTGGGGTCTGCACGATCAGCCCAGCAATATTTTCGCTCGAGATAGCCGAACGATCCAGTTGCCCGTCTTCGGCAAAGGGCACGTCGGCAAGCTCGAGGCCCGCGCCCCAGGCGTAGGTCTCCAAGCACTGACGATAATGGGGATTGAGACTTTTGGCAATTAAAAATTTCTTTCTTCCCGTGACGTTTTTAGCCATGAGCATGGCTTCGGCGAGGGCCGAGCCCCCATCATACATTGATGAATTTGCGACCTCCATGCCCGTTAGCTCGCAGATCATCGTCTGGAACTCGAACATCCAGGTGAGCGTCCCTTGGGAGAGCTCAGCTTGGTAGGGGGTGTAGCACGTCAAGAATTCCCCGCGCGAGACCAGATGGGGGATGATCGCGGGCACGTAATGGTCGTAGATGCCGCCGCCGAGGAAGCTCACGTACTGCTCCGTATGGGCGTTCTGCTGCGCCAGCCCGGTGAGCAGCTGGCGAGCTTCGAGCTCACTCAAGGGCTCTACCCCCATGGGCTTGAATCTCTTGAGGACTTCAGCCGGGATATCAGCAAAGAGCTCTTCGATATCAGCAAGCCCGATCTCAGCGAGCATCTTGCGTTGGTCTTCTGGGGTAGTGGGGATGAACTCGAACGAGGACATAGCTGATCAGTGCCCCCCGATGTGCTGCTCGTACTGTTCGGCTGTCAGCAGGGTGTCGAGTTCGTTGATGTTGCTCGCCGCGATGATCGCGATCCAACCCTGCTCGTGCGGGGATTGATTGATCAATTCGGGCTTGGTCTCTAACTCTCTGTTGACTTCGACGATCTCGCCGCTGAGGGGGGCGTAGATGGGCGAGACGGCCTTGACGGACTCGACGGTGGCAAACTCCTGCATCTGTGTGACTTTGGTGCCGACCTTGGGCAACTCGACGTAGACGATGTCTCCCAGCTCGTGCTGGGCGTGATGCGTGATACCGACTCGAGCCTTCCCGTTTTCGAGCTTGACCCATTCGTGCTCCTTGGTGTAGCGATACTCCCTGGGATAGGTCATGGGCTCTCTCCTTCTGTGATAGAGTATGGTTTTTACAGTTTAGCGGGAAAGCTGGGAGAGATGCAAGTGAGCAGAAGTGCCGAGGGGCGGACTCGAACCGCCGACACGCAGTAGCTGCTAAGGCTTTACAATTTTTAATCTTTTCAGGTCCTCTTCAGCCCATCCTATGTCCTTGAGCAGATTTTTCAGCAGTTTAGGGCCGTAGGTCTTTCTTGGATGATAATGAATGGTGACACGACGACCATCAGAATGACGAAAAACCAGATCAGAACCTTGCTTCTCGTCCTGCTGCCAACCGTCTTTGACTAAAGCCCTTATCAGCCTGTCCGCAGTGATGTTTTTGAGCTGATCCCAGATATGCGGGGGAAAACTCATGCTGTAGCTACGACGACTTGCTGAATATGACGCCAAGCGCGGGGTGCCCTGGCCTTCTTCGCGGCTTTTTGAACCATGACACCCACAGGGATCGGCTCATTGTGCTTGATCAAAGACCGGATATAGGCAGTAGCTGCATTCTTCGCGTTCTCTAAGGCCTCGCTCTCTGTGGCTCCGCACGTGTGAAGCCCTTTGAGAGCTGGGCAATAAGCATAGTAGCCGTCTTCATCCGGTTCAATCACAATGCTTACACTGAACCGCACGGTAGGTGGCCCCTTCTTATTGGTCGCTCTGCGAGACATCTCAGTGCCGAGGGGCGGACTCGAACCGCCGACACCAGGATTTTCAGTCCTGTGCTCTACCAACTGAGCTACCTCGGCACGCTGCGCGTGGGCTTCGCCTTCGCCAGCTGTAAGCTGGCGAAGATGGACGTCAAGCGAAGCTTTCCAGGCGAAGCCTGGTGGCGGGGATGACGGGATTTGAACCCGCGATCTCTGCCTTGACAGGGCAGCGTGTTAGGCCACTACACCACACCCCCACGCTCGCACATTATAACGGCTCTCTCAGATCTCGTCAACCAATGCGATAGCAGTTTGACAAGAAGAGAGATCAACCGGATAATTGGGACAACTCTATATCTTGTGGAAGGAGCTCATATATGGAAAGTCGTTCCTTAGAGTTTTTGAAGAGACTGCTGGCCACAGTCAGTCCCTCCGGCTACGAAGACGAAGCCGCCCAAGTCTGGGCCGAGGAGGCCAGAACCTTCGCTGACGAAGTCCGCTCCGATACCCAAGGCAACGTCATCGCCGTCGTCAATAAGGGCGGTAAACCCAGAGTGATGCTCGCCGGGCACATGGACGAGATCGGCTTCATGATCACCCATATTGACGACCAAGGCTTTTTGTACTTTGGGCAGATCGGCGGCTGGGACCCGCAAATCGTCCAAGGCCAGCGCGTCTGGATCAGAACCCAAGCCGGCAAAATCCCCGGCGTCATCGGCAAGAAACCTGTCCATCTCATCAAAGAAGAAGACCGGAATAGAGTGACCAAGATCGAAGAGCTCTGGATCGACATCGGCGCCAAAGACAAAACTGAAGCCGAAAAGTTAGTCCGCATTGGCGACCCCGCTGTGATTGACTACGGCTTCATGGAGCTGAGAAATGGGCTAGTCGTCTCGCGTGGATTTGACGACAAAGCCGGGGCGTTCGTCGTCTTGGAAGCGGCGCGGCTGCTCGCCACGCTCAAGCCCAAAGTCGAAGTCTACGCCGTCGCCACCGTCCAAGAGGAAGTCGGGCTGCGCGGCGCGCATACGAGCGCTTACGGCATTGACCCGTTAGTGGGGATCGCGGTGGACGTCGGCTTCGCCACGGATTTCCCGACGATGGCCGAAGAGCAGAAGCGCGTCGGCGCGGCCAAAGTTGGCCAGGGCCCCATGATCGGCCGCGGGCCCACGTATAATCACAAAGTTGTTGATCTCTTGGTGGAGACAGCGCAAGCGAAGAAGATCCCCTATCAGCTCAGCGGCGAGCCGCGCGGCATGGGCACGGACGCGTATGCCATGCAGATGACGCGCGCAGGGATCGCCGCTGGGTTGGTCTCCGTCCCCAATCGCTATATGCATAGCCCGTGTGAGCTGGTCTCGCTCGCAGACTTAGAGAACGCCTACACGCTGATTGCTCATACCGTCGCTCACATTGACGAGAAGATGAGCTTCACGAGATTCTAATTTGCCCGGACAGAAATAGTCTGCTATACTGACCCGTAAAGCTGTGCTGAAGGAGGCATCATGGCGTTTGTCATCTGTCAGCCGTGCATAGATAAAAAGCATACGGACTGTGTGCAGGTCTGCCCTGTCGATTGCATTCATCCCCGCCCCGATGAGCCGGACTTTCCCAACGTGCGCCAGCTCTACATTGATCCGAGCACGTGCATCAACTGTGGGGCCTGCGCTGCGGTCTGCCCAGAGCAAGCAATATTCCCTGAAGAAGACGTCCCCGAACAATGGAAGAACTTTATCGCGATCAACGCGCAGTATTATAAGAAATAAGAAATCAGAAGTCAGAGAAAGTACGAGGGTCTGACGCGGCGTTTCACAAGAAGCGCCAAGAGGGCTCCGGCGACAAACCCTCCGGCGTGTGCCCAATACGCGACGCCGCCGCCCTCCACAGGGCTTGAAATCCCCCCAAGAAATTGGAGAACAAACCAAAAGCCCAAGAGAAAGATTGCGGGCAGCTCGATCAACCTGATGAAGAACGGGAAGAGCGGCACCAGCGTCAAGACCCTCCCATAAGGGAAGAGCACAAAGTACGCGCCGAGCACCCCAGAGATCGCGCCACTGGCCCCCACCATCGGGATCACTGTGTCTGGGTTGGTGAAAATCTGCGCAAACGCCGCAGCCAACCCCGACAGAAGATAAAAGAGCACAAACCCCACTCGCCCAAAGACGTCTTCGACGTTGTCCCCGAAGATCCATAGGTACCACATATTCCCCAAGATGTGCCAGAACCCCGCGTGCATGAACATCGCTGTCAGCAGCGTGAACCAGACTGCAAAGGGTATCACTGGGGGCAGATCAACCCCACGGGTGATCTCGCAGGGCATGACCCCGAAGCGAAAGGTGAACTCGTCCTCGGCCGTGATCTGCGAGAAGCGACCGAAGGGACGAGAGAATTGATAGAGAATCCCCGGAGGAATATCGCATCCGGCCTGTTGCCAGGCGCGCACCCACTGGCGGGTGTTCTCCGTTGCCGGAGCGTTGCTCAGCGAGAATTGATAGAGAAAGACCAAGATATTGAGAACGATAATCGCTACAGTGATGACTGGGAACGAGCTACTGTGTCTATAGTCGCGCAGCGGGATCATAGAGTGAGTCTAGCACAATGAGCCCTGTTTGCCAAGTTCACACCCCGCCCAGATAGACCTGCTGGACATGAGCGTCGGCGCGGAATTCCTCAGGTGTGCCCTCCTTCACAATCACACCCGTCTCCAGCAGATAGACCCGATGCGCATGAGCCAGGGCAAACGGCACGTTCTGCTCGGCCAAGAGAATCGTCACTCCGGAGTCGTTGATCTGCTTGAGTGCCTCAGCAATCGCCTTGCGCACGATTGGGGCCAGCCCCAACGTCGGCTCGTCTAAGAGTAAGAGCTCTGGGCGGCCCATCAGCGCCCGCCCGATCGCTACCATCTGTTGCTCGCCCCCGGAGAGCGTCCGCGCTAGCTGGCGCTCCCGCTCCCGCAAGATGGGAAAGAGCCGATACACTCTCTCTAATTCGGCGTCAGGGTCGAAATTCTTGAGACGGAATGCCCCCAAGAGCAGATTGTCTCTGACGCTCATGTCGGGGAAGAGATGGCGCCCCTCAGGACAGTGAATCACCCCCAACTGGACGACCTTGGCAGGGTCGCGCGGCAGAGGAGCCCCGTTAAAACTGATCCGACCCTCCCCGTCTTTTAACCCTGAGATCGTGCGGAAGAGCGTGGTCTTGCCCGCGCCGTTAGGCCCAATGACCGAGACGAATTCCCCCGACGAGACGCTCAAGCTGACGTTCTTCAAGACATGGGCCTTGGCGTAGTGCACATTGAGGTCCTCGATGGTCAGCATCCTACAGGCCACCACCGGCGAGATAGGCTTCTTGGACTTGAGGATTGCGCGCCACTTCTTCGGGAGATCCCTCGGCAAGCTTCTCGCCAAAGCAGAGCACGACAATTCTGTCCACTAAACGCATGACCCCGCGCATATTATGATCTACCAGGACGATCGTTTGTCCCTCGTCGCGGAGGCTCGCTATTAAGTGGGAGATCTCGTCCACTTCCGAATGAGAGAGCCCAGCAAAGGGCTCGTCTAATAATAAGAGCTCTGGGTCGGTACCGATGGCGCGAGCTAACTCCAAGCGTCTCAGCCCGCCCTGGGGGAGCATCCCCGGCAGCTCCGAGCGGCAGATGCACCGTTCACCCCCAGGACAGTGCTCATTGGTACACAGCCCCGTGCGCGCACAACACGTGAGAGTCTTCGTGGCAGGGTCACCAGCACGGACGAAGATCTCGTTGGGGATCGCCGAGATCTCGACGTTCTCGTAGACGGTCTTTCTTGGGAAATACCGAGCGATCTGGAAGACTCGCGCGATCCCCGCGTCCACGATCTTATAGGTCGGCCACCCGGTGATGTCGCGCCCCTTGAAGAGGATATTCCCTATGTCGGGCTTGAGCATCCCCATGATGAGATTGAAGACGGTGCTCTTGCCCGCGCCGTTGGGGCCGATCAGCCCCAAGATCTCCCCGGCTTCTACGTGAAACGACAGATCTTTGACGGCCATCAGGCCTCCAAACGATTTGCGCAAGTTCTCCACCTGCAAGAGGACCACTACTCACTGCCTCCTCTCTTGGCTCTTCGAGAAAGCCCCGCCAGCAGCGGCAGCAGCCCCTGCCGCGCGAAGAAGAGTAACACTAATAACAGCGCGAAGAAGATGAACGTCGCCCACCGCTCCAAGAACGAGAGCGCAAGCCCTTCTGCGCCGATGGGCAGCTTCAGCTGGGCCAATTCCCTGATCACTTGCTCGCCCCCTCGAACGAGCAGCCCCCCCCACAACGCCCCAACGATCGTCCCCATCCCCCCGATCACCGAGGCGACAATCATCTCGATGGACGACGTCAGCGAGAGCAACGAGTTGAAAAACACGGCTTCGTTCGTGTGCACCGAGAGCGCTCCTCCCAGACCCACAACACACGCACTGATCGCAAACGCGAAGATCTTATATTTTGCCGCATTGATCCCCGCAGCTTCGACGGCCTCTTCATTCTCACGGATCGCCTCTAATATTTTACCGATGCGCGAGCTGCTCAGCCAGACTAATATCGTCCCGACAAGGGCCAGCAGCACCCAGAAGACATAGTAATTACAGTATTGGTAGAGCCGAAACGCTTCTATAGAGATGTGCAAGCGCGAGAGTACCCCGTCGAGCGCGTTGAGCAGGGAATCTTGACACAGCGGCGTCACCCCGAATTTCCCCAGCTCTCCGCCCGTCCAGTCGGCGAGAATAATAACTAAGCGCGCGGCGGCTAAGGGCAAGATCAGCGTTACTAAAGAGAAATACGGGCCGCGCAGGCGCAGCGCCGGCACGCTGAAGAGCAGTCCCGCAAGCACGGCCATAACGACTCCCGTGGGCACCGTCGCCCAGATGGGCCACTTGAGATAGAGATTGAGCAGCCCTGTAGTATAGCCGGAGACCGCGACAAAAAAGATATGCCCGAAACTGATCTGCCCCGTCATCCCCGAGAGAATATCCCAGCCCATCGCGTAGACCGCAAAGAGCTGCGCGTACATCAGCGTTGTCATCCATTTTGATGGCAGGAACGGTCCGGCAGCAGCAATGATGACGACGGTCAGCACTAGGAGACTGAATTTCAACGCGCGAAAGCTCATTCCTGAGCCCTCCCAAACAGCCCTTCGGGTTTGATAAACAAAATGGCGATCAGAACTAAAAGCGACGAGACGCCAACCCACGACGAGCCGAGAAACTCAAAGCAGCGAAGATCCGCAGCGCAGATGCGCACGGAAGGGGAGTACGTCATGAGCACCTCTAACAACCCGATGAGATATGCCGCGACGATAGAGCCTTTCAGGCTTCCCAATCCGCCCACAACGACGATAGCAAAGCTAATGATGAGCGGATCGCGCCACATGAACGGGTCGAGCTTCACCCAGGAAGCAAAAAAGAACCCGGCGATCCCCGCCAGCGCCCCCGAGATCGCCCAGGTGAGCGTGTAGACTCTTTTGACGTCAATGCCCACGAGCGCGGCGCCGTCTTGGTCTTGAGCTGTCGCTAAGATCACCTTGCCCCAGCGCGTCCGGTGTACGAAGATCCAGAAGAGTATAATCGCCAGCCACGATGCCCCAAAGGCGATGATGCGATTGGTGATCACGGTGGTCTTGTGGATCTCGACGCTGCCGCTCACAAAGGGCGCCAGAAGCTGCGTATTGGTCGTGAAGAAGATCTTTATGAGCTCTTCAATAATCAGGGCGCAGGCCAGCGTGGCGATGAGCGTGACGATGGGGGAGCGCTGCACGTGTCGGACGAGCCCATGATAGAAGATCACGCCGAACACGGTGCAGATCGCGACAGCCAGCGCGAAGGCGCTGTATAAATTCCAATGGAGATATTGTTGGGCGAACCAAGCGGTGTACGCCCCGATCATTAAGAACGCTCCGTGGGCCAGATTTAAGACTCTCCCCACCCCGAAGATCAGCGTAAATCCCAGGGCCACCAGGGCGTAGAGGGCACTGATCAGAACCGAATAGATAACAATGCGCTCTGCGATTATAAGAACTTGGTCCATAGTTTTAGACCTCTCCCCTCTTGAGGAAGAGGCCGGGGGCTAGGTCCCCGCAAAGCACTTGGCAACGCTGCGTGCGAACGCCTGCCACGCTTCGAACCGCCCCCCTTTGGGCTTGCCCTTCCTCTTCCAGTCCTCGACCGCCGCACGATACGCCATTGCAGCTTGACTGATGCACGCGTCGATGCTGATGGGGTTGCCCTCGTCATCAGCGCGCAGACGATACTGCTTGGGCCAGATCACCACGCGCCGAGGATCTTTCTGAGGGTCGGCCTTGAGGGGATCCTTGGCGAGCGTCGTCCACAGGACCCACTTGGCCACGACATAGTCTGGGCCGTACTTGGGATCATGCGGGTAGACGTCGTTCTTATCCCGGAACTGCACCCGTCCCACGGTCCCGATGTAGTCTGTCTTCTCCAGCTCTTCGACGAGCCTGTCGGGATCGGTGCCCTTGGCGCGGTCGATCGCCTCCTTGACGATGAACAGCGCGTCGTAGGTCGTAAACGCCGTATACAAAGGGCGGGAGGGCGGGGATCCCCCGTAGCGCTCCGTGTACGCTTGGAAGAAGGGGAACGTCTTGGGAGTGAGGGGCGTCTCGCCGGTGGCAGCATCGGCGTAAGCATGGCCCATGACGCGCCCACCGGTGCTCTTCCAATACTCGAACGCCTGGCCTTCTGTGATGATCCCGATGACCGGCAAATCGACCTTCAGTTCATACGTCTGGCCCACGAAGGGCACGCCAGGGTTGAACGCAAATCCCGGGATGATCGCATCGGCGTCGACGGCGGGGTCACTGATCTGCTGCAAGATCGCGTTGAAATCAGGGTTATTGATGGGGAAATTGATGGCTTTCGCGACCTGGACCCCGGCCTCCGAGAGTAGGCGCTCCTGCAAGAGCTTGAGAAAATCCCGACCGAAGTTGCTGTCCTCCATCACTAAAGCGACTTTTTGAACGCCAAGATCGTCTTTCATCAAGCCTTTGACCATGCCCACGGTGTCTTGGGCGAGCACTTCACTGTTGAGCATCAAGCGAAAGTAATATTTATATCTCTCGTAGTCGCTCTTGACGAGCTCGCTGAACTGTTTGCCGCTGGTGCCTGTGTTGACGAAGGGCTTTTTCAGCCGTGCCAGCGAGGGCATGATCCCCATGACGGCTTCATCAAGGAAGCCCCCGACGATCACCTGGGCGCCCTTCTCCACAAGCTCTTCGTACGCCGCACGCGCCACATCCCCACGAAGGACTTGGTCATCCCGAATGAGCCCATCCATAGTGAGCTTGGGCGGCGGCAGCTTCTTGTCGTCTACGAGTTTGTTGATCTCCTCAAGAGCCAACTGTGCGCCGCGCACCATGGCGCGCCCCACATCTAATAGATCAATAGGTCCAATCAGCCCGATCTTCACCGGAGGCTGTTGGCCCCAGCCCAACACGTGGCCCAGCGTCAGTGTCCCTGCCCCAACGCCGAGCGCCTTCAGAAAGAGACGACGATTCATTCTCATAGCTCGTCCTCCTCCGGTACTCTGTCCGTTTATCTTAGCCGTTTTGCTAGCTCATGTGCAAGTCAGCCTTTGGCGTAGCGCGCGAGGGCTTCTTCGTCTATATCTACTCCAAGCCCTGGTCCAGACGGCACCGAGATATAGCCGTCGGGGTCGATCGTCAACGGCTTCTTCAGGAAGAAATCACGGGCTTGTGGGGTCCACACCGGTGGCTCATAGGGAAACTCCGCCCACTCGCAGTTCGGGGACGCCCCCATTATCTGAAGATTTGCTGCTAGCCCCAGCCCGTTTGTCCACGTGTGCGGCGCGATCCGCAGCCCAAACGCTTCCGCCATCGCTGCCACTTTTCTGGCTGTGAGCATCCCGCCGGAGAGCGTCGCGTCCGGCTGCAGAATATCTACTGACTGATTGAGTATAAGCTCGCGAAACTCGTGCAGATCCGAGTTCATCTCCCCGCCGGCTATGGCGATCTCGACACGCTCTCTCAAGAGCCGGTAGCCATGATAATCGTTCTTATCCAAGGGCTCTTCGAGCCAGAGCACTCCAAGCTCTTTGAGCTCTTCGGCGACGCGCTGAGCCGTTGCCAAGTCCCAGTGCGGGGCTGCTCCCAAGCCTGCCACGCGCCAGCCCATGTTCGCGTCTACCATCAATTCTATCTTTGGGAAGTGCTCGCGCACCGCGCGCGCGACTTTGAGATCGTCCTGCCAGTCGAGACTGTGAAATCTGAGTTTTACCGCGCGAAAGCCCATCTTCTGAACCTGCTCGACGTACTCTAAGCGCTCTTCGACGCCCTTCAGCTCTCCCGTGCTCGCGTAAGCTCTGAGGCGCTCTTGGTAGCCCCCTAAGAGCTTATAGACGGGAACGTTCAAGGCTTTGCCAATGATGTCCCACAGCGCCGGCTCGACGTACCACAATCGAAAACCTAGAAACGTTGCGGAGCGCAAGATTCTTACGATCTCTTCGACGTTGAACGGGTCGCGCCCCAGCAAGAATGGCGCGAGCAGCTCCCCGAGCTTTACGCCCTCTTGCCCGAAGGCGAACCCCGCTGAGTAGCCTGTGATCCCTTCGTCGGTCTCAAGAATGACGAGATTCACTCGATGAAAAGCTTGGGGATACCCCGGCAGCCATGCTGGGTAGAAGGGCTGCTCCAACGGGTACTCGAGGGGCTTGACGGTGACGCCCGTGATGCGCATTTGAGACCCTTCCCCTGCCCCTCCCCGACACGGAGAGGGGGAGTTTCCCCTTCCCTTTTAGGGAAGGGGGCAGGGGTTAGGTTGCCTTCACTCCTTTCTCAGCTAAGAATTTCTTATACGCCTCGATAGCTTGGGGCATGGTGCGCGTGAGTTGCATAATCCCGCTCACTTTGCCCTTGGGCTGGATAAGACGCTTGGTGAACGCGAGCATGGCGTTCTCCTGCCCCGTATAGAGCTTGTGAAAGAGATCTGCCGTGAGGGTGAGAGACGCGCCCTCTTCGCCACCGGGGTGAGTCTCGCAAATTTGCATCCCCTCGCCGCGGGCGTCCACCCAGAAATCTATATCGGGCTGCTTGATATGAATCCCGATGAGCATCTTGAGTGCTGACCAGCCCTCGTAGATCTCCCTGACGTTCTTGAGACTGTTGGCGAACTCCAGCACGAACTGCTTGGCTTGCTGCGGGTCTTGATAGGGAAAGCCCATAGCACCACCTCCCTGAATTACCCTGCTTGAAATGACTGTCCTAACGGTTGAAACTCTGCTGTCTCCTGACGTTCCAGCTTAGCCCGGATCTCTTCAAAGCGCCTCACTGTCTCTTGGGAATACAAGCGCTCCCCGCAGCGAAGGCAGACCTCAGCACGCACCTTCAAGACTGCTGTGTGCACTCCCCCGCGCAGGAGTTTCTCGAC
>JBBISQ010000016.1:0-26069 GCA_037441155.1 Candidatus Fraserbacteria bacterium
GGCCTTGGCCATCGATCCACCGCGCCACCTTCGAGTCTGTCCCAACCACATCCGGCACTTCGGCAATCTTGTCAATGACAGCGTCCATCTGCGCGATGTCTTCGCCCTCGACGATCGCTACGACATCAGGACTGCCGAAAAGCGCATCCGCATGGATGACTCCGGGGATCTGCCGAACTGCACGGAGAACCCTTTTGGGTTGCCGCGTGGTGATGAAGACGTAAGCCCAGCTCTTCATGCGCACCTCCCTGGAGGGCTTAACAGGTATTCTCTCACTCGTTCACCTTCTTCGATAAATCTCTCTGCGATGGCCAATGGCATGAATCACAATCGTCTGTTCTTCCCGAAGGACTTCGTAAATGACGCGATAATCACCCAGTCGAAGTTTGTAGAGCCCTGCCAGATCCCCTGTCAATGCTTCGAGCCGGATGGCCTCTAGGTTCGCTGCCAGCCAATGAATCCGCTCAACGATGCGACGTCCTGTCGGTTTATCTAGCCGCGCTAACTCCTGGGAGGCTGCCTTCAGAATTCGAACACGATACACCAGCGATTACCCCCAGCCCATTCGCTGTACCACATCTTCCAAGGGCTCACCACGCTCTCCCTTAGCTACAGCTCGCTTCTGCCGCAAGAGCCTCTCGCGCACCGACTTTCTCAGGGGCAATCCTTCATCAGGATCACCGAGCAACTCAATCAACTTCTGCTCAATGATCGCCTCGATCATCTTTTGGAGTTCGTCCTTCGTCATCTGAGCGACTGTACTCATCGTTGCCTCCATCTATGTTGGGTACCGCTTCGCCCATTATTATACTATTGAAAGGAGCCAGAGAAAACTTAGCAGTGTCTCGTAGGTTCTTGGGAGTCTAACGCTCAGGGTTCAGCGGCGGGGGCAGAACTACCCCTGACCTCTGACGGGGCCACCGAGCCGCAAACCGCCGCTGTCTCCCCCGTCCGCTGCAACCCGTTGTTAGACACCGCCGTGGCATCTAGATTCACCCGGTTCTTAAATCTCTGGATAACATGGATCGCAACTTTTCAGCTTCCGCTCTCAACTCACCATCGGACAACCTCCTTAGATACTCGTGCGGGTATTCTAACACTCTGGAATCGCTGTGCGGCACTAAATGGAGATGAGCATGAGGCAAGCCGCTCCCGAAAGCGATGTAACCGACGGCCTTCACATCCAATGCCCTTTCCAGATAGACGGCAACTTTTCGGGCAAGCGCAAATAACTCGGCTGTTTCGCTCTCGTTCAACTCATAGACCTTCACGACATGGCGCTTGGGGATAACCATGCAATGGCCAAACGCCAAAGACTCTTTATCCAGAATGACGAAGAAGGACTCATCCTCAAAAAGCCCATGAGGAGGCAAACCCTCTTCAGCTATTTGGCAGAAAGGGCAATCGGACATTGCTTTTCCCAAGTTTCGTCACCGGAAGGGGTCTAACTATGAGTATACTGACCCGTATAGGACTCCCTTCTGTCCACTCTGACAGTATAATCCCCCCATCAGCCCCGAGGCAAGAATCGCTCTTTGTCATTAGCATTTCCCGCTTTGTTCTGGCTCGCAGGGAAGTTATGCTGATCAGCCTAACTCCCTGTCAACGGTTGATCTAGCGGGCTCACTACACCCCTCGGCCCCTGGATGACGCACGTTGTGGAAGAAGATGAACCGCTTGATCCAGGCCACGTAAGCTTCTTCAGTGCGGCGGCTGTAATGCCGCGAACGGAGGGCCAGACGGACTTGAACGAGGAGCTTGGGTCGCCCACTCGCAGGCGGCAAACGATAAGTTACAGCAGGCTGCTGCCCGCGGTCTGTGACTGGTGCCGGTTTATGCCAGATAGGCCCTCGCATCATATGATTTCACCTTTATTCATTATGCGCTCATGTCGTATCTTAACTATAGTTGCTGAGTGATAGAAATATAGCACGCTTGGCAGAGGATGTCAAAGGAGATAGGAAATAAAAAATAGACCCAGGCAGCGACCTACTCTTGCGGGCCCTTGCGAGCCCACTACCATCGGCGCGGGCGGGCTTAACGGCCGTGTTCGGGATGGGAACGGGTGTTTCCCCGCCGCTATTGGGCCACCTGGAATCCTTGCGAACCTCCACGCTCAGCAGCGCTTCGGTCCTTGAAAGTGAATAGAGTGCGTCGCGCAAACGACGGAGCGATTAGGACCGCTCGGCTAAGCACCTTGCGGCGCGTACACCTGCGGCCTATCAACCTGGTGTTCTCCCAGGGCTCTCAGAGGCCTCATCTTGGGGTGGGCTTCGCGCTTAGATGCCTTCAGCGCTTATCCCGTCCGGACCTAGCTACCCAGCGGTGCCCTTGGCAGGACAGCTGGTACACCAGAGGTCCAGCCCTCCCGGTCCTCTCGTACTAGGGAGAGCGCCCCTCAAGCCTCTTGCGCTCGCGGCGGATATGGACCGACCTGTCTTGCGACGGTCTGAACCCAGCTCACGTAACTCTTTAACCGGCGAACAGACGGACCCTTGGGACCTGCTTCAGCCCCAGGATGAGTTGAGCCGACATCGAGGTGCCGAACACCGCCGTCGATGTGTACTCTCGGGCGGTACTAGCCTGTTATCCCCGGGGTAACTTTTATCCGATGATCGATGGCCCTTCCACACAGAGCCACCGGGTCACTTGGGCCTGCTTTCGCACCTGTTCCCCCTGTCGGGGTCACAGTCAAGCCGGCTTGTGCCCATGCACTCCCCGCCGGATCGCCAACCCGGCTGAGCCGACCTTTGCGCGCCTCCGTTATCTTGTGGGAGGCAACCGCCCCAGTTAAACTGTCCGCCTAGCACGGTCCCCCGACCGCTGCACGGCCGTAGGTTAGAGTCGCAACGCTCGAAGGGTGGTATTTCAAGGACGCCTCCATCCCCGCTAGCGCGGAGACTTCTCCGGCTCCCACCTATCCTACACAACAAGCGTCGAGACCCAATGCCAAGCTCCAGTAAAGCTCCACGGGGTCTTTCCGTCCTGCCGCGAGTCACCGGCGTTTTCACCGGTGCTTCAATTTCACCGAGCCCATGGTCAAGACAGCGCTGGGATAGTTATACCATTCATGCGCGTCGGAACTTACCCGACAAGGAATTTCGCTACCTTAGGACCGTTCTTTACGTTACAGCCAGCTTTGCGGCTGCGGCTCTTGCGAGCCCTCCGTATCGCTACGGAGACCGGACCATATCATCACCCTTCTGGGGCGCCCGACGTATGGTCTCTGAGGATTCCCTGAACCGTGCCATGATGTCTGTTTCACTATATCGACGGTTTCCGCCATCGTTCATCTCTCGGCGGATCTCTAGGATCTTCTCGATTCCCTCTTTATGAAGGTGTGCTTCTTGTGCCATCAACTCTGCAATCTGGCAGAACTTTGCGAAGTCCCGTTTCTTCTTCGCTGACAGAAACTGAAAGTGCTTGAAGAACGGGATGACGTTTGCCAGAATCGCATTGAAGTTGTTGACTTCGTAATACCAGACACCATCCTCACGCTGCCTCATCGTGCCACACTTTAAGTGTCGCTTGAAGAGTGTGAGGATGACTCTGTCTCGCTGCGAGATGTTGAAACACAGAGATACCTTCCAAGGTAGCTGGTAGTCATCACGTGGTCTGAAGACGACGTTGAAACTGCCTTCGCCATCTGCAAACCCCGCCAGATACCAGCCGATTCGAGGAGGAACTTTCTTCGCATTCAGCATAGAACTCGCCTCCTCTAATGACACGGCTCAGGCCTTTCCTGCGGATTGTCCGCACCAGCCAGTTTGTTACTGCGCCTTTAAGCGCGAGTACTGCTGGATGCACCGGACTTTCCCGCATATAGTCGGGTTTATTTACGTAACTACAACGGTCAAGTTATAGTTACGGCCGGCCTTCGCTGGGGCTTCAGTTTGGGGCGTGAACCCCTCCCCTTGACCTTCCAGCAGTGGCCAGGTCTCACACCCTATACGTCCTCTTTCGAGTTAGCAGGGTGCTGTGTTTTTGATAAACAGTCTCCCCAGCCTGCTCTCTGCGGCCCCCTCGAACATTGCTGCTCTACACGGGGCCTCCCTTCTTGCGAACGTACGGGAGCATTTTGCCGAGTTCCTTGACCATGGTTCTCTCGCCCACCTGAGCATACTCTGCCCGCCTACCTGTGTCGGATTGCGGTACGGGCTCTCTCCGGCTCCCTAGAGGTTTTTCTCGGCACCTGATCGCTCTTCCTTCGGTCCCGTAGGACCTCCGTCTGGGCTCGACTTGACCCGAGCGCGGATTTGCCTACGCCCGGACGCCTCGCCTGCGACACGGGCACATCCGTCCGCCCGCTGAAGCGACCTGATGCGTCCCCCCTTGGTCATCACCGGAGAGAGGGGCCGGAATATTAACCGGCTCTCCATCGCCTACCCCTTGCGGGTTGAGCTTAGGGCCGCCTAACCCTGGGTGGATGAGCCTTCCCCAGGAACCCTGAGGCATACGGTGGGTGAGTTTCTCGCTCACCTCGCGCTACTCATTCCTGCATTCTCTCTTCCGCTTCGTCCGCCGTGCCTTCCGGCACGACTTCGGCCTAAGGCGGAATGCTCCTCTACCGTAGCCTCTGTCCGAGGACAGAAGCTCTCCCGTGGCTTCGGCGCCGAGCTTGACTCCCGCTGAATCTTGGGCGCATTCCCGCTCGACTGGTGAGCTATTACGCACTCTTTAAAGGATGGCTGCTTCTAAGCCAACCTCCCAGCTGTCTGGGCAGGAACACATCCTTCCTGACTTAGCTCGGTCTTTGGGGCCTTAGCCGACGATCTGGGCCGTTTCCCCCTCGACGATAGAGGTTATCCCCTATCGTCTGACTCCCGGCAGGTCCGCCATGGTATTCGGAGTTTGGTTGGAATTGGGTTGCCCCGCATCCATCCAGTGGCTCTACCCCCACGGCTTAACTGCCGAGGCTAGTCCTAAAACTATTTCGAGGAGAACAAGCTATCACCGAGGCCCGTCTGGCTTTTCACCGCTACCCACAGCTCATCCCAGAACTATTCCACGTTCACGGGTTCGGCCCTCCACGTGGTGTTACCCACGCTTCAGCCTGGCCATGGGTAGATCGCCCGGCTTCGTGCCTACCGCACGTGACTGGTCGCCCTGTTCGGACTCGCTTTCGCTGCGGCTGCGCCCCACAGACGAGGCTTAGCCTCTGCCACGCACGGTAGCTCGCAGGATCATACTGCAAAAGGCATGCCGTCAGGCCGCCGGCTCTGCCGTTGGGCATCTTGCGACACCCAGGACAAAGGGTCGGCGGGACCCTCCGACTGTCTGTGAGCGGATGGTTTCAGGTTCTGTTTCACTCCCCTTCCGGGGTTCTTTTCACCATTCCCTTGCGGTACTGGTCCACTATCGGTCAGCTGGTAGTATTTAGCCTTGGAAGGTGGTCCTCCCAGCTTCACGCCGTAACACGGGTACGACGCTACTTAGGAACGGCCCACAGTCGCTTGCCCTTTCGCCTACGGGACTGTCACCCTCTCTGGTCGCTCTTTCCAGTGACTTTACCAGCTGTTCGGCTAGAGCTTGCGATCTGTATGATGGGCCGCCCTGCAACCCCCTTATATATTTCTATATAAGGGTTTAGGCTCTTCCGCGTTCGCTCGCCGCTACTGACGGAATCTCCAAAGCCATCTTCGCTACGCTCCGCAGAGCGCAGGGAAGAGGGCTTTGTATCTTTTGATTTCTTTTCCTCCGGGTACTGAGATGCTTCACTTCCCCGGGTTTGCCTCTCTCCCCTATGGATTCAGGGAGAGATACCGCGTCTTCCACGCGGTGGGTTTACCCCATTCGGGCATCCACGGATCAAAGCCTGCTCGACGGCTCCCCGTGGCTTATCGCAGTCTGCCACGCCCTTCATCGCCTCCAGCTGCCGAGGCATCCACCATCCGCCCGTACTGAGCTTGCGCGATGTGATGCACTCTATTCACTTTTCAAGGATCGAAACAGACGCCCATGTCCCGAGCGTGAGGTGCTCGTATTATAGCACGGAGGGAAAGCATTGTCAAGAGACGCGCGGCATCGTCAATATCATTATCTGGAACGCTCTTTTTTCCAGCTAGCTCCCCGAAGAACTCTTGTCGGGATCACCTTCTTCTTCAGTGAGAGTGAGGTGCAGGGGGGCATCCCCCCACAGACCCTCCAAATCGTAGAAGCGCCGCAGCTCCTTCTGAAAGATATGGACGATAAGATCTCCGTAATCGAGCACAATCCAGCCCTTCGATTCCCACCCTTCAGAGCGCAAGACCCTCTTGGGGAAGCGCTCTAGAATATTATCGGCGATGGCTTTGACGTGCTTGGGGTTGTCCCCGTGGGTGATAATAAAAAAGTCTGTGGGGATGGAGAACTGGCGCATGTCTAAGATCACAGTCTCCTCGCCCTTCTTCTCCGCGATGAGCGCCACGATCTCCCGCAGGGTCTGCTCTGTGCCCTGGTCGAGGGTCGGAAGCTTCATTATTTTATTTTTCTTTTTCAGCGAGCTGGAAATCTTGTCCCACGATGAGGATGGCATCGGCGCCCGCGCCGGTGACACCCTTGGCCGCCAGCCCCTTCATCGTTGCAGACATCTCCTCGGGCTTGACCACCTTGAAGAGGCTGCGCAGGCTCCGTTCCCGCAAAAGCTCGATCTTCCTGGGATCGCCTGTTATATCTATAATATAGCTTTGAGCGTAGTCGAACCGGTCCGCATTGCCCGTGTGGACCACGGAAAACCCTTCAGTGCGCAGAAGCTCGCTGACGCGGCGCGCTATTCCCGTCACCCCGGAGCCGTTGAGCACCTTGACGCGCACCTCATCGGCTGTGACGACATCCAGCCCGCGCAGCATCTTATTGACGAGCTGAGCTGTACGCACCGGATCAGGCTCGATATAACAGCCCCCTTCTGTGACGGGCTTGCAGACGGACTCGCCCGGAATCTGCTTGATCTGCACCTGCTCTGGGCGCAGATTCTGCAGTCTCTCCGCCAAGCGGTACAGTGAGACCGGCGCTAAATTCGTCTCTATGTATTGCTGTGCTGTTGTGACCATCTGCTGGAGACTATTGAGGGACTTGTCGCGTATCCCCTGGCGCAGCAGGGCCTCGATGAGCTGCCGCTGCCGCTGGAGCCGGCCCCAATCCCCCGTGACGTTGTCTCTGTAGCGTATGTACCCTAGCGCCATTGTGCCGGTGAGCTTCTGCGTCCCTGCGGGGATGTCAATGGGGGGCTTGGTCTTGTCGTCTTTCAGGGGCTTTTCGACAGTAACTGTCACACCTCCGACCAGATCCACGAGCTTCTCAAAGCCATCGTAGTCTATCACGATATAGTATTTGATCTCTATCCCCAAGAAGTTGGAGATGACTTTACGCGCCAGCTCAGCGCCGCCAAACGCATACGCAGCGTTGACTTTCTCTACCCTCCCATCGGGGAATTTCACGTGGGTGTCGCGGGGGATAGAGAGAATTCTGACATCGCCTTCGCGCAGGCTGGCCACGAAGATCGTATCGCTGCGACGCGCTGTGGCGTTGGGCACATAATCCAGCCCTAAGACTAAGAGATGGACGCGCTCCGCCAAGGGGGGCGCCGTGACCCGGCTCTTGTACCACCAGTAGCCGGCTGCGCTCACGGCAACGGAAACAACAGCGAGAAACGTTAAGACGAGAATGCGGCGTCGCTGCTCTACTTGTCTTCTCCGACTGCGGATCACATTCACCTCGTCAGCGTAAGGGTAGCGCAAGTCACCTTCAAAGTCAACCCCTCGTATCAGAAATTTGTCCTACTGGGGGAGGGAACTTCGTCCTGTATAGTCTATAAATAAATAATAGAGTGAGCTAGAGAGCAGGACGTCCAAGGTTGGTGACGGTCTGCTATAATAGCATGGGGCGACAGCCCCAGACAGCAGGAGGTGACAGGCAGTGGAGAGCATCGTACGCGAGATCACGCGGGAGCTGAAAGAGGCCCAAGTCCGGGACAAGTATCGTGCTATTCCGTTCGAAGAGTATCTGAAGATGGTCTTGGAGGATCCGCGCTTGGTGCGCAATGCGTACCAGCGACTCTATGACATGATCCTCAGCCACGGCACCCATATCGTGAGAGTTCACGACAAAGAAGTGATTCGGTATAACTTCTTCGACGACCCCTTCGGCCATGGTGAGGACGCGATCTACGGCATTGATGAGGCCCTCAAGAACTTGGTGGACACGCTCAGCGCCGCTGCCAAGGGGCTGGGGCCCGATCGGCGCATTATTCTCTTGCACGGGCCGGTGGCGACCAGCAAGTCGACCATCGGGCGGCTCTTCCGCAGGGGCTTGGAAGAGTACTCCAAGACCGACGAGGGGCGGCTCTACACGTTCGAATGGGACGTCTCCGACTTCGACGACGAGCCGACAGACGTCGTCCCCTGCCCGATCTTTGAAGAACCTCTGCGGCTCATCCCCGCTGAGCCCCGCCAAAAGATCCTCACCGAGCTCAATCGCGTCTTCAAAGAGAAGTATCACGGCGAGTACGAGCTGCGCGTCGAGGGCGACCTCTGCCCCAAGTGCCGCTTCTATTTCAATCGCTTCATGCGCTTCTATGAAGACGATTTGGAGAAAGTTCTCAAGCACGTCACGGTGCGCAGGCTCATCTTGAGCGAGAAGGACCGTCGGGGCATCGCGACCTTCGAGCCCAAAGACAAGAAGAACCAAGACGAAGAAGAGCTGACCGGGGGCATGAACTGGCGACTCGTCCAAGTCTACGGGAGCGACTCCGATCCCAGAGCATTCAACTACGATGGGGAGCTGTGCGTCGCCAATCGCGGGATCTTCGACGGGGAAGAGCTGCTCAAGCTCCAAGAGGAGTTCCTCTATGACTTCTTGCACGCAACGCAAGAGCACGTCATCAAGCCCAAGAAAAACCCGCGCATCGATATTGATACCGTGATTTTGGGGCGCACCAACAACCCCGAATACAAACGGGTCAAGAGCAACGAGAAGATGGAAGCGTTCAATGACCGCACGCGCAAGATCGATATCCCCTACGTCCTGCGCAAGTCCGACGAAGAGAAGATTTATAGAAAATTCTTTGGCAAGAACCGGGTGTGGGGCAAGCACATCGCGCCGCACACGCTCGAGATGGCCGCGCTGTGGGCGGTGCTCACCCGACTAGAAGAGCCCAACGCCGATATCTCGATCCTGCAGAAGGCCAAGATCTACGACGGGGAATCCATCCCAAACCGCACCGTGGACGTCAAGAAGATCATGGAGGAGGCCAAGGGCGAGGAGGGGTTCTTCGGCGTCAGCCCGCGCTACGTGATCGACATGATCAGCAAGGCGTTGGTGAACGACGTCGAAGGCTGTATCAACCCCTATCGGGTGCTCGCGACCCTCGAGGACAATCTGCCGCATCATCCCGGGATTGACGAGAACCGCATCGAGGAGTACAAAGAGTACATCGAGCAAGTCAAAGAGGAGCTGTCGGCCATCTGTCAAGAAGAGGTGCGTCGGGTGATCAGCCATGACCCCGACGAGCTGCGCCAGGTCGGGCAGAAATATCTAGACCACGTCATGGCCTATCTCAACGACGAGAAGGTCGAGGACCGCTACACCGGCGAAGAGATGGAGCCCGACGAAGAATTCATGCGTTCTATCGAGAAGCAGATCGGGATCACCGAAGCCCAGAAAGACGACTTCAGACAAGAGATTTCCAACTGGATCAGCGAGCGTGCCCGCAAGGGCGAGCCGTTCAACCCTGAACAAAACGATCGCTTGAGAAGGGCTTTGGAGAAGAAGCTCTGGGAGGACAAGAAGCACAATATTAACTTCACGGCGATGGTCAGCGACAAGACGACTGACCCGGAGCACAAGCGGCGCAAGGCCGAATGGATCGAGCGGCTCAAGAGCGAGTACGGCTATTGTGATGTGTGCGCCGAGAATGTCATTGATTATGCCGGCGCGGAGGTCGCCCGTGAGGAGCTTGAGGAACGCGAAAGCCGCGTGCCGTAAAGCCAACGCTGAGCTCTCGGTTGTGCGCCGTGCACTCGCGAAGGGGCGGTGGTGACGATGCCCAAGCGCATCTTGAAGGACTTAGAGCGCTTTAAGAGAATTGTGCGCGGGGAGATCAGAAAGAACCTGAAAGAGCTGATCGAGACTGGCTCGATTGTCGGGCAGAAGGGCGGAGACATCGTGCGCGTCCCGATCAAGTCCGTGCGCATCCCCCAGTTTCGGTATGACCCGCACGAGCAGGGGGGCATCGGCGTGGGCGAGGGCGAGATCGGCGAGCCGGTTCAGTTCGACCCCGCGCAGAACGGGAGCGGCCAAGCGGGCTACGGGCCGGGGCCGCACTTCCGCGAGGTCGAGATCGAAGTCCGAGAGCTTGCTGAGATCTTGGGCGAAGAGCTGGAGCTCCCCAAGATCGAGCCCAAGGGCCACAAATTCGTCTTAAGCGGGAGCGAAGAGTACGAAGACGTCTCGGCCGTTGGCCCTGAAGCCCTGCTCATGAAGCGCCGGGCCTTTCGGCGTGGGCTGCTGCGCCAGATGCTCATGGGCCTGCCCGCTCGCCCCTTCGATACCGTGATCGTTACCCCGATCAAAGAAGATATGCGCTATCTCTACGGAGCGCCGACTGAATCCCCAGAAGCGAACTGCGTCATTCTCTTCATGCGCGACGCTTCAGGGTCTATGTCCGGGGAGAAGACCGAAATCATTCGCCAGGAGAACTGGTGGATCGACTTATGGTTGCGCACTCACTACAAGAACGTTGACAGAGTCTATATCCTGCACGACTACGAAGCGCAAGAGGTCAACGAAGACGACTTCTACAGTCTCAGCACCGGCGGGGGCACGCGCATCAGCTCGGCCTATGAGCTATGCCAGCACATTATTGACCGGCGCTACTCCCCGGAGCATTGGAATATCTACGCATTTCACTTCAGCGACGGGGAGAACTGGATCGGCGACACCGAGAACGCCTGTGTTCCCATCCTGCGCGATCACCTGCTCCCCAAGGTCAATCTCTTCTGCTATGGGCAAGTGACGCTGGGGCGGCGCTCGCCGGGGTTGCATCTTATAAAACTTAAAGAGCGCCTCGGGGAAGACGACCGTCTCGTGACGTCCATCATCTCGGATCGCCAAGATATTTTGCAGTCTATTAAAGAGTTCTTGGGCAAGGGACGATAGCTATGCTCGTATCCAAGAAGATTCGTGAGCTTGAGAAACTGCGCGCTGAGGCGCGTCGGTTAGTCGAGTCGGTCGGCCTTGACCCCTGGCCGGTCATCTTCGGCGTTGTCGATCACGACCAGCTCAACGAGTACTCGGCGTACGATGGGTTCCCCGAACGCTTCCCCCACTGGTCGTTCGGCATGAGCTATGATTATTTCAGAAAACGCTCGGCCTATTCGGGCTGGTGGACGTATGAGCTCGTGCTCAACACCAACCCGGCGATCGCCTACTTGCGCGAGAGCAACACCCCAGTAGAGAACAAAGGGGTCATGATCCATGTCTACGCGCACGTAGACTTTTTCAAGAACAATCAGTGGTTCTCCAAGACCCCCAAGGACATGATCAAGACGATGCACACCCATGCCCAGCGCATCGAAGAGTACATGAACAAGTACGGGATCACTGAAGTCGAGTCGTTTATAGACAAAGCCCTCTCGGTGCAGTACGAGATTGATCAGTATTCGCCGTTCATCAAGCGCTCGTGGGATCGGGCAGAGGAAGAGGAGGGCGAGCGGGAGCCGGCGCGCATCCCGGTCAAGCGCGACTACATGGATCGCTTTATCAATCCTCCGCGCTGGCTGGAGGAGCGCCGCCTCAGATTAAAGCAAGCCCGCGAGCGAGCCCGCCAGCTCCGCGATGAGGCCGATCTCATCAGACCCCAGAAAGATCTGTTGGGTTTTCTTATGAAGCACGGGCGCTTGGAGAATTGGCAGAAGGACATCTTAGCCATGATCCGCGAAGAGTCGTACTATTTCGTCCCGCAGATTCAAACAAAAATTATGAATGAAGGCTGGGCCTGTGTCGTCGCGGGTACGCTCGTGTTCACCAATCACGGGCTTATCCCCATTGAAGAGATCGTGACAGAGCAAAAGACGCTGTGGGTCAGCGACGGGGAGCGCTTGAGAAAGATCTATGACTGGGCGCGGTTTCCCAATAGGGAGATCATCAAGCTGCGCACGCGGCGCGGCTTGACGCTCGCTGGCTCGCTCACCCACCAGATTCTCATGGCCGATGGAACATGGAAGCGCCTCGATGAGGTCAAGATTGGAGATAGAATACGCGTGGGGGCAGGCTTGGGCACCTGGGCTCCTCACTATGTGCCCCTGCACTGGATTCCTTCCCAGCGCCTGACCCTCGCTGATGTAGCCAAGCAGGCGGGCGTCTCTGTAGACACGGTGATACGGTACCGTCGCGGGTGGGCCGTCCGAAGGCCTACAGAGATCGCCGCAGCTCTGGCAGTCTATGAGGAGTCTGCAACTGGTGCAGTGCATCGGCTCCGCACTGCCATTCGCATCCCACCGGTCTTGAACGAGGAACTTGCCGAGTTTCTTGGCTATCTCATTGGGGATGGGCACATAAGCCGAGTGAAGCATGTCGTTGGGGTTACCAGTGGGGACTGGGAGCAGGCGCAGCGCTTCACAGAATTGGGGCAGAAGCTCTTTGGCCTGGCCGGGAAGCTCCGGCGCGATGGAGGGCGCTGGCGAGTCTCGTTCTACTCGCTCAACCTCATAGACTTTCTGGAATATCTGGGGATGAAGACCGGCCGCTCAGCCTCTATGAAAGATGTTCCCTCGATGATCTTGCGCTCCCCAGCGTCGGTCGTCGCTGCGTTTTTGCGCGCCTATTTCGACTGCGACGCTTATGCCGGCCCCCAAGGGGTTATTCTGTCAACGACGAGCGAGTCTTTAGCCCAAACCACTCAATTGCTCTTGCTCAATTTTGGGGTGCTGTCGCGCCGCCGCCGTCAAAGGGACGGCACCTGGCATGTACATATCGCGGGGCGCTCGGCCATAGTCTTTCAGGAAAAGGTTGGCTTTGGCTTGACGCGCAAGCGCCAGATGCTCTCGAACTATCTTAACGCCCATCGCTTCTTCAAGCGAGAGGACTGGGAAGATGAGATTGTCGCTCTTGAGCGAGGCTCTGCAGACGTCTATGACATCTCCGTCGAAGGATCCCATCAGTACGCAGCAGCTGGCTTGATCAACCACAATAGTTACTGGCAATCGAAATTGATGGCCGAGTTTGCCAAGCCCGATGAGTTCGTAGACCACGCTGATATGATGAGCAAGGTGCTCGCGGGCGGCGCCCTCAACCCCTATGCCCTGGGAAAGCTCATCTGGGAGGATATTCAAGAGCGCTGGGACAAGGGGCGCTTCGGGCGCGACTGGGAGCTGTGTAAAGACCCCCAAAAGAAGAAGAAGTGGGACACCAAAGCGCAGCTAGGGATGGAGAAGATCTTTGAAGTCCGGCGCACTTATAACGACGTCACGTTCCTAGCTGAGTTCTTCACCGAAGAGCTGTTTGAGAGGCTCAAGCTCTTCGCCTATGAGTATATCCCTGAGACGGGAGCGTATCACATTACGTCGCGGGACTTTGCCGACGTCAAGAAGAAGCTGCTCTTCCAGCATACGAATCTGGGACGCCCCGTGATCAAGGTCGCCACGGGCAACTACGGCAACAGGGGGGAACTCTTGCTCTTGCATCTGTATAATGGGGTGGGGTTGCATCTGGAGGAAGCCAAGGAAGTGCTCAAGAATATCTATGCTCTGTGGGGTCGGCCGGTGAACCTCAAGACGATCATCAAGCGTAAAGTCAAAGACCCCGATCCGACGCGCAATCGTATCCATCCAGAACACCCCTTGACGGCTGTGACGGAAGAGCAAGGAGTGCTCTTGCGCTACGACGGGGAGAGCCTGCGGGAGATCGCTCTCAGCCCCGATGAAGTCAAAGAGATCCGTCTTGAAGAGGACTACAGCACGATACCCAAGGAGTGGATCGGCTAGCCGTGCGGCGCACGCTCTTTGTCTTAAAGATTGGTATCTTTCTCGTGCTGGGGCTCTCGCTCATCTTGCTCTATCTGCAAGGGCGCGTGGCGGTCGTCCAAGACGAGCAGTATCTGCTAGGGACATATTTTCGCATCAAAGTTCAGAGCCGCTCCCACGACCAAGCGCAGCGCGCTGTGCAGGCCGCGTTCACAGAAGCCCGCAGGCTTTCTGAGGAATTCAGTCGCACGGGCTCAGGGTCATTAGGCGAGCTCAATCGTCGCGGCGCTCGAGAGCCCGTCGTGCTCTCTGATGACGTCCTCACGGTGCTCGAAGCCGCCAAGCAATACCGGGCGCTGAGCGATGGTGCCTTCGATCCCACCCTGGGGAAGATCGTCAATCTGTGGGGATTCACTCAAGAGTGGGATCGCTCTGGGGTGGGGCGCATCCCTTCCCCAGAGGAGCTTGAGCCGTTGGTGAAGGAGCCGCGCGAGATCGTTCTCGACGTGGCAGCCAAGACAGCGCGGCTCTCCAGTGCCACCGTGGAGATAGATCTTGGGGGCATCGCCAAGGGGTACATCGTTGATAAAGTCGTTGAGATTCTTAAAAAATACGAACTTGACAGCGCGCTCGTCGACGCTGGGGGCAACATTCGCGTCTTCAATGATCATCCGAGGAAAGTCTTGTGGTGGGAGGATCGGCGGCCGTTTCGCATAGGAATTCAGCATCCCCGCGACGAGCAGAAGATTCTAGGGGTCTTAGAGATTTGGGGGGATCGGGCCGTGGCCACATCGGGGGACTATCAGCGGTGCTTTTTCGCCGACGCTTTAGGGAATATCTTCCCGTGTCGCTATGCCGACGAGCCCGGCACGATTCGCTATCATCACATCATTGATCCCAAGACGGGGCTACCGGCGCAAGGCCTGATCAGCGCGACGATCTTAGCGCCAACAGCGATGGGGGCCGACGCGCTCAGCACGGCCGTCTTTGTGCTGGGCGAGCAGAAGGGGCTGGCGTTGATAGAGAATCTGCCCGCCGTTGCAGGTATTCTGGTAACGAGCGACGGGCGCGTCGTGGTCTCGTCGGAGTTGAGGGATATGAACTTCCCCACGGAGCTGAGATGATATGGCATTCTGGCGCACGGTAAGCCAGTACTTAACGTGGGGCGATTATCTTGTCATCGCGCTGGTCTTCCTAGGAGCTGTGGCGACGATCCCTGTGCTGCACCAGAACGCTGAGGCGTCCGGGCGCTGGGCCATCGTGCGCGTAGACGGCCAGATCGTCCATCAGCTCTCGCTCGCCCAAGACCGAGAGATCACTGTCACCGGCCCTGCCGGGGAGACGGTCATCCAAGTGCAGAGAGGGCGCGTGCGCGTGGTGCGCTCCCCCGGCCCACAAGAGATCTGCATGCGCCAGGGATGGATCCACAAGCCCGGACAGACTCTGATATGCCTGCCCAATCACGTCACCGTAGAAATCCCTGGAGATTCGGGAGTTGACGCGATCTCACGATGAACCCCTATACGCGAGGCACGCTTCCCGAAGTCTGGCTGCTCCGGCGCATTCTGTTCGCGGCGCTCTTGGCATTGGGGATCGTGCTCTATGTGCTTGAAGGGTTCTTTCCGCCGCTGGTGCCGGTGCCGGGGGCAAAGCTGGGACTCTCGAATATATTAGTGCTCTTTACGATGCTCTTTCTGGGCTACGGCGCGGGGATCTTCTTAGCGATCGCTCGCAGCGTTTTGGGAAGCTTCATTGCTGGGACGCTCTTGGCTCCAGGGGCGCTTTTGAGTCTTGCCGGGGGCTTGGGGAGTGCCCTGGTCGTTGCGCTCGCCCTGAAAAAATTCCGCCCGGCCGTTGGGCTTGTGGGCGTCAGTATTCTGGGGGCGATTACCCACAACGTCACCCAGCTCGTCGTCGCGTATTTTCTCTTCGTGCAGATCAGCGGGCTCTTTTACTATCTGCCGTTTATGTTAATAGTGGGGCTGATCAGTGGGCTGATTACGGGGCTGATCGCCGTCTATCTCTTTGAGCGCCTGGGACGCGAGTTGGGGTTGGCGTAATTCCCCCTCCCCATGGGACCCTCGTCCTTGGGCTTCTCTTTATAAGCAGCTATTCTGAAGCTGGCTATGGGCAGATCCGTGCTCGCTCTTCTGATGCTCATATTGATCTCCGGGCTGGCCGTCTGGTACAGTTGGCAGAGCTGGCAGATCACTGATCTGTCGAGCAAAGTCATTGCGAGCCGGCTCGAACGCGACGAGCTGCTCGCCCAGCGAGACCGTCTGAAACTCGAAGTCATCAGGGTTTTTGCTCTGGAGAACATCGAGCGCATCGCCAGAGAGCGCCTGGGGATGAAGAAAATCCCCCCGAAGACGCTCAAACTTCCACGGGATTAGCAGTATGAACCGACGGCTCACGGTAGCGTTCGTCTGTCTGATGGGTTTCTTCGCGATCATTGCTGGGCGGCTCGTGCAGCTCCAGATCGTCGAGGCCGACCAGTGGAGAGAGCTGGCGCGGCGCTTCCAAGAGGGCACGGTGACGATCCCCGCGCCGCGCGGGCGCATCTACGACCGAAACGGCGTTCTCCTCGCCGAAGACACCCGCGCGATCTCAGTCGCTGTAGATAACTATAGTATGACGCGCCCTGACCTGCTCGAAGAATTGCTCGTCAAACACTTACAGCTCTCGCGGGCGACCGCGCGCGAGAAGCTCTATCGTCCGAGCTATTTCACGTGGGTTGCCCACGCGATCTCCCCGGAGCGAGCCGAAGCCCTAGAAGAGGCCGCCCGTGCAGCCGGCGCCCGGGGATTACTCTTCTTAGAAGACCGCAAGCGCCAGTACCCGCATCGAGATGTGGCGTCTAACGTCATTGGCTTCGCTGGAATTGACGGCCATGGCTTGGAGGGGATCGAGCTCTTCTTCGATACGGAGTTGCAGGGCACAGAGTCTGTCTGGAGTTTTGTGCGCATGGCCGACGGCACCCAGATCGAGCGCCGCCAGATCCAACCTGGAAGACCCGGGCGCGACCTCGTGCTCACGATAGACAGTCGTATTCAGTATATCGCCGAGGGCGCAATCTCGCGCGGCGTCCGGACGTACAAGGCCAGGGCGGGCATGGCGATCGTGCTCGATCCCTGGACGGGTGAAGTCCTCGCCATGGCCCAAGACACGCGATACGACCTCAATAATTTTGCGGCGTCGCGCCCGGAACAGAGACAAAATCTCGCGGTCGTCTCGACTTTCGAGCCGGGCTCGTCGTTCAAAGTCTTCACCATGCTCGCGGCGCTGGAGCATAACGTCATCACGTTAGACGAGCGCATCTCCGGCAGCGCGACGTATCAGATCGCGCATCACACCTTCAGAAACGCCGACGGCAGGGAGTACGGCATGGTCACCCCCACAGATGTCATCAAGAACTCTATCAATACCGCGATGATTCGCATCGCCCAGCGCATCGGCGAAGAGCGGCTCTACGAAGCTTTAAGAAAATACGGGTTTGGGCAGAAGACAGGGATCGAGCTGCCCGGCGAGGTGTCGGGATATTTACCATCAGTGAAGTCCTGGTCGGCGCTGGAGATCGGCTCGATTGCGATTGGGCAATCCGTCTCGGTGACGGCGATTCAGTTAGCATCGAGAGCAGCGATGATCGCCACTGGGTGCAGGCTTGTGCAGCCCCATATTGTGAAGGCCCTCCCCCCCAGCTTGGAGGGAGAGGGGAGCCAAGGGGTGAGGGGGCTGGTGCCCGCAGGGCGGGGTGAGGGCCTCGTGCGAATTGCTTCGGAAGAGAACTGCCGAAGGCTCACCGAGATGATGATCGAGACAGTACGCTCCGGCACGGGAATATTAGCCCAGATCGAGGGATACACAATTGCTGCGAAGACCGGCACGGCCCAGAAAGCTGTGCCGGGCCAAGGGTACGTGAAGGGCAAGTACGTCGCGTCGTTTGTGGGCTTCTTCCCGGCAGAAGCGCCCAAATATCTTATCTTAGTTGTGCTCGACGAACCCGGTGGGCGAGCATACTACGGCAGCGAGACCGCCGCGCCGATCTTCAAGGAGATCGCGCAGCAGCTTATCGCTTTGGATCGTATTCCCCCTAGACCGTAAAGACCGCACTCATGCGGTCACGCGGCGCTATCGCGAGAGTCACTTCTGCCCCGTTCAGATGCTCTCGGACGGTCTGGAGCGCCACCATCGGACGATTATTGTTCTTGCTCAGGTGCATCAAGACGGCCGCGCGCAAGCGCCCCTTACTAGAGAGATAGCGCAAGGTCTGGCCGGCAGCATCATTCGAGAGATGCCCCACGTCGCTCAGGATGCGCTGCTTCAGGTCTTCAGGGTAGCTCCCCTTGATGAGCATCTCAATATCGTGATTGGCCTCGAGCATCACTAGGTCACATCGCAAGAGTTTCGCCCGCATCTCCTCGGTGACTGTCCCTACATCCGTCGCCACGGCGATACGCGCGTTCATATGCGCAAAGAGCGATTCCTCTTCGATCACGAAGCCACAGGGCTCAGCGGCATCGTGAGGGATGCGAAACGGCTCGATGCAGAGATCACGAATCTGCAAGATTTCTCCCGGTTTGAACGAGAGCAGTTTCTCTCCGCCAGTCAGCAACGGCTCGACGAACGGCGCGGTGCCCTCACTGGCGTAGATGGGGCATCTCAGGGCGCGCGCGGCTTTGCCCAAGCCGCTAATGTGATCGGTGTGCTCGTGGGTGACGAGAATCGCATCAATTCGCGGCAGCAGCCCCAAGATCTTCTCTGCTCTTTGGAGGATTTGGCGCTTGGAGATGCCCGCGTCTATGAGCAGCCGCGTCTGCTCGGAGACTATAAGAGTGCAATTGCCGCTGCTGCCGCTGGCAAGAGAGACGATGCGCATAGCCTATGCATACAAGCCGCGGGCACGGGCCGCTGTGGCTACTCGGTCCACGGCGACACAATACGCTGCCGTGCGCAGGTCTGTCTCCTCACGCTCACAGGTTGCTTGCACGGTGTGATATGCCCGGCTCATAAAGTGATAGAGGAGTTCGTCTATCTGCTCCGCGCTCCAGCTGTAGGCCAGATGGCCCTGAACCCACTCAAGATAGCTGACGATCGCCCCGCCAGCGTTGGCTAAGATATCCGGCACGACCAGGACGCCTCGCTCATGAAGGATTCTATCGGCTTCAAGAGTTGTCGGCCCGTTGGCGATCTCGACAAGCGCTTTCGCTCGGACCAAGCCCGCGTTCGCTTCGGTCAGCTGATTCTCAATCGCCGCGGGGACCAGAAGATCACAGCGCAGAGTAAGTAAGTCCTCGTTGGAAATCTTTTCCGTGCCGGGGAAGTTGCGGACGCTCCCTGTGCTGCGCTTGTGCTCGATCAATGACGGAATATCGAGCCCCTGTTCGGAAAAGACGCCCCCTGAAGAGTCGCTCACGGCGATCACCCGTGCGCCGGCTTCCCAGATAAATTGGGCAAAGCTTCTCCCGGCGTTGCCAAAGCCCTGAATGGCTACGGTCGCCCCGGCGAGGGGAATCTCGAGAGACTTGAGCACCTCCGTAGCGATGAAGAACGCGCCGCGCCCACTGGCTAAGGCCCGCCCCGGAGAGCCTCCTAGGAGCAACGGCTTGCCGGTGACGGCTGTGGGCATATAGCGCCCGTGCGCGTGCATGCTGAGCGTGTCGAGCATCCAAGCCATCTCCCGCTCACTCGTGTACAGATCGGGTTCGGGGATATCTCGCTCTGGGCCGAGCAGGGGAGCGATCTCGGCTGTATAGCGTCGGGTGAGGCGCTCCAGCTCCCCCAGCGAGAGCGCTTTGGGATCGCACCTGACGCCGCCCTTAGCCCCACTGAACGGTATCCCCACAAGCGCTGCCTCCCACATCGCTAAGATCGCCAACGCTTCGATCTCCTCGAGAGTGACATCGGGATGGTAGCGCACCCCACCCTTGCACGGCCCCAACACAGGGTGACACTGCACCCGGTAGCCCTCAAAGCGGTGAATCGCTCCGGAGTCCATCGGCACGGGGAAGTTCACAATCAATTTTCTCTTGGGGTAGCGCAGGAGCTCGCGCAAGGACGTCTCTAAGCCCAGCCGCGTCGCAGCTTCGTCGAAGAAGTGCTGAGCCGTCTGGAGCAGTTGAGCTTCGGAGCGTCGCTGAAGTTCAATCATATTCATCAGAGTGCGTAGAGCCACCACAGCAGACCAACCAGCGTCTTGGCATCGTGAAATTGTCCTGAGCGCACCATCTCCCGAACCTGAGCGCGCGTGTAAAAACAGACTTCAATCTGCTCGTCATCGTCGGTGTGGCTTTCGTGGGCGGGGTGCACGTCCTGCGCAAGATAGAGCCACATCTTCTCTGTGCAAAAGCCAGGCGCGGTGTAGAACGTCTGCAGGTGCACCCAGCGACGCGCTGTCAGCCCAGTCTCTTCTAGCAGTTCGCGCTGCGCACAGGCCAGCGGCGCTTCCCCGGGCTCAAGCGTTCCCGCAGGAATCTCTAGCAAAAACTGTTCGACAGCCTTGCGAAACTGCCGGACGAGCGCAACTCGCTGCTCGTCGCCCTCCCCTTGAAGAGCAACGATAGCGACAGCGCCGGGATGCTCGACGATCTCGCGGGTCGCTTGTCGCCCGCTGCCCAGGGCGACGTCATCCACGCGCACGGTGAGCAGCCGTCCGGTAAAGACTCGCTGCGACGCGATGGTCTTCTCACTCACGGTCTTCACTCTCTTCGTCGGTGGCGTCGTCCTCGATCTGCGCAGAGGGGACTGGGCCGTTCTCAGCGAGCTGTTGCCAATCGGGAGCGTAGAAGCGCATCCGCCGCTGCTGATGGCGCTCCAGCTCGCTTTTTTCGCGCTTCATGCTGGCAATCCAAGTCGCGAGCGACTCCCGCGCAGGGCGCCGCTCCCGCCGCGCAAGCAGCTCTTTCACCGACTCGTCCAGCATGGAAAGGCGCTCATCTAGCGCTTTCTTGACTTGGGTCACTTCGTTGTGAAAGAGCGCCGCGTCGTGATCCTGCCGCGAGACCCGCTTCAGCGAGAGATTGTATTTCCCCTCCTCGTTGCGCCCAATTACTTTCACCACGACCTGCTGCCCTACTGTGAGATACTGCGAGATGTCGCGCACGTACTCTGTAGAAATCTCCGAGATGTGAATCATCCCCTGATCCCCCGTCGCTAAGCGGACAAACGCCCCGTAGGGCTTGATCGCTGTGACCTCGCCGACGACAGCTTCATCAGGTTGCAGCTCCATAGACACCCTCCTTCGCCTTCATCCATCATCTTTCTACTTCTCTACAGTACAAGTTTGTCTAACCATGCGCAACCCCATCGGGTATGAGCGTCGGAATCACTTCTCTCAGTCTTTGCGGGCGAAAGCCGAACTCGTCTTCGATGACCGTCGGGCTCGACGCAAGGTGATCGTGTGAAAGAAAGTGCCCGGGCACAAACGGCGTATCTATTCCAAAGCGCTCCAGCCAGCGCACGCAGAACCGTGTCGCCCGCCGTGGAAGATGCAGCACCCGTTTCTCTCTTTGCAAGACTTCCAAAACCATACGGACGATCTGGTCATACGAGAGGATCTCCGGGCCGCCGATAGCCAGTATTCTCTTATCGTATCGGTCGCTCGAGATCGCTCTGAGAATGCACTGCACGACGTCGTGCACGCCCAGCAGCTGAAATCTCGTCTTCCCAGAGCCGATCACGGGCACGACGGGCCAGCTCTGAGCCATCCGAAGAATACCTCCTAAGAACGGGTCGCCCGGCCCGATGATCACCGAGCAGCGCAGGATCGTGAAGCTCAAAGAGCTCTCTTGGATGAGCTGTTCGGCGAGCCACACGGAGTGGGCGTACGGCCACGGTGGCCTGTTGGCTGCTGTCACAGTGCTGAGATAGAGGATCTTTCTCGCGTTGTGCATGAGGGCAGCCCGGACAAGGTGTGCTGTCCCTTCGCTGTTCGTGCGGCGGATCAGCGAGGGCGTTCCTCGATGCAGGGCGGCCAAGTGTAGAATGAGCTCGGTCCCGCGCAGAGAGTCTTCCCAATCGGGTGGGTCGAGCAAGTCTCCTAGAACAACCTCGCAGCCGAGTGCCCGAAGTGAGTCGGCTTTCTCAGCCGAGCGCACCAGACACCGCAGATGATGGCCCTCGCCAATGAGCGCGGGCACCAGATGCCGCCCGACAAACCCCGTCGCCCCCGTAAGGAAGATCTCGGCCATACTCAAGCTATTATACCCCCCACTTGAATCAGACGATCCCCAAAGACTATAATGCTTTTGGTGATCCTTCTATGGTAGACAGACATATCGCTGAACTCAAAGCGCGGATGGACAAGACCATTCAGGTCTTCGAGCACGAGCTGATGAAACTGCGCACCGGGCGCGCAAACCCCGCCATGGTCGAGGACGTCAAGGTCGACTACTACGGCACGCACACGCCGCTCAAGCACTTGGCACGCATCGCTGCGCCGGAACCGGATCTGCTCGTCATTCACCCCTTCGACAAGACCCAGGTCCACGCGATAGAGAAGGCCATCCAAGCGGCCAATCTGGGGTTCAACCCCACCGTAGACGGCGAGGTAATCCGTATCAAAATCCCGCGATTGACGGAGGAGCGCCGCAAGGAGCTCTCCAAGGTCATCCACGACAAGGCCGAAGAGGCCAAGATCGCCTTGCGCAACATCCGACGGGAGGTCAAAGAGCAGCTCGACAAAGAACAAAAAGACGGGAAGATCGCTGAGGACGATCACGATCGCTTGATGAAAGAGCTGGACAAAGTCACCCACGAATACACTGCGAAGATAGACCAAACGGCACAGGCCAAAGAGAAGCAGCTTTTGACCGTTTGACAGGGAGGGCTGGAGAGGGTACAATGTAAGAAACGTTACCAGACTCTGAACGAAGAGAGGTTTTTCGTTTACTGTGGAGACGTCAAGTGTGGGTGAAGAAGTCGTTGCGCCTCTTCGTGCGGGGCGCCCTGCCCTGATCTATCCCATTTGCTCTCGGCGCATTTCCCTGGGAGGAAGTTCTTTATGATAGACGTTTTGGAGCGCATTCGTGAGGCTGAAACGCAGGCGGAGCAAATCAGAGCCGATGCGCGACGCCAAGCCGATGAGATCATAGCGCAAGCTCGCCAGGCGGCGAGCGCCCTTGTCGAAGAAGCCAAGCAAAAAGCACGTGAAGAAGGGGCTGCCCTGGTCGCTGCGGAGGAGAGCAAAGCCCGTCACGAGGCTGAGGAGCTACGGCGCCGCGGCGTGCAGCAGGCCGCCCAAATCCAGAAGGACGCCGAGAGACAGCTGGCGGCAGCCGTGGAACTTGTGTTCCAGCACCTGGTGATGCGGCCATGAGCCTCGCCCGGATGCAGAAAGTTCGGCTCGTCGGACACGAATCCGAACGCGATCGTGCTTTAACCGTCTTGCAAGACCTCGGTGTGCTGCAGATCTCTGATCTGACAAACACCCAGACCCTCAGCGGCTTTCGCCCCAAAGCCCTTCCCTCCGACAACGCCATCGAATCCCGGCTCGCTGAGTTACGCTACGTGCTCGAATTCCTCTCCCGCTACGACACCGACAAGCCAGGGTTTATCCAAAGCTTCTTCAATCTGAAGAGGCTAGCTCGTCCTGAGGAGATCGAGCAGATCGCGCGAACGTATGATTATCAGGCTTGTTATCAACAAGCACGACAGCTCGATGCTGAGAGCATCGAGCTGCGCTCCGAGCGCGCCCAACTCGAAACACGCCGCACGGAGCTTCTCCCCTGGCGTGAACTCTCTATCCCCGTCGAAGAGCTGCGCGCGACGGCAACGACAGAAGTTGTGCTCGGTCGCGTGCCGAAAGAGCAGCTTCCCCAGTTCACGCGCGTGATCTCTGAATCAGCCGTCGTACAGATGGCCGGCGAAGACGAGCAGGCACAGTACTTCTGTGCTTTTGTGCTTCGAGATGCTGCAGAGGCGTTTGTGAAAGTGTTGACGGAGCACGGTGGGGAACGCGTGAATATCCCTAGCTTGCCCCCGGATGCTCGTGGCCTTCCCAGGGAGATCTTAGTTGAGCTGGAGCGCCGCATTCACGAGATAGACGTTCGTCAGCAGCAGATCGCTGAGAGAGCCGCGACGCTTGTAGCAGAGAAACCCAAACTGCAAGCGCTCTATGACTATCTGCACAACGAGTATATCAAGGCCCAAGCCCAGGCGCGGCTGCTGGGGAGCCCTAACACGTTCATATTGGAAGGCTGGGTCCGCGCCAGCGACTATGAACGCCTCCAGAGAGCCCTGCAGAGTAACAGCGAAGCTATCTATCTTGAGCCCATCGCTCCGAATCCTGATGAAATCCCGCCGGTCGCGCTCGAGAATAGAAAGCTCTTCCAGCCTGCAGAGTTTCTCATAAAACTCTTTGGGCTGCCCAATCAGAAAGAGCTCGACCCGACGCCGTTTGTGCTCCCGTTCTTTGCGATCTTCTTCGGGATCGCGCTCACCGACGCGGGCTATGGCTTGGCACTCATTCTGATCTTCGCATATTTGAAGCGCCGGTATCGGCACAAGCGGGGCTTTCAGCCCTTCGCCAATCTCATCATCTTAGGGGGCGTCTCCGCAGTAGTCGCCGGGGCGCTCACAGGGGGATGGTTCGGGCCGGACTTGGCTCAAGCCTTTGGGGCCTTGAGGTCTTTAGTACTCTTCGACGTGAGCACGCCGTCGGGACTGATCGCGTTCTTGCTCTTCTCGTTCGCTTTGGGATTTATCCAAGTGCTCTTGGGCAATCTTCTCGAATTCTATGATAAAGCACGGCAGGGGCGCTTCTGGGAGACCCTGTGGAACGAGGGCAGCTGGATAACGTTTATGGTGGGCCTGGGGATTGTAGCAGGGGTGGGCGTGCCCGCGATCATGCCTAAGGAGCTTAATGCACCGGGGCTGCCCGCCTCGTGGATGCCGGTGGGTATTTATCTCGCCCTTGCTGGGGCGTTCCTGGTGCTCTTTTTCAGCCGTGTGGAATCGCCTGAAAGAGTGAGCCGGCAGCTGCCGTGGCTGATAGCAACGGCCGGCTTGGTCTTGTGGCTCGGCAGCCCCCTGGTCTTGTGGGGCCAGGTGCTGACTGCCCTGGGCCTCATAGGAGCGCTCATAGCGCAGCCGGGGCTGAGTCTTGGGGCGCGCGTGCGTGGCGCCTTGGGGCGCATCGGAGCCGGGCTCTTCCGGCTCTACGGCGCAACGGGCCTCTTGGGCGATGTCCTGTCGTACAGTCGCATTATGGCCCTGGGGGTCTCTACGGGGCTGATCGCCGCGTCTATGAACAAGCTCGCCCTGATGCTCACGGGGATCCCGTTTGTCGGGATCGTGATCTGTGCGGTGTTTTTGGTCGGTCTGCAGATCTTCAGTCTGCTTATTAATTCGTTGTCGGCGTTCGTGCATTCTGCGCGGTTGCACTACGTCGAATTTTTTACGAAGTTCTACGAATCGGGCGGCGAGGCGTTCAAGCCGTTTGCGCGAGAATCGGTCTACTATGACGTCCACAAAGAATCTTAAAGGAGGTCTTCACGTATGCAAGAAGCTGTCGAGACGGCGAGTACGGTCTGGGGGTTGAGCGGGCAGAGCTGGGCGTTTTTGGGAGCGGCCATCGCCTATGGGTTGGCCGGCATTGGGTCCGCGATTGGCATCGGGATTGCGGGGAAAGTCGCCAACGGCGTCTTGTCCGAAGATCCCAATAAATTTGGGTCCCTGTTGCTCTTAACAGCCTTGCCGGGCACCCAGGGGTTCTACGGATTTATTACGTCATTTATGATTCTCTTCGTCTTCTTCGGCAAGGCGACGAGCGCCGTAGCGGGCTTTCAAATGTTCGCGGCGGCGCTCCCTGTGGGCATTGCGGGCTTTCTGTCGGCGATCTATCAAGGGATGGTCTGCGCCGCCGGCGCGGGGATGATCGCCAAGCGCCCCGAAGAGGTGGGCAAAGCTATAGTACTGGGCGTCTTCGTCGAGACCTATGCGGTCTTGGGGTTGATCGCCTCGATCTTGCTCCTGTCCGTGATCAAATAGCGAGCGATGAGCGCCGAAAAGATCGTAGAGAAAATTCTGAGTGACGCGCGAGCCGAAGCGCAGCGTATTCTCGAGAGGGCGCAGGCGCAAGCCGCTCAAATTCGTGAGCAGGCCGAGCGCGAAGCCCAGCAGCAGCGCGAGAGCATC
>JBBISQ010000017.1:0-25671 GCA_037441155.1 Candidatus Fraserbacteria bacterium
GTCTGAATGCCCGCTTGGCCCTTGGGGCAGAGCCGCCCGTCGAGCTTGGCCACAGCCATCGGCGATGTCCTATACGATATAGTCGGTTGGAGATTCCACGGGCTGTAGGGATTGCCCTCGAGCTTCGCGGCTAAACCGTCATAGAGCTTGACTTTCAGCCCGCATTGGGTGTTGCACTGCTGACAGACTGTATACAGAATGTTCTCAGGCTTCGATAGATCATATGGGGCGGGTTGCCCAAACAGCTCGATAGGCCAGCCAAACCGGCTGACGAAGAAGGCCGTCCCGCCGAGCAATGCCGTCGTCTTTAAGAAGCCTCGTCGCGTTATGTGCGTTCTCTTGCTCATACTCTCTCCCTTCTACTACGGGTGCTGGGCCTTGCACAGCACGGGCGTGTCGGTCAGATAATAGACCCTCGGCTGCGTCCCCTTGCTCTCGTTGACCCGCATCACTTTGTCCCGATTCTCTTTGAGAAGCTGAGCAATGAGGCTTTGAGGATCGCTGAGATCACCGAAGTACATCGCTTCGCCAATGCAAGTTGTCACGCACGCCGGAAGCTCTCCGTTCTCCACCCTGTGCACGCAGAAGTGACACTTGCGCAGCGCATTGACCGGGGGTTTCCCGGTTGTGCGCGTCCACGCTTTGCCGTACTCAAAAGTTGGCCGAGTCTCGTAGGCTTGGCGCGCGGGCGTGCCGTCGGTATAGAAGCGCCCGTCGTCGAAGTAGACGGCGCGCTTGTAGGGACACGCCTGCCGAGCTGCCTCAAAAGCTTCTTTCGTGGCGCGCTCGTAATCGACAGCGACGACCCCGTCGGGGCGCTTCTCCATGCTCCCTGGGGCGACGTCATTGGCCGCTTGGACGCACGGGGGATTGTCGCACTGCTGACAGTTCATGGGCTTGAGAATACGCTCGACATTGGGGTATTTGCCCAGCTCGATATCGAGCACAGTGCGATACGTCACCCCCGGCGGCAGCACGTTCTCAGCGATACACGCCACGACGCACCCGTAACACGCGATGCACTTGCGGGTGTCTATGGCCATCGCCCAGCTGCGACGGGTGGCGGGCTTGCTCAGAGCGCGCTGGAGGTCTTGATGCATCCGCACCAGGATATTTTCCGTCTCTACGGTTGCTGTCATATACACTCCTTCCTTCATGGTGTGAGAACGATAAGGGCCCTAGCGTGTGCAGCCAGGGCCCTCTCCCACACGCTCCATCTGTTATTTATGGCAGCCAAAGCAGAAGACTGCCTTAGCATCCGGCGGAGCCTGCACGTGCGTCGGCGCAAGCCCGAGGTTATGGCACCCCGCGCAGAATTCCCCAACGTTCTCCTGCCCGGTGATCCCCTTGACGGTGGGCGTCTCGTGGCAGGGGAGACAGAAGCTGCTGTTAGGTTGCTTCTCACTCACGGGGTGCTTGGCGACCTTGGTCTTGTGGGGCGTATGGCAGCTGCTGCACTCCGCCGCAGTCCAGTCGAGGGCGATGACGTGCTTGGGCCGCGGCCCCGGCCGCTCCACGGGAAAGCCAGCCCTGGTGACGAAGTGGGTCGTAATGTGACAGGTCTTGCAGAAGCCGACTTGCTCGGTCTTGAGCGGCGGCGGGCTTTGGTGGCACTCAAAGCACGTGGCCGCTGAACTGGTTGGCTCTACGGGGATATGCCCCTGGGGCAGCGGCGGCGGCGGCTGCGCCACAGCAAAGATCATCACGCCTACAGCCCCCATGACCACGATGAGCGCCATGAGGAAGCTCCATCGCTTCAACATAGAGAGTATGACCTCCTTTCAGCCGATCCCCTCTGCTCCCCTCTCCCCGTGGAGGGAGAGGGGAAGGGAGTGAGGGGGCTTACTGAGACATCGCTCTGATAGTCGTGAGCAGCACATTGCGGACGAAGCCGGGGTTGTGCACCCCCATGCTCCCGTCGTAGGTGACGAGCATATAGTTATGTGCCGCTCGCACAATCGGGTCTGACGTGGCAAAGACCGGCTTGCCCTGATCGCCTGGGGCGTCCTTGACGCCTCCCATCTGGCTGTAGACCTCGCTGCCATCGGCCATGGTGAACTTGAACGAGAGCTGACCGTGAATGGTCAGGAAGTCCACGCTCTTGATCTGAGTGGCGTCAATGGGCGTGTCAGGTGTGGTCTTGTCCGTCTTGGGGTCCCATGCGGCCACGACCTTGATCTTGTCACGCGCGGCGAGCACCTTCTTCTCCACCGCGACTCTCAGCTGCTCCAGAAGGTGCTTCGTCGGCTCGGCTACGAACTCGATCTTCATCGCTGCGCCGTGGCAGCTCGTGCACGACGTCTCGGACGGCTCGAACGTATGGCCCTCTTTCCCCAGGGTCTTGTGGCAGGTCACGCACGAATCACCCGTGAACGCAGCATGGGGGGAGACCAGCTCAGCCGTGTCATTGAAGAAGTAGACGTTCTTCCCCATGATGACATCGGCTTGGGCGGCCTCGTGCGGCCCGGTGTAGCGTTTCGGGTCTTGCGAGTCCCACTGGATGCGGCCGTTGCGGGTGTTATGGCAGGTCATGCACAGGGCACCCTGGCCCACGCCGGCAGCTGCGAACCCTGCCGGCAAGAGCGGGGTGCTCCCCTGCACGCGCAGGGCAAAGTTTGCCCCATGACAGACCGTGCACGTGATGGGCTGGACTTTCTCTTTGGTCAGGCCCAGTTGGGTCAGATAGGGGACTTCAGCGGGCTTGCCCGTGGAGGGGTCAACGATCAAGCCGGGGTTGCCCGCCATTAGTTGAGGCAGCCACGCGAGAAAGCCCTGCTCGCTATGACAGCGAGCGCAGTGGGCGGCCAGTGCTCCGCGGGACTCGACGGTCGCTTCGGCGAGGGCTGTCTCACGGTTGGCGTGCTTGCTCTTGAGCCATTCTTGTGCAGGGTCTAACGACGCGGCCATCAGCCCCACAGCTACAACGTTGAGTAACAGCAAACCGACATACAAGGCTCTCGATCTCATGACAGTGAGCCTCCTTTACTAGATTAGTGTTGAGATTTGTTGTTCTGATTCACCTCCTTCCAGGCTCTGTTTTGCCCCTACAGTGTAGCTGTTATACGGAGTCATTGTCTATGATCTGAGATATTGCAAAATCTGATCTCGATCACGGCGTCGTCTTGTGACAGCCGAAGCAGAAGTTGACCTTGACCCCTTGAGGAGCTTTGACGTGCGTCGGTTTCATCCCAATATGGTGACAGGCCGCGCAGAATTCTCCGGCTTTCTCCGGCCCGCCGATGGCCTTCTCCGGGTCTGCCGGATTCAAGTGGCACGGCTGACAGAAGGCGCTGGCAGGCTGCTGTGCCGTGACGGGGTGCGGCGCGGGCTTGGTCTTATGGGGCTTAGTATGACACGACGAGCAGTCCGCCGCCGTCCAGGTGAACTCCACCGGGTGCTTGGAGCGATTCCCCACGCGCACCACGTCCACAAATTCCGTCTCTTCGATGTGAATATTGATGTGACACGTCGAGCAGAACGACGTCTTCTCCGTGGGCAGGGGCGGGGGATTCTTATGGCATCGGAAGCACAGGTCCACAGGAGCCCCGGTCTTAATAGAGACGTGCCCCTTGGGGATGGCTGGAGGCTGCTGGGCCAGCGCCAGCACTATCACGGTCACTCCCAAGGGGATTAGCAGAAAGAGAGCGACGGCTATCGCGCGCTTGAGCATTGTGATCATCTCCTTCTTTCTTTAGCTTGCGTAGCTATGCAAGCCCGCTAAGAGATAGTTCACACCCCACCACGTGAACATCGCCACAGCGAAGCCGCCGACGGCGAGCCAAGCCGTCTTGGCATCGCGCCAGCCCCACTTCACCCGCACATGCAGATAGAGCGCATAGAAGAACCACGTGATGAGCATCCACGTCTCTTTGGGGTCCCAGCCCCAGTAGCGCCCCCAGGCGTGCTGCGCCCAGATCGCCCCAAAGACCAATCCCCCCAGCGTAAAGAGCGGGAATCCCAACGCGATTGCCTTATAGCCTAAATTATCGAGCATCTTCAGCGTCTGGAGATTCCCCCCGCGCCGCTGCACCCATAAGAACAACAGCCCCGCGCCAAACGCGACAGCAAAGAACGCCTCCCCGCCCAACGTGAACAACACGTGCAAGACTAACCAATAACTCTGCAGCGCTGGCACTAAGGGGCGGATTTCACTTGAGAGCAAGGGCGATGACGCAAGCGCGATGAAGAGAAACGCCAAGCCCGTGGCAAACGCGCCCACAACCCTGATCTTGTAGCGCCATTCAAAGAGCAGATAGACCAACGGGATCGCCCAGGAGAAGAACGCCAACGTCTCGTAAGTATTCGTCACCGGCAGCATCCAAAAGTCAGAAACCCGATGCATCTCGATGACGCGCAGCACCATCCCGACCGTGCTGATGAGCACCGTGACAAGAGTCGTCCAGGTGGCAAGCTTCCCCCACGTCGTTTGTTTGAGCACCCACAGCTGAGGCGCAGCCACAATGCCCAGCCCAGACTTCTGATCCGTGGGGCTCCCGATGAGATGCAACAGATAGAAGACAAAGCCCAGAAAGTACCCGATGGCACTCAGATAGAAGAAGAACGCGCTATCCATGTTCGACCTCCTTGGAGGCCCTCACCCCTTGCTCTTCTCTTTCACCCTCATCCCTCTCTGAACCTAACCCCCTGGCCCCCTTCCCTAAAGGGAAGGAGGAAAGCCCCCCTCCCTCTTTAGGGGAGGGGTTGGGGGAGAGGTCTTCGACGATCTCTTCAAAGTCCGGCTCGAACTCCCGCGGCTCCCGCCCAAGGCCGCCTAGATAGAGCGTGCCCTCTTTCACCGCGGCCCATAGACGCCTCGGCGGCAGATAGAAGTTCAACGCCAGCCCAAGAACTAACAGAATGAACCCCGCGTAGATCACAGGGATGCCGGGGTTGCGTGCGATCTGCAGCCCCGTGAACTCTGGGGCTTTCATCCCCGCCAAATAGAACCGATAGGGGTTCTCTTTGGAGAAGTCGTGCTGGAATTCAGGGAACTGCGCGAACGTCCACGTCGTGAACTCCCTTTGGTCGCCGTTGTAGACTTCCAAGAACGCCGCGGGGTTGTTGAGAGCTTGGGAGCGATTAGCCGGCCCTTGCTCGGTGACGATGAAGTCGGGGTAGAACGCGACGACTTTGGCCGTGCGACCCTCTTCGAGAGAGAAGCTCGCTCCAACTCTCGTAGTGATCTCGCCGAGGGGCTCAGCGTTGCCCTCGCTCACTCGCTCCACTCGGAACGTCAGCTCGGCCCCGCCCAGCCAGTCGCTGCCAAACGACGCCTGATAGAGACTGATCCCTTTATACGTCAAGGGTTCGTTGACTTCGATGGTCTTCGTCAGCACCTCACGTCCATTGTCAATGACGGTGAGCGTGGTGTACCAATCTTTAATCTGGCTGGAATTCTCGTAGTTGACTGTCCACAGATCGTCGACGCGGACTTGGAAGTTGCCGCGTGCGACCGTGAAGACTTCGCCCTTGTGCGCTACTTGAAAATCTTCAAAGCCCACAAGCCCCCCGATGATGCCCCCGATGAGAATAATAATCAAGCTCACGTGCAGGACATCTATGCCCAGCCGGCCCCAGAGATTCTTATATGCGAGCAGCTGAGTACCGTCACGGCGCACGCGGTAGCGCCGGCGCGTGAGGATCTCCTCGAGCCTCTCGAAGAGAGGAGCATTGAGCTTGGCTTGCGTGGGCAGTTGTGCGATCTCCTCGGCGGTGCGAGATTCGACGGGCTTGCGCAGAAGCTCCCATGAGACGCGAAAACGCTTGAGCGCGCACGCCCCCGTATTGAGAGCCAACAGCACCAGCAAGCTGATAAAATACCACGAGTGATAGAGCTGGTTCAGTTGAAGCGCTCTTACAATATTCGCTCCGGCCTCTCCGTAGCTGGCTATGTAGAAGAGCGGGTCTTTGCCCTGGGGGATGAGCGTGCCGATGACAGAGAGCCCGACGATCACGACGATGAGCACGATGGCGAGCTTAATCGACGTGAGTTGCTCCCAGAGCAGCGCGCCGAAGCTGGGGCGCTCAGTTTGGCCCAAGATCGCGCGGATCTGACGAGCAGCTTCTTCGCCGCCTTGGACGCAAGAGTGTGGGGGAGCCTCGCCGCGCACAATCGCGAGAGCGTTTTCAGCGCACGTCCGATAGCCGCAGCGCCCGCAGTTGAGCCCGCCTAAGACCTTGACGACTTCTGCGACCTTGCCCCGCAGCGCCCCATCAACAGCGAGCTCAGTGGCCCGGGGCGGCGGGGCTGGAGCCGCTTGCGTCAACGACGCTCCGCACGCCTTGCAGAAGCGCCCATCGGGATCGTTGGCGGTGCCGCAGACCCCACACAAGATCTGGAGCGCCACGCCGCAGTGCTTGCAGAAGCGACTATCGGGGGTGTTGATCGTCCCGCACGCCGTACAGGTCATACACAAATCACTCGCTTTCTTTCAAAAGTCCCAGGCGCGCAAAGCCCTGCACGAGCTGCTCTACCGTGAGCGGCCCAATCCAAACTCCGCGAACGTAGCCCTCAGGATCAATGAAGAAGCTCTCGGGGATGCCCGTCAGTTTATAGAGAACAAAAGCCGTACCCCGCGGGTCCAAGAGATTGAGATAGGTCACGCCCACGCGAGCTAAAAACTCCCTCACAGTATCGGCAGTCTCACCCCAATTGATGCCCACGAGCGCGATCTGCTCCCCGTAGCGCTGATGGAACTCTTGGAGTTCGGGCATCTCTTTGCGACATGGCGGACACCAGCTTGCCCAAAAATTGAGGAAGACGGGCTTGCCGCGGAAGGAGCTCAGGCTCACCTTCTGGCCGGTGAGATCCTCAAGGGTGAAGTCTGGGGCGAGATACCCCAACCGCGGAGCCACTTCGTTGGTGAGTTCGGCGGGATCATCGAGGAAGAGGCCGCGGCCCTCGGTGAGCGCAAATTTACTGAGATCGCTGCGGCTGGTGAAGAACGCATAGCTGATAACCCCCAGCGCGATGGCCCCGATGGCGATGAGCACTATGACGACGAGTCGTGCCAGCACGTGGGCTCCTTTCTTTATGTCTTTCCTCGGACCATAAGTATAGGCGCGCTTCCCCTGCCCATGCTATGAGTGCTATCATAGATGAAGATGATTTTTGTCATCTCTTGCGCTGTAGAAGCTCAGAGGGCTTGGCCGTGAGCGAGGCCAAGCCCTCTGCCTGCGCCGTCCGTTCTATCGGGCTTGCTTGAGCTTCTCGATCTGCTCCTTGGTCAAGGGGTCGCCGTAGAGCATCTGCATCAAGTCCGCGCCGGACTTGAGGAAGACCCACTTGGTCGGGTCGGTCTCGGGCTTCGTGATGTCGCCGGTGTAGTTCACGAAGTCGAACAGGAGGGCGGTCTTCCAGTCGGGCGGCACGGGGATGACGCCACTGGTGAAGACCAGCTTGCTCCCGTCCCACTTGGAGACGGTGATCTTGCCGGTCTTGACGTATTCTTGAATGACGGCGTTGTTGTGGCACTCCGCGCAGCCGCGCCCCTGCTTCGAGATCGTGTGCCCGCGGAAGGGCGCGAGGGCCACGAAGGTCTTGCCCCCGTGCACGAGCGTCTGGATCGTGCCGGAATAGACCTTGCCCTTCCCTTGCCGGTTGAGTAGGAAGGTGAAGTCCTTCACCGGCCCGTAGAAGCGCTTGGTTCCGGGAACGGCCACAGCGCTGTCGAGGTGACAGTTGTAGCAGGCGACGACCGACTGCGAGTGGCAGGTTGCGCAGTCCACGGTCTTCTGGTGTATGGCATGAGAGACGGTGGTCGAGACCGTGGTGTGGCACTTCTCGCAGGCGACGTCCATGGCGCCGGGCTCGAGCCACGACTTATACGTCTTGCCATCGCCGTGCATCTCCCGGCTGGTGTGGCAGCTGGAGCACTCCATGTTCTTTGCGCGGTGGACATCGGAGTAGAGCTTCATCTCCAGTCCCTGGCGCGAGTGGCACTTCAAGCACGTCTCTTGTTTGACTTTATCCCCAGGCTGGACGTGACAGTCCTTGCAGCTGGGGGTATAGGTAGCCGGATCGACTTTCGTGCCATCGGCGTAGGTGCCGGGGTGGCAGCCGAGACAGCCCAGCTTCTCGATGGGGACGTTCGTCAGGGTCTCGAAGCCGCCGTTCTCTTTGCCGTACCAGGTGCGCTTGCCCTCGCGGGTGGCGTGCAGGCTGGTGGGGAACGTCTGAGCTGGACCTTGCTGGGCCGTTGCCCACGGGTGCGCCTGGGCCAGCGCCAATTCAAAGTGATGCCTCGGCGCCGAGCCTATCCCTAACGAGACGCTCAGAGCGCCAAGCCCTGCGAGCACGCCGATCAACAACACGACAACGCCCCAGAGCTTCCTCATAGCGATTCACCTCCTTTCTTTTTATTTATTTATGATTTTTACTGTTGGCATGGGCCAACTGTCCCAGTTGCGTCAGCCGGTCTCGCAGCACCCTTCGGACGAGATCGCACGCCTCAGCGATCTGCGGGGTCGAGAGCCGATAATAGCTATAGCGTCCGTGATGGCGGGCTTCGACCAAACCGATCTCCAGGAGGATATGCAAGTGCCGCGAGAGGTTGGCATACGAGAGCTGAAGCTCTTTGGCCAGCTCCCCGACGCTGCGCTCGCCCCTGCGGAGTGCGTAGATAATCCGCAGGCGCTTGGGGTGCGCCAGCACCTTGCAGAGGCGAGCCTGAAGCGCCGTGAGGTCATCTTCCATCCCATCAGCCCAATATTTTCTGATTTCTGAAAATATGCAAATATTACTGTAACGGGGGCGTCATAGCCTGTCTAGGACGTAGGAGAGCGAAAAACCCGCGCCTTTCGAGTAGAAAAGACGCTATGCGCCGGCAAAAGAAATGATGAAAATCACACCAGTGTCTTGATCTCAGTGATCTGGGGAATTTGCGTTGGGAACCATGCTCAAAAGAGCTTCTCGTCCAAGCACGTCGTCCGCGGCTCAGCCAACTCTTTGAGTCTTTCTGGGGCTGTGATGACGATCGTGTGATCGCTGAGGGCGATCACGCCGCGCTCGCGCAGCTTGCTCAATTCGTGAATCACTGTATCTAAGTGCACTCCTAAGAGTTCAGCCAGCTCCTGGCGGCTCAGCGCCGTCTCCAGAGCAATGCCCTCTTTCGTGGGCTTCCCAAAGCGATCCATGAGAATGAGCAAGAGCCGTATGAGATTCTGCTCCACCGGCTCGTAGGCCAGCTCGACCAGCTTGCACTCAAAAACCCGCAACTGCCGCGTCAGGTGCTCGCACAGCCGATGCAGAACGACGGGGTGGCGCTTCAGGAAGTCCATAAAAGCGCCGCGCTCGATGAACGCCACTTCTGTCCCAGTGAGGGCGCGGGCGTAGCCGGGACAGGCACAGACTTCAGATTGAAAAAGCATCTCCTCTCCGAAGCAATCCCCCGGCCCCAGCAGCTTCAGGATGCGGCGTCGGCCGCGCCGCCCGGAGCGCTTGCCGTACTGCACCAGCCCAGTGATCACTATATAAAACCCCGCCGAGGGGCCGCCCTCTTGGAAGATCAAGTCCCCCGGGCCGTAGGTGATCCGGCGTATCTGCGTGTGCAGCTCCCCAAGCGCTCGCTCGCTCAGGTTCTCAAAGAGCACACATCGGCGCGCCCGATCTGTGAGAACAGACATGCTCACTTCACTCCCATTTGCTCTTTCAGTATAGCGGTCTGGGCCAGAACGGGCTATGATGCACAACGGTATTCAAGCTGCGCTTTATCATCTTCTCACACACGGTCTGATAGATATCATATCTGAGAATGCTCTTCCTCATAGCTCGCACCGCGCGAGGCCGACTAGAATAAGACACCATGAGCGAGGAGGAGACCGAACGCAGGACGTTCTTGGGCAAGCTCCTTGGGGGCGCGCTCGCCGTCAGCGCCATCAGTGTGCTCGGGGCAGTGATGGCCTATCTCTTCCCGCCGGAGAGAAGGGTCTTCAACCCCGCGCGACGGCGAATGCGCGTCGCTCGCGCCGATGAAATCCCCCTGGGCAAGGGCAAACAGGTGCTCTTCAATGGGGAGCCCGTCTGGGTCTTGCGCTTGAAGGGGGGCTTTGTGGCTCTGTCGGCGATTTGCACTCATAAGGGCTGCATCGTCGCGTGGGACGAGAAACGCCTGACGCTCTCCTGCCCGTGTCATGGGGGGCTCTTTGACGCCAACGGCAACGTCTTAGCTGGTCCGCCGCGCCGCCCGCTCAAACGCTTGCGAGTCTCTCTCGTTCAGAACGAGATATTCATCGGCCCGGGGGAGGGATGATGAGCGCCCGAGCTCGCGTCCATGAGCTGCTTCGCGAAGAACTGCGCCAGCGCGCCCCGCTCGCTCTAAACTTTTGGCACCTTCTGGGCGGGCTGACCCTCTGGCTGCTCTTTGTCGAGATCACCACGGGGATTCTCTTAATGGTCTACTATCGTCCCACAGCCGACGAGGCCTACGAGAGCGTCTTGTATATTCCCAATGACGTGCAGCTAGGCTGGGTGATTCACGGCATCCATCGGTGGGGGGCGCAGCTTCTTATACTGTTGGTGCTCGTGCATCTTCTGCGGGTCTACTTTCAGGAGGCATACAGGGAGCGCGAGCTGAATTGGGTCATCGGCGTCTTGCTGCTCTTAGTGATTGGGGCGTTCGCGTTCACGGGGACGCTGCTAGTCTGGGATCAGAGAGCGTTCTGGGGCATTGATGCCGTGCGGCGCGTCATTGCCGGGGTGCCCCTAGTAGGCAGAGCGATTCTCTACTTTCTCTGGGGCGGCACAGAACTCGACGCTGGCGCGCTCTTGCGATTCTATGTCTTTCACGTGGGGCTGCTGCCCTGGGTGGCTATCGGCTTGGTGATGGCCCATCTGTACTTAGTGAGTCGGCAGGGGCTCTTTGCTTCAACTATCACCCCCGGCCCGTCACACGAGACATACACTGATGTCGTGCTGCGCGGGCTGATCTTGGTCGTGCTGAGCTTTGGGGTTGTGTTGACACTCACGGTGATCTTTCCCGTAGAGTTGGCTGAGCGCGCCGATCCGCTCGCGTATCAGAGCGTCAAGCCCCCATGGTATTTCTTGCCCGCTTATGGGCTGTTGCGGCTCGTCCCCAAAGCCGCAGGGGTGGCCCTCGCGGGCGTGGGCGTGCTTGGTCTCTTTGTCGCGCCGTGGCTGGGGCGCAACAGCTGGATCGCTTGGGGACTGGGAATGCTGGGCATAGCTGCCGTCGCCTTGCTGGCAGCTTACGGGTGGCGTTGGTGACACTATGCGTCTGCTATCTCTCGCGATACTCTGGCTACAGCTCGTGGGGCTTGGTCTGCTCGCTCAAGAGCAAAACTCGTGTGTGATCTGTCACAGCGAGATCAAAGTGGACTATCTGGAGAGCATCCACGCGGCGTCCAATGTAACGTGCGTCGCATGTCACGGGGGCGATCCCACGACGCTTGAACTGCAAAAGGCTCACGCTGCTGAAGCGTTCTTTCGCGGTACGCCTCAGCGTACTGAGATCCCCCAGCTCTGCGCTTCGTGTCATAGCGACCCCGTCATGATGAAGCCCTACGGGCTGCGCACCGATCAATTCTCAGAATACCAGACGTCACAGCACGGCAAGCTGCTCGCTCAAGGGAGGAGAGACGTCGCGGTCTGCTCCGACTGCCACACAGCCCATAGGATCTTGCCGGCATGGGAGCCGCGCAGCAGCACGCATTCTGAGAATATCTCTCTTACTTGTGCACGCTGTCATTCCCAGCGCGATCAGGGCGTGCACGGCGCAGCCCTTGCCCAGGGGAACACCAAAGCACCAACGTGTACGACCTGTCACGGCGCGCATGGGGCCGCGCCGCCGGGCGTCGAAAACGTCTCCACAGCCTGTGGGGTCTGTCATATCGCCGAGCGTACTCATTTCAAAGCCAGCCCGCACAAGAAGCCCATGGACGAGCAGCGCATCGCGGAGTGCGCTAGCTGTCACGGCAGCCATGCCATCGAGCCCGCCGAGAGAAAGCTCTTCGATACGGTGTGCACGACCTGTCACAGCGCAGGTTCCAAGGAGCATCGTGTGGGCCAGAAGATCAAGACGCTGCTTCGTGCTGCTGACGAGTCTTTGAGGGAAGCGACGCATCTTCTCGAGCAAACGCAGCAGCAGGCCGTGGACGTCTCAGCGTATCGTTCGCGACTCGTCGAAGCCCGCTCGTACTTCATCCAAGCCCTGTCAACTTCTCATTCTCTCGATATCGTGCACATTGAGGAGCTGACGCGCCGCGCCAAGTCCATCGCCGACGACGTGCGCGGCGGCCTCCACAGTCTCCAAGGGGTCATCACGATCCGAATCTTAGGGCTGACGCTCGTGTGGGTCTTCTTGCTCTTACTGATACTAGTGATCTATCTGGTGCTGCGAGAGCGGCGGGGTGAGCGATCATGAAGCTCAAGACGTGGGGACTCAAATTGCTGCAGATCGCGCTGATCTTCGTGCCCGTGGGGATCGCTGCGGCGTTCGTGGGAATGCAGATGAGTTCCCAGCCCGCGTTCTGCGGGACGTGTCATATCATGAAGCCCTACTATGAGTCTTGGAAGACCTCCTCGCACAACGACGTCCCCTGTGTCGAGTGTCACATCCCGCCGGGGATTACCGCAGAACTGCAGAAGAAATATGAGGCCCTCTCCATGGTCGTGAAGTACTTCACGGGCACCTACGGAACGAATCCCTGGGCCGAGATCTCCGACGAAGCGTGCCTGCGCCCCGGCTGTCACGAACAGCGTCTCTTAGTGGGCCGCGAAGTCTTTCAGAACGTGCTCTTCGATCATCGGCCTCATCTGTTGGAGATGCGCCGCGAGAAGAAGCTCCGCTGCACAAGCTGCCATTCACAGATCGTCCAGGGACAGCACATCGCCGTGACCGAGAGCACCTGCTTCCTCTGTCACTTCAAAGAGACAAAGCTCAATGAGGGCACAGCCCGCTGCACGCTCTGTCACGAGATCCCCGAAAAGCTCATCACCACGGCGGGGCTCTCGTTCGATCACGCCGACGTCAAACGCTTAGGGATGGAGTGCACGTCGTGTCACAGCGCCGTTGTCAAAGGCGACGGCGACGTCCCCCAAGAACGCTGCTTCACTTGCCATAATGACCCAGCCCGTCTGGCGCGGCTCAGTGACGTCGAGCTGCTCCACCGCACCCACGTCACCGAGCACAAAGTCGATTGTCTCAATTGTCACTTGGAGATTCAACACAGAGTTCCCAAGGAGCTGGAAGTGATCGCGACCGAATGCGAGACCTGTCATGTGGGGGGTGGGCACTCCCCGCAGCGCGATCTTTACGTAGGGATCGGGGGGAAGGGGGTCGCGCCCCAACCGTCGGCTATGTATCTTGCCGGGGTGCGATGTGAGAGCTGCCATATTGTCTCCCATGAGGGGCGCCGACTCGCCAGCGACGTGAGCTGCATGTCCTGCCACGGCGCCCAGTTTTTCAGAATCTCTCAAGACTGGCAAACGACTCTCTCTCACCGACTTGAGAAGACCAAAGAGCTGCTCGCTCACGTCAAGTCCATTCTCGCTGCGTTTGAAGGCGCGGTCCCAGAGCCTGCCCAGCAGCACTTCTCTCGCGCTGAAGAGAATATTCTCTTTATCGAGAAGGCCCACGCTATACACAACCCCGGCTACGCCTCTGCGGTGCTGTGGAAAGCCTACGAAGATCTCCAGCAAGCCCTCAGGGAGATCGGCGTAGAGCAAGCCTTCCCAGCCCCCTGGGTCCAAGCGCCCTATCAGACGAGGTGCACTGCGTGTCATCTCAGCGCGGCGACGATCTCTTCGGAAACGGGTGACGGCACGTTCCAACACGAACCCCACGTTGTGCGTCGCGGGCTCGAATGCACCCAGTGCCATCAAGAAGCAAAAAGCAGTGAGCCCCAGCACGGGGCCCAGAAGAAGAGCTGCACCGAGTGTCATCCTTCTGCCGAACGGATGGCCCGGCTTGAGCCACAAGACTGTTTGCAATGCCACCAAGCGCAGGTCCCGACGCGCTCAAAGCTCGTGAAGTTCCCCCATGAGCAGCATATTTCTGTGGGGCTTCGCTGTGCGATCTGTCACGAGAACGTCACGCGCCAGAGCCATCTGGACTTCCTGCGCTCAGGGCAGGGCGTTCCCCCCTTGGGCCATGAGTTCTGCGCCCAATGTCACCAGAGCAATGTGCCCCCCCAAGGGGGAGATTGCCTCAAGTGCCATACGGATTTTTGAGATGACATAACTCATATTTTCCCCCGATCTACATCATGGCATCTGCTACGCCTATCGGCTACAACTGCGTTAGCGAGAGCATATGCGCTCGACAGTCTTCGTTGTGGTACTGTTCACGCTGGTTGCTGTGCAGGCTGTTGCCCAGCAGCCCACAAGCTGCTGGGATTGCCACGCCGATGCGCTCGACCGTGCGGCGTTCGAAAGCTCTGTACACAAAGAGCTCTCATGCACTCTCTGTCACAGCGACGTCCAGAATATCCCTCACGAGCGACCGCCTGCGCGGCTGACAGCTCAGGCGTGCGCGGGCTGTCACCCCGACCAAGTTCAGCAATATCTCCAGAGCGTGCACGGCCAAGCCCGCGCTCAGGGAATTAGAGAAGCCGCCCGTTGCGCCGATTGTCACACGGCTCACGCGATCTTCTCCAAGACCGACCCGCGCTCTAGTGTCTTTGTGCGGAATCTCCCGCAGACCTGCGGGAGCTGCCACGAAACCGAAGAGCTTTCTGAGCGGTTCGGCATCGCCCCGCGCCGAAGATCGACCTATCTGGGAAGCTACCACGGCATCTCCATCAAGTACGGAAGCCTCATCGCCGCCAATTGCTCGAGCTGCCACGGGAGCCATCTCATCTTAGCAGCATCTGACCCCAACTCTTCGATCCATTCCCACAATCTGCCCAAGACCTGTGGTCAGTGCCATCCCAACGCCGGCGAAAACATCCTCAAGGGCAAGGTGCACGTCGAAGCTACCCCAACCGTCTCCCCCGGCGTCTACGCCGTGCGGGTCTTCTATACTCTCTTCACCCTCGCGTTGGTGGGCTTCTTCTTGCTGCATATCAGCTTAGATTTCATCCGTTGGTTCAGGAGGCGCTATGTCCGGTGAACGAACTATCGAGAGGATCACCCTTCAGGTGCGGGTCCAGCACTTCGCGCTCATGGTGAGCGTGGCGCTCTTGATTGTGACGGGGATAGCGTTGCTCTATCGCGACAGCGCCTTCGGGCGCTTCCTGATAGCTCTTGAGGGGGGCTTTGAAGCCCGCGGCATAATCCATCGAATCGCGGCAGGGCTGCTCATCGCCACGGCGCTCTATCACCTTCTCTATATTCTGTTCTCGCGCACCGGCCACGAGGAATTCATGCAGATGCTCTTGAAAGCCCAAGACTTCAAAGACTACGGCGCGGCCTTGCTCTATGACTTGGGACTGCGAGCCGAAAAGCCCCAGCTCGATCGCTATAGCTACCGCGAAAAGTTTCAGTACTGGGCCTTCGCGCTCTTCGTCGTCATTATGATCATCAGCGGGGTCATTCTCTGGTTCCACAATTGGTTCTTTGGACTGTTGCCCAAGTGGGCTTTTGACGTGGCCATCGCTGTCCATAGCGGCACCGGCACGCTTATTCTCATCGTGCTGACGCTGTGGCATCTCTACGTAGTACACTTGAGTCCGGGGCGGTTTCCCCTCGACTGGAGCTTCTGGGACGGCAAGATCTCCGAAAAACAGCTTCGAGAAGAGCACCCGCTGGAGTACAAGCGCCTGAAGGAGAAGGGCCTGCTATGAAGAGACTGCTCTGTGTCATCGTTATGGGGAGTCTGATAGTAATAAGTAGCTGGCCCAGCTATGGCCAACGGGACCCCAATGCCCGGTGCTTGCTCGAATGCCACGGCAAGCCCGACTTCACGCGCGAAGTCGCCCCCGGACAGTTCAAGTCTCTCTCCGTTGACTACGAGCAGTTCAAGGCGTCCGTGCACAAAGAGAAACTCTGTGTGGAGTGTCACGTCGACGTGACGGCCATCCCACATCAGAGACGCCCAGAACAGATTCACTGTCTGCAGTGTCACTATCAGGGGAACGTCGTGGGAGCGCCAGTGAGTGAGCGCCCGGAGAAATACAAAGAGAGCGTCCACGGCAGAGCGTTCGAGCGCGGCGACCCCGACGCCCCCGACTGCAAGAGCTGCCATACTGTGCATTACGTGCGCGCTCACACAGACCCACTCTCCCCTGTGTATCGAGCCAATATCCCCAAGACCTGCGCAAGGTGTCACGTCGAGGTCTACACCGAGTACTTGGAGAGCGTCCACGGGCAGGCGCTGCGCAATAATATAGTAGAGTCTGCTGTCTGCTCGGACTGCCATCGTGAGCACGACCTCTTCCCCCCCGACGATCCGCGCTCGTCGCTCCACCCGCAAAACGTCGCGAACACCTGTGCGCACTGTCACTCCGACGTCAAGATCATGGAGCGTCGCGGCGTCCCAGTCAAACAAGTCGAAGCGTTCAGAGAGAGCTTCCACGGCATTGCTATCGAGTTTGGGATGCTCAAGAGCGCCAACTGCGTCAGCTGTCACGGATATCATAAGATCCTCTCGAGCCGTGATCCGCGCTCGCCGATCCATCCCGCAAACTTAGCTCAGACGTGCGGGCAGTGCCATCCCAACGCTTCCGACAACGTCGCTCGCGGGAGGTTTCATATCATCCCTAGCGACCCCGAAGCGGGGATCGTCTTCTGGGTGAGCCAGTTCTTCAAGTGGCTGACCATAGCAGTCCTGATCGGGCTGTTCGTCCACATTGCGATAGATCTGTACGGGCGGTTCCGCCGCGCGGGAGGGACGGGCCATGACTGATGAGAAACCCCAAGGGCTTGAGGAGCGCCTCACTCACGAGATCGCGGCCGAGCTTCAAGCCGAGCTTGACCACCCTTTAGATGAGGCCGACTGGGCCCGCATCAAGCAAGCAGTCAAAGAGCGCCTGCGGGCGGAACTTGCTCGACGCAAGGCCGAAAAACCCACAGAAGCCGAAGAGTACTTTGTGCGATTTGGCCTCACCGTGCGGGCGCAACACTTCGTGCTGGCCGTCGGCGTGCTCCTGTTGATCTTCACCGGGCTGCCCATCAAGTTTCATGAGAGCACCTGGGCCAAGTACTTCTTCCAGGTGATCAGCTTTGAGCTGAGCCGGTTGCTCCATCGTGTCGGGGCATTGCTGCTCATCGGCGTTGGAATTTGGCACATGCTCTATCTGTTCACCGCCGCGGGCCGGCGGGAGCTCCGTGAGCTGTTGCCCCGGCCCAAAGATCTCTTCGACTTCTGGCAGAATATCAAATATCTGGTGGGGCTGAGCCGCGAGCGCCCCAAGTTCGGGCGCTTCAGCTATATCGAAAAATTCGACTACTGGGCCGTCTACTGGGGCATGGTCATCATGATCGGCTCCGGGCTGCTGCTCTGGTTCCATAATCTAGCTCTAGGGCTTTTCCCCAAATATATTCTTGACATTGCTCGGGAAGCCCACTCCGATGAGGCGTTGCTTGCGACGTTAGCTATTGTCATCTGGCACTGGTACAACGCGCACTTCAATCCGTCGGTCTTCCCCATGAACACGACGATCTTCACTGGGAAGATCTCCAAGAAGCGCATGATGGAAGAGCACCCTCTCGAATATGAGCAACTGATGGGGCAGAGGGAAGAGGGCCAGAGCGGGAAGCCGGAGGCTGAGCAGCCATGAGACGTCGCTGGCCTGTGTTTGCGCTCATGGCGATAGCGATACTGAGCTGGCTGGCGTGGGCCGGAGCGCGCGCCACCGATCAGCCCACTTTTTGCGCGTCGTGTCACTTCATGAAGCCGTTCTACGACAACTGGGCCAGCTCGAGCCACGCCAGAGTCAACTGCATTGAGTGTCACTACGAACACGGCCTTGGCGGGTATATCGCGGGCAAGCTTCGATTGCTGAGCGAGATGGTGCGCTACTGGGTCGGCGCGTACAATGTGCAGCCGCACTCCCGGGTGAGCGACCGCAACTGTCTGAGCTGCCACGAAGAGAAAGCCATAGAAAAAGTCACACCCTATCGCAAGAGGATCCCATTCAGCCACCCGAGACACTACGGGGGTGTCGTGCGCCAGATCGAGCTGACCTGCACGACATGCCACTCTCAGCTTGTGCAGGGCGATCACTTAGCCGTGGACGAGAGCGCCTGTCTGATCTGTCACTTTACTGGTGTCGCTCGCGGGCAATCTCTGGGGAATTGCTACAGTTGTCATGGCCCCCCCAAAGATCAAATTCTCATCCGCGGGATCGTCTTCAATCACTCAGAGTATCTGCAAAGCGGCGTCGAATGCAGGACGTGCCATGTGCACGTCACCCGTGGCAGCGGCGACGTGCCCCGCGAGAAGTGCTTCTCGTGCCACGTCGAGCGTTTTGAAGAGTACGGCAAGACCGAGCTCGTCCATCGGGCACACGTCACCGAACAGCATCTCAAGTGCACCGACTGTCACTCGAAACTCCAACATGGGAAGTTCGAGCTGGCCCAGGCGCTCTCCCCCGACTGCGCAAGCTGTCACGGGGGACGCCACTCCGTCCAAGAGCAGATCTACATCGGGACTGGAGGGTCGGGAGTGGACCCCATGCCCGATCCCATGTTCCTCTCAGGGGTGATCTGTGCCGGCTGTCACAGCCCCTCTCCCGGAGCTTGGGGAGAGGGGAGCAGAAGGGGTGAGGGGCAAGCGCAGGCATGCGTGGCGTGTCACGGCCCCGGCTATGATCGCCTCATGCGTCAGTGGCAGCAGTTCGTCTCGCAGAAGCTCGCTGAGCTGCGCGCCCAGATCGCCCAGCTTGAGCAGCAGCCCGCACAGTCCCAAGAGTCTCTGTATGAAGAAGCGAAGAAGAATATCCAGCTCATCGAAGAGGACCGCAGTTTAGGAGTGCACAACATTCACTATGTGAGCGCGTTGCTGCACCGCAGTGCCGAAGATATAGCTTCTCTTCTCGCGCAGCGCGAGGACGTCGCCCCGTTACATTCCGGAGAGCCTTTCGGCTGTGACCGATGCCATGTCGGCGTAGAACTCATCCCCATAGCAGCCTCTCAGACGGCCTCGCATAAAGTCCACTTGGAGCGCTCTGACTGCAATGCGTGTCACGCTGTTCAGCCCACAGAGCACGGGAAAACGTCCCCTACGGCCAAAGACTGCACCCAGTGCCATCCCCCTGCCGAGCGCATGGCTCAGTTAGAATCTCAAGACTGCTTACAGTGTCACGAAGCAGAACTCCCTGTACGTTCTGAAAGAGCGAGATTCCCCCATGAGACCCATATCGCCCTGTGGGTGCGCTGCGAAGCCTGCCACGAGCGAGTGACGCAGATGGGGCACTTAGAATTTCTGGGCCAAGGGGTGCCCAAGCCGGGACACGATTTCTGTGCTACATGCCATCCCACAGATAGAGCAAATACTTGTGTGAAGTGTCACAGTGACTGAAGCCGTTGCTTGACGTAGATCATCGCCGGAGACAGCAGATATCATAGCGCGATGTCACTCCCAGGGGGTAGAGTGTGAGAGCATGGTGTGGCAGAGAGTTCTTGCGCTGAGTGTCGTGCTCGCGCTGGGCAGTAGCCCGGCGTGGGCTCAGCCCTCCAACGCTGAGTGTTTGCTCTGCCATGCCACCCAGGGCATGAGCATCACCCTTCCCAGTAAAGAAGAACTCTCGCTCTACGTTGATGGAGAAGCCCTGGCCCGGTCAGTGCACGCCCAGCTCTCGTGTGTCCAGTGCCACACCCATATTACGGGATACCCGCACCCGCCCCTCGGTGCTGTTGATCGTCGAGATCTCTCCCTGCGCTATTACCCCAGCTGCCGCCAGTGCCACGAAGACCAATATAAAGAGACCCTGGATAGCATTCATCTGAGAATTTTAGCGGCCGGCCACCGCGAGGCCCCCGTGTGCACCGACTGTCACGGGGCGCACACCGTCAGCCCCCCCGCTACTCCGCGCTTCAAAGTCGACGTGACGTGCTCCCGCTGCCACCGCGAGATCTTCACCGTCTACACCCAGAGCGTTCACGGAGCTGCTCTCGTCAGAGAAGAAGACAACCCTGATGTGCCCGTGTGCACCGACTGCCACGGGGTGCATCGCATTGAAGCCCCACACACGCTCCAGTTTCGGCTCCACTCGCCCCAACTGTGCGCCCACTGCCACACTGACGCAGCGCGCATGAGCAAGTACGGACTCTCTACAGCCGTCCTGCGCACCTACGTAGCAGATTTCCACGGCACGACCGTCCAGCTCTTCAAAGAGCGCCCCGGCGCGCGTCTCAACGAGGCCGTCTGTACGGACTGCCACGGCATCCACGACATTAAGAAGACCGACGACCCAGAGTCGCGCGTGATCAAAGAGAATCTCCTGCGCACCTGCCAGCAGTGCCACCCCACAGCGACAGCACATTTCCCCACAGCTTGGGTCAAGCATTACATCCCTAGCCCTACCCAGTTCCGCCTTGTTTACTACGTTGAACTCTTCTACAAGATCGTGATCCCCCTTACCATCGGATTCTTCCTTGTTTTCATTGGGGTGGACGCGATCCGCCATGTCGTGAGCTGGGCCCGGGCGCGGCAAAGACAGCTCAGGCACGCTGAGCGCTCCTACGAGCGCTTCCATTGGACGCAGCTCGTCGAGCACTGGGTGATGGTGCTCGCCTTTGTGATGCTGGCGCTCACCGGTCTGCCACAGAAATTCTCCGATACGCCGTGGGCCAAGGCCATCGCTGACTTCCTCGGTGGGGTCGAGAGCCTCCGCCAGATCCATCACTTCTTCGCCCTGGTCATCATCTTCGTAAGTATCGCGCACATTATCACGGTGGGGTATCGGCTCTTCGTGCTGCGCACCCCGCTCTTTATGATGCCACGGCTCACAGATCTGAGAGATCTGCTCCATGACATCGGCTATAATCTGGGCGTGCTGGCGAGCCGCGCCCGCTGTGACCGCTATACCTACGCTGAAAAATTGGAGTACTGGGCGCTCATCTGGGGCATGGTCGTCATGGTGCTGACAGGCTTTATCTTGTGGAACCCCATCTGGTTTACGAGCTTTCTCCCTGGGCAGATCGTGCCCGCGGCCAAGGCGGCCCACGGCTGGGAGGCCGTGCTCGCGATTCTAGCTATTCTCACCTGGCACGTCTATCACGTGCACATCAAACACTTCAACAAGAGCATCTTCACCGGCGCCCTCTCTCAAGAGGAGATGGAGCAGGAACATCCGCTGGAGCTGGAGCGTATTCACAAGGGTGAGTTGCCTCAGCCGGAGCCCCAGCTCGTGCGCAAGCGCCGGCGTGTTTTCCTCCCCATCGCGGCTATCGCGGTCGTTCTGATGCTTTCGGGGGTATACTCCATGGTAACGATGGAACAGACGGCTCTTGAGACGGTGACTCCACGCCTCGCCACGCCCATCCCGCACTCGCTGGAGCTGCGCAGTGATTGCCTCGCGTGTCATGGGATCACCGCCTTCCGACCCTTCCCAGCTGATCACCTGGGCCGCGGCAACGAGAGCTGCCTCACCTGCCATCAGCGCTGAACTCGTTGCAGCCCCTCCTCTGCCAGAGTAGACTCTAGGCCATATGCGCCGAATACTCATAGCCCTGCTCTTCACAAGTACGCTGGGGGTTGCCCAGCAGATCCCCGTGGTGATCGAGCGGTTAGAGATCTCGCTCTGGCCAGAGTACGACGACCCCAGACTGCTCGTGATCTATCGTGGGGAACTCGCTGAAGACCCTACCAGCCCGCTTGCGTTCATCATTCCCGGCACGGCGCAGATCCACGCCGTCGCCCACGTTGGCCCCGCCGGCACCCTGCTCGCCGACGACTGGCAACTCCTCCCCAGCAGTGACGGTCAGGTCGTGCTCTTCACCCCCGGAAGCCGTCGGTTTCAATTAGAGTATTATGATGACGTGCTTGGCACTGCTCCGGAGAGATCGTTCGTCTTTCGGTTTCGGTCGGATCGCTACGAGATCAAGAATCTCGAGATTGAGGTGCAACAGCCGCTGCGGGCGACGGGATTGCAAGCCAGCCCTGCGTTGGAGCCTCAAGGCACCGACACCCGTGGCTTCAGCTACTTTGGCCGCAGGGTCGGAGCTGTTTCCCCAGGGACGCTCATCGAGCAGCGCGTCAGCTACAGGAAGACCGACACGCTGCCGTCGCTGCGCCCCACTGCACAGACTGCGATCTTCTTATGGGGAGTGCTTGGGGTGGGGCTCGCGGCCCTCGGTGTCATAGGCTTTCTCTGGTTTGGGCGAAGACAACGGGGTTCTCCTGCGCCGCAGCGTCCGGCGCAGTTCTGCGCGCACTGCGGAAGAAGCTTTCGGGCCAATGAGCAATTCTGTCCCCAGTGCGGCCAGCGCCGCGCCCTGTGATGAACGTCAAGCCCTTCTTTGATTGAGCTCATCTTACAGGGTGAGCGTGCTCATAACACTTCGACAGCCTGGTAACTAAGCTATAGGGTGTATGACGCGCACATTGCGGGAGCTGTTAGGCAAGCTGGAGCCTCAAGAATGCGAGGCTGTGCTCGAGCGGGCCCAGGAGCTTCTCCTTCCCCCGCAAGCTGAGATATATGCCCAAGGGGACCTCGTTGACGGCCTCTATGTCGTCTTAGACGGTGCCGTGAAGGAGGTCTCGGAGGCCGAGGGAGAGAAGCAGTTTGTCCGGCTGGTCGGATCTGGCGACATCCTCGGGGCGGGCGAGCTCTTCAGTAACGCAGCGGTGCGCACGACGAGCGCGGTGACGCTGCGTCAAACCTCTCTTGCGTGGTTGGCACAGGCCGATATACGCACGATTGTCACGCAAAGTCCGAGCGTCTTGTTATGGATCATGGAGGGTCTGGCGCGTCAGTTGGGGGGGCTGCGTGCCGCGTTAGTCAGGATGGTCTATGTTGATAGTGCAGCCCGGCTCACTCGAACATTGGTCGAGGTAGCAGAGCGCTTTGGCCAGCGCACCCCTCAGGGAGTAGTGATTGACTTGATGCTCTCGCGTGACGAGTGGGCGGCGCTGACGGGCTGCGCTCCGGAGACCGTCAGCCGGGTGTTGCACGACTTAGAGCGTCGGGGGTGGATCGCCCTGGAAGGCCATAGGATTTGGCTCCTGAAGGAAGAGAAACTCCAAGCTCAGTAGGGGCGAACGGCCGTTCGCCCCTACGGGTATTGCCCCCATCTTTGATCTATCTCATAGAGTTGCGTGACGGCCGACAAATGATTACAATACACTTGTCATGGCCTCCAAACGTGTGGCGAGCCTGACCGAGCGCCCGAAGGGTCCACCGATCTGCGGGGTCGAAGGCTGCCCCGGATGCTCGTGGATCTTCACCGGGCTTGAGGCGAAGGGGCAGCAAGAGCTCCAGCGATTGATGCGTTCAGTCGAGTATGGAGCCGATGAGGCGATCTTCCACGAGGGGACGCCGGCGTTCGGGTTTTTTATTATCTGCAGTGGGAAGGCCAAGCTGATCAAGCAAGGGCCTGCGGGGAAGCGCCAGATTCTAAAGATTGTCGGGCCGGGGGAGCTCCTGGGAGAGGAGAATCTCTTTGAGGGGGGGACGCACACGGCGTCGGCGCGGACGCTGGAGCCGACGCGCGCGCGGTTCATCAAGCGCGAGGATTTCTTAGACTTCCTCAAGCGTCACCCCGACATTGCCTTGCAGTTGGCCGAGAAGGTCGCTCGCGAATTGCAGGGGTTTCAAGCGAAGCTCATCGAGACGGCCTATGAGAGCTGTCGGGCGCGTCTGGCGCGGCTGCTGCTGGCCTTGGCGGAAAAGTACGGGGAGACGCGTATCAGTCGCACGGATTTAGCCGAGATGGCCGGGATTTCGACCGAGACGGCCATCCGCACGCTTGGGGAATTTGAGGAGAGAGGGCTGATCTTGCTCCGTCGGCGGAAGATCGCGATTGTGGACCGCGCGGGGTTGGAGGAGCTTGCCACACCGAGGAGAGTAGAGACGATCGAGAATTTGCTGTAAGATCTCAGCGAAGGGGAATCAGCGATGTTCAAGAGGATCTTAGTGCCCACGGACGGGTCGCGCGGGGTCGAGAAGGCCATGAACTGCGCGACGACGATCGCGCTCGCGTTCGACGCGAAGGTGTATCTGATCTTTGTGGCCGAGCCGCCCGCGCTGCTCTTTGAGTATGCCAACGTTGCGGAGAAGGGCATCATTGAGGCGATGCATCAGGAGGGCCAGCGTATTCTAGAAAAGGCTGCTGAAGTGATCCGCAAGTCCGGAGTTGAAGAGGTCGAAACGGTGCTGAGGACGGGCACACCGGCCAAGGCGATCTTAGAGTTCGTGGACGAAGCGAAGATCGATCTCATTGTGATGGGGACGCATGGGCGGCGGGGATTGGATCGAGTGCTGTTGGGGAGCGTCACCGAAGAAGTCGTTCGACTCTCTAGAGTGCCGGTGATGACGGTTCGGATGGGATAGTATTGGGCGCTTAGCTCAGCGGGAGAGCGTCCGCCTTACACGCGGAAGGCCAGAGGTTCGAATCCTCTAGCGCCCACCACGCTGCTCATCTCGCTTGCGTCCGACAGCAACAGAGTCTATGATAGGGACATGAGCACCATTCAAGATGCTGTCCTCCGTATGATAGAGGGGTTTCCCGTCGTCATCGAATTGCCCGTCCAGTGGGGCGAGATGGACGCCTTCCAGCACGTCAATAACGTCTCGTACTTTCGATATTTTGAGAGCGCCCGCATCGCCTATCTGGAGAGGATCGGGCATATAGAGACGATGAACGCCACGGGGATCGGCCCGATCCTGGCGTCGGCGCGATGCGAGTTCAAGCGCCCGCTCACCTACCCCGATACGATCCTCATCGGGATACGAGTCTCCGAGATGGGGGTGGATCGCTTCACCATGCAGTTTCGGATTGTGAGCCAGAAGCTGCAGAAGATCGCGGCCGAGGGCGATGGGGTCATCGTCTCGTATAACTATCGTGAGCGGCGCCGAGCTCCGATCCCTGAAGAGGTCCGACGGCGGATCGAAGAGGTGGAGGGGCAGACGTTCCCTCTCCCGTAATTTTATGTGCGGGCGATTCACGTTAACTGCGAGCGCGGAGCAGATTGAAGCGCGCTTTGGCGTGCCCCTGCCCGTGCCGTATAAGCCCAGATATAATATCGCGCCGACCCAAGAGATTCTTGCGCTGCGCAACGACCAGCACGGCCGGCGAGTAGAGCCCTTGCGCTGGGGGCTGATCCCCCACTGGGCCAAAGACCCCAAGATCGCTCAGAGATTGATCAACGCTCGTGCGGAGACGCTCTTTGAGAAGCCGAGCTTCCGTGATGCTGTCAAGCAGCGTCGGTGTCTCATCATCGCTGATGGCTTCTACGAATGGCGCCAGACGCCTCAGGGCAAGAGAGTCCCCGTCTATGTGCGTTTGAGATCACAAGAGCCCTTTGGGTTTGCGGGCCTATGGGAGTCGTGGAGCTCTCCTGAGGGGCAGACCTTCAAGACGTGCACGATCATCACCACGGAGCCGAATGAGCTGATCAGGCCCATCCATAGCCGAATGCCGGTGATCGTGCCTCGCGAGCTCGAAGAGTTCTGGCTTGATCCCTCTCCCCGGGGGCGTGCCGAGCTCGAGTGGGTCTTGCGCCCGTATTATAAAGCAGAAGAGATGGAGCTGTTTGATGTCTCGCCCTTGGTCAACTCACCGAGCACTGACGGGCCGGAGTGCATTGAGCCTGTTATAATAGCTCACGA
>JBBISQ010000018.1:0-25081 GCA_037441155.1 Candidatus Fraserbacteria bacterium
GCGTAGAGCTTGCCATCGTCGGCTCCGATATAGATTCTGTTGCGTGCCTCGTCAATGACCGGCGGCGTGCGCATGGGGCGGCGCTTGGCTGGGTCGGGATCGGGCGAAAAGACCCACTTGGCCCGTCGAGGTTGCTCAGAACTGATCAGGGGAATCGCGTAGAGACTCCCGTCGTCAGCCCCAAAATAGATGGCGTTCTTAGCAAGATCTACCACGGGCGAAGAGCGGATGGGACTGCCATCGGGCACTCGAAAGACTAGTTGGAGACTGCCCTGCGCCAACCCCGCCGACACTGCGCCTATGGCACCCAACAGAATAGCGACAGCCAACCCTCTTGCGATACGACGCATAGTCGCCTCCTCGGGGCGTCACGCCCTTATTTGAGATCCCCTAATTTTTGCACGCGGTTTGTCAACAGCTCGACAATATAGATATTGCCAGCGCTGTCTACAGCAATATCCTGCGGAGCTATGAACTCCCCCTCCCCGTTGCCCTGCACACCCCACTGCCGCTTGAATGATCCGTCTTCGAGCTTGAACTCTTGAACACGATGGTTATTCTGGTCGACGACGAGTAGGATCCCCTGATCAGTGAGGGCCAACCCGCGGGGAACGTCAAACTGCCCTGAGGCGAAGCCGTTGCGCCCCCACTTGAGCAGAAACTCGCCGTTCTCTTTGAATTTTTGGATGCGATGGTTCCCCGTATCCGAGACGTAGACATTCCCCGCTTTATCCACAGCGATGGCTTGCGGCTCGAAGAACTGGCCATCCCCGATCTGCCGGGGGCCCGCACCATCAGGGTCGACACAGCGCCCTGTGGGAGGTGTCACCGTGAGATTGCACTCACTCCCCCATTGCGTTACGAATTGCACCGGAGACCGGCTGACGTCAAATTTCTGAATGCGATGGTTTCCCTTATCAGCCACGTAGGCGAACTTCCCAGTGCTGTCCAGTGCGATGCTGATAGGGGTCTCAAACTGCCCAGGGCCACTGCCGCGCGTGCCCCACTTGGCTAAAAACTTCCCGTTGGCGTCGAACTTCTGGATTCTGTGATTCCCGCTGTCCACGACATAGACATTGCCCGTCGGGTCAACAACGACATCCGTCGGGCCATCAAATTGCCCATCCCCGGGGACGAGCGGGCCTCCCCCGTCAGGATCGCGACATCCCTCCCCAGTCCGTAAGAGACAGCGACTGCCCCACACCGCCGTAGGGAGCTTCTCGTTCAGCTTGAACGTCGCAGGATCGAATCGCTGAATCCGATGGTTCTCCGTGTCCGCCACGTAAATATTCCCCTTGCTGTCTACAGCGATCCCCTGAGGGCGACGAAATGCGCCCAGCTCGCTGCCATCCTGCCCAAATTGATCCAAAAAGAAGAGCCCGTCAGCAACTTTCTTGCCCGTGATAAATTCGAACTCTTTTCGTTGGCGCACTGTGATCTGGTCACTGTCGCTGCTATAGCCCTGGCGATCTAGAAGTGTGACTTTGAGCTTGATACGCTGCGCGCTGTTGCACGAGATCGCGAACCCCAGCTCACCTTCTTTGTCGCCCAACACTTTATCGCTCACGTCAATGCCGTTGGGATCGGTGGGCAGCGAGCAGTCTCCCACCCGCTTGGGATCGAAGTTGACCAGCTGGAAGTAGACACGGCTCAGTTGGCCCTCACGATCGATAAAGCCGACTAGGACCTTCTGTTCGGCCCCCAAGGGGATCTCCCCAGGGAACGTGATCCCACTGATGATCGGCTCCGGGCCGACAGCTTTGAACGAGAATATCTTGGGTTGGCTGATGTTCTTCTTGGCGTCCTCGAGCGTCACCTCGAGGGTGACGTCTTGGGGCACGGTAGTGAAGATGCGAAAGCCGAATTCCCCCGTCTCGCTTGTCTGGGCTGGGGGCTCAAAGCTGAAGACCTGCCCGGCTCGAAACGTCCCCGGCGGGGCATCCTTCACTTCGGTTGCCTCGACAACGCGGAACGCCACCTTGATGATGTCTTTATTGACGTCTTTGTACCCGATAGCCCCCTCAAAATCGCTCCCATCGGCGGCGATCCAGTTGATAAACGTCTCGCTGGGAGGGAGGGTCCCCGAGGGGCAGTTCCCCGCAGGCAAACCCGGCGGCGCGACGACACAGCGGGTCTTGGGTAAGAGCACATACGTCACGCGCGGGGCTTCCGGGCTCTCAATCTGCGATTGCGACAGCAGTCCGGGGGTGTTCAAACCGACAAGAACCAAGAGAACAGCAAAGACCAGCACCCGAGTTGTGCTATTCCCCCTGCGTCTCATCTCTTCAACCTCCTGTGAGCTTTTATGGGAAGATCACTTAAAATGCGGCGGCACCGTATACGAGCCAGTCGCATACTCGATAGGATAGAGCACGACTCGCGCCCCATTCGGCGCGATCTGGGTATAGAACGGCCGCGCCCCGTCGAACGCCGGTGCCCCCCCGGTCTTGTTCAGCCCATAGACCTGATCGTGCGCGACCGCTATCTTGAGCGGGTCGCGCTGCTGCTCTTCGACAGTGTAGAACCGAATCAGGCCCATGACACCATTGATTCTCGTCCCTTCTAAATTTTTCACCAAGGCTTCAGCTTCCGTGGTGCGGGCGCGCGCGAGCGCATCGGCGAGGGCGTAGACTGCGTCATACGTCGTCGCAGCGGTGAAGACGGGGCGCACTTTGAACTGCGCTTGATAGTTCTTATAAAACTTGAGCGTCTTGGCGCCCACCTTTGCGGTCTCGGCAGCAAAGTCTGTGACGACATACCCCACCGCCGCGCCCTTCAGGTCGTCAGAGAGCAACGCTTCGTTCCAGCCGAAGAGCGCGACTTTCACTCTGTTTGCCGACCAGCCCTGGGCGAACTCCGCACCGACCTTGGCGTCGAAGAACACAGTGATCGCTGTGGGCACGTTGATCTTCTGTAATCGTTCTAAGAGCGCCGCAGCGTTGCTCTCGGCGAGATTGCCCACGACGTCCAAGCCCGCTCGCCTGAGCCTGGGCAGCAACGCCCCACGAAAATCCGCGCTCTGCTTGGACGGATCGCCCACAATGGCGACGGCGTTCGACCGGAGCACCTTCTCTTTAATCAGATGCCCGACCAAAAACTCCCGGCTGAACTCGCCGCCGTCAAAGGCCTGCGCGGCAGCACTGACTATTCCCGCGCGAAAGATGTACTTAAAATTCTCGAAGTTCCCGGCGACTTGATCCGTCCCCAGCAGCGGCGTCCCCGTGATTATAAAGGGCTTTTTCAGGCGGGGGATGTCGAGCAGGAGCGCGGGAATCGTATCGGCGCGGGAGAGGCCTACGACCGCGTCGGCCCCTTTACTTATGAGATCGTTCAGCGCGGCGCGGGCGCGGGCGAGATTGGTTTCATCCCCCAGATCCCCGGCCAGGAGCTTGAAATTCAGCTCACTCGCAGCAAGCTGCGCCCCGTTGAGCACCCCCTGTCCGAGGGGCGAGCTGGCACTCCCTAAAACCCCGATAGTGAGCGTCTGTTGGCTGGAGCCCCGATAGTCCCCGACGAGCACAGAAACGGCTGCGACCCCCAGGGCTTGCAAGAATGTGCGTCGGCTTAAGCGAGCGCGCATAGAGCCTCCTTCGGTCCGCCCCATTATAGCACGAGGCAGTCTCCGTGCCTAGAGGGCAAGACTTGCTTATAAATACCATCGCGGTGAGGGAAAAGTTTCAATGTTATCTATATCTATACTACAGACGCCAGGGGCGAGAGAACGCTATAATAGAGTCTCTCTATCATCCTCTCACCACCACCACAAGCGGGTGGGGCGGAGCCCCTCCCCCAAGGGGCTCCGCATCTTTTTTTATTGAGAGCTGAGGATCTCCGCAAGGGCCTGGGCTGCCCGCACGGTGTCTTCTCGTGTCACGTCCAAGTGCGTCACGAGGCGCACGCGGCGCGGCCCAATGGCCAACGCCAGAATATCTCGCTTCTTCAGCTCCGCGATCAACCTTTCAGCAGGCGTCCGGGTCAGCTCAAAGATCAGAATATTCGTCTCGACCGGTTCTAAACGCACTTCAGGGATCTTCTTCAGCTCGCTTGCTAATAATTGAGCGTTCTCGTGGTCTTCAGCAAGACGCTCAATATGATGCTCCAACGCATACAGCCCTGCAGCGGCGAGAATCCCCACTTGGCGCATCCCGCCGCCCAGCATCTTGCGCACCCTCCGGGCTTCTTCTATGAACTCTGCCGATCCCACCAGCATCGAGCCCACCGGCGCTCCCAGCCCCTTCGACAGACAAAACATCACCGAATCAAAGCCCTCGGTGAGTTCCCTCACCGAGCGCCCTGTCGCTACCGCAGCGTTGAAGATCCGCGCCCCGTCCAAATGCACGGCGAAGCCGCGCTCGTGTGCTCTTGCTATGATCTCCCTGGCCCATTCGAGAGGGTAGACGCCCCCGCCCTTGAGATTATGGGTGTTTTCCAGGCAGATCAATCGTGTCTGGGCGTAGTAATAGACCTTCGGGCGAATGGCAGGCTCGATCTGCTCCCAGCGCAAAAATCCTCGCGCGCTGGGAATTGGTCTTGGGATAACCCCCGAAAACGCTGCCATCATGGCCATCTCGGCGTTCAAGATATGGGAAGCCTCTTCAAGAATGATCTCGTCGCCCGGCTGGGTATGAACTTTTATAGCGATCTGATTGCCCATCATCCCTGAGGGGACGAAGAGCGCGGCCGCGCGCCCGAAGAGCTGCGCGGCCCGCTCTTGAAGCTTATTCACTGTCGGGTCTTCGCCGAAGACGTCATCGCCGACTTCGGCGGCGGCCATCGCCTGGCGCATCGCGGGCGTCGGCTTAGTGACTGTATCGCTGCGCAGGTCTATGACTTTGGGCATAGAGAAAACCCCCGCCCCACAACATACCTGGGGCGGGGGGGACCCAATCTACGGCTGCACAATGATCTTGCCCTTCATGCCGAGCGCTTCATGGGGGAGGCAGAAGTACTCGTACTCCCCAGGGACGGTAAACGTATACTCATACGTTTGGCCCTGGGCAGTCAGCAACGTCGAGTCGAAGGCTTCTGCTCCTGTGGGGATCTTGTCGGGATAGGCTTGAGCCGAGTGCGTGCACGGCACGCCTTCCTCGCACTCGTTGACCCAGCGCACAGTGTCGCCGACTTTGATCGTGAGCTCCGCAGGGTCGAAGAAATTCTTTCCGTCCTTGGTGGTCACCATCTTGACGATGTGGACTTGTCCCTGCGACGACTGTTGCGGCGCCGTAACAGTAATAGTCTTTTCAGCCGAAGCGGTGCTGCCATCAGGAGCAGTCACGATGAGCTTTACTGTGTATGTCCCCTCGGTCGTGAAGGTGTGTGTTGGGTTGGCCTCTTGCGAGGTGGAGCCGTCGCCGAAGTCCCAGTTATAGCTAGCTGCTGTGCCCTGGACTTCAGCAGTAAATGAGACCTCGAGCGGCGCCGGACCCTCGGTGACGCTCGCCGCAATAGCCACCGACAGGGCCGCGGTCACCGTGATCTCGATCTGCGCTGTTTGTTTCGATTCGAGCTTGGGGTTTGTCTCTTGAGCTTGCGCAGCCGTCTTGACCGTCAGCTTCACCGTGTAGGTGCCGCTGGCACTATAGGTGTGCGAGGCCGTAGGGCCCGTGCCTGTGGAGCCATCGCCGAAGTCCCACTCGTAGACAACGTCTTCTGTGACTTCTTTGCCGGTATCGTCCTTCGCCGCGCCTTGGAACTCCACAGCCTGATTGACTGCAAACTGCGCGCCGCTCTGCGGACTGGTGATCACAGCTGTCGGCGGCTTGACTCCACCGCCACAGCCCGCCACCAGCGTCAGAAAGAGCGCCCCGATAACAAATAAGCCGAACTTCGCAGTTTTCATGAGGAACCTCCTTGTGCTTTGTCTAGTAATTTCAAGAGAGAATTTCAAACTCGGAACTTTTTCGCTGATGACTCGACTCTCACCCTCCCTCCCACAATGGCACTATAAGAGATGCTGCAGCCAGGTCTCTTCGTCCGGCCAGCCTTCCTTTCCCACGAGCGGCAGGAAGCTGCACGCGCACAGCTCCTCACGGCGGAGTTTTTCACCCTCTTTGGTGAGGGCTACTAACGTCTGGAGCTGACGCCCTCCCACGGGAATGACCAACCGCCCTCTCTCTGCGAGTTGCTCGACCAGAGCCGCTGGCACCTCCGGCGCAGCCGCTGTAACGATGATCTTCTCAAATGGCGCCTCCTCCGGCCACCCCACCGTCCCGTCACCCACACGAAAAGAGATATTCGTATATCCCGCCTCCGTCAGGAGCTTCTGCGCCTTCTCCGATAGCTCGGGGAAACGCTCTATCGTATAGACATGCTGGGCAAGCTCAGCCAAGATCGCCGTCTGATACCCCGACCCCGTGCCGATCTCCAATACCCGATCGCTTTTCTCGAGCTGTAACGCCTGGGTCATCAAGGCGACGATATAGGGCTGGGAGATCGTCTGCCCCCGGTCAATGGGCACGGGATGGTCAGCATAAGCCTGATCCCACAGGGCATTGGCGATAAACAGATGGCGCGGGATGCGACGCATGACCTCTAAGACTTTCTGGTCGGTGATGCCTTGGGCCTCCAAGCGTCGCACCATCTCCAGACGATCCTTCTGAGGTGACCCGCTCGACTCCACGTCCTTCAAAAGATCATCCCCATACTCGGACATAATTGTATCCCTCTCCACGCAATAAGACAACTGATCATGAGGGCAGCGGGATGTGCAAGAGATGCTGGGTTGTCTTTGGGGGGAAGAGCTCCCCGCTCAGGGCGCGACGGATCACTTCGTCTTTGGAGACAGCGATATCGGGCCGTCGCGGCCGCACCGAAATAATATCCGACTGATAGTCCACCAGCACACACGGGATCGTTTCGAACCCCAGCTTTTTATACGCGCGAAACCGATGGTGCCCATCGAGGATAACCCCGGAACGCTTGTCTACTAAAATGGGGTGGCGCAGCCTGCCCTCACGCCGGATTTCTTCACAGATCTGATGCAGGCGCTCGCTCTCGACCTGCTCGTGCTCGCGCAACAGCTCCAGCGCGACCTCTCGAATTTCGACAGAGCTATCACCCATATTTTTCATAATCTTATGGCAAAGTGCCGTCAGGTGCAACCCCCGCCCGCAAATCTAACTCATTATGCACAATCACGATACAGTGATCAGCATGGAGCGACAGCGGCCCCACACTCAGCCGAGGGAAGCTCGCCAAGATCGCCTCTTCTTCAGGCAAAAACTCCAAATGATCGCTCAGCACAAATGCGGCATCAGAGCTGATCTGAGCTTGCCGCATGGGAGACCCCCGCTCGTGCAACATATAGATCGCGAGTCGTTCGTTCTGAATCCTGTGAAGTACATCAGAGAGCCCTCCCGAGGCGACGAAGATCCCCGGCGTGCTCTCGATCTCGCGCTCTCGTCTGGCGCTCTCGGAGAACGCTGCGAGGGCCTTCTGAATGAGAGCCGCTGTTGAGCGTTCGTCGGGATTTAAGTGCTTGAGCCGACTGCCGTCCAAATATATTATAATCTGATCTTGCAAGACCAAATAGACCCTCACGTCACGGCGAATCCCGTGCGACAGACAGAACGCCGCCGTCACACACCGACAGAGAATATCGAGTCTCCCGGCGCTGCCGGGCAGGTCATTCAGCGTGAAATGGGGCGTCAGAGGCACCCGATGCCCCAGCACGATAAACGCACGCATTCTGCTATCCCTTCCAATAGCTACGCACAAAGAGCACGATCACAGGGAAGAGCTCTAAGCGCCCAGCCCACATCAGAAAGATTAATAAGACTTTAGACGTCTGGGGAAGCTGCGCATAGGTGCTCATCGGCCCGACGATCCCAAAGCCCGGCCCCACATTGCCCAAGGTCGCTGCGACGGCGCTGGCGGCCTCTACGAGTCCTACATTCAGCCCCGCCCGCGCCAGATCCCATAACAGAACTATGCTACCAAACGCGAAGATCGTCACATAGAGAACCGCAAAGATCGCCACTGCCCGCACGATCTCCTCACTGACCACCCGCCCGCTGACCCGGATGGGCAAGACCGCCTGAGGATGAATGACGTTTCGCGTCTCGCGCACGATAAAGCGAAAGACGAGCCATGTCCGAATGACCTTGATCGAGCCGGCCGTGCTCCCTGCACACCCTCCCAAAAACATCAAGACCAATAAGATCATCTTGGCTGCGGGGGCCCAGCCCTCAAAGTCGGCGCTGGCATAGCCCGTCGTCGTCATGATGCTGACAGCTTGAAACGCACTGTGCCGCAGATTCTCCGTTCCAATTCCCAAGCTCAGCCACAGAGCAAAGGTCGCCCCCGCCAGAAGAGCCCCATAGAAGCGCGTCTCTGTGTCTGCCACGAGCGCACGAAAGTTCCGACGCGCGATAACTCTGTAGAGCAGCGCAAAATTGAGACCTCCCAAAGCCATAAACAGCACAGTCACCCATTGGGCGGCTGCGGAGAAGCTCGCAAACCCCGCATCACGAGTTGAAAATCCCCCTGTGGAGAGCGTGGTGAACGCATGAGCGACGGCATCGAACCACGAGAGCCGCCCGATACTAACAAGCAGGAGCACGTCCAGGAGCGTCAGCCCGGCGTAGATGCCCCACAAGAGCCGTGCCGTCTCGCGGATGCGCGGGGTGAGCCGCTCCAACGTGGGCCCCGGCGCTTCGGCGTCCATAAGCTGGGATCCGCCCACTCCCAGCTTGGGCAGCAGTGCTACAGCTAAGACGATAATTCCCATCCCACCGAGCCATTGGGTGAACGCCCGCCACAAGAGCAGCGATTTGGGCAGCCCCTCGACGTGCGCGATCACCGTCGCCCCGGTGGTCGTAAAGCCGCTCATCGCTTCAAAATACGCATCTATTGGGGACAAAACCCCTAACAGCACAAACGGTGCTCCCCCAAGAAAAGCGACGATCATCCACGTGACCGAGACGACTAAAAAGCCCTCACGCGGACGGATATCCCGCTCTGTTCTCGAGGCGCGCTCCACGGCCCAGCCCCCACCCCATGCCAAAGCTCCCACCACGACATAGGGCCACCACGCTTCATGAGCGAAGAGCGCAACCCCCGTGGGCACCACAAACGCGACGCTGAACCATTTGATGAGCCCGCTTATCAGATATATGGCCGCCCGCACGTCTACGGCAAGAGACAGGCCTCGCATCATAAGAGCTTTTCGATCTCCTGGGCAGCCTCTTTGGTGCTGAAGACGATCGTCTTATCGCCGGGCTGGAGGGCGTCTGTCCCGCGCGGAATGATGACGCGCTCGCCGCGCACAATCGCGCCGATCAGCACCCCAGGGGGCAAGGGAGCTTGGGCGAGCCTCTTCCCAATCAGCGGGCTCTCACGGGAGATCTCGATCTGCAGCACCTCAGCACGATCGTGCTCCAGCGAGAGCGATTTCTCGATCCGACCCCGCGTAAACGAGATGATCTCCTCGGCGATCAGCCGCCGGGGGTTGATCACTATATCAACCCCGACACGCTCAAAGATCGCGATGAAGTTGGGGTCCTCCACCCGGACGATCACCTGCGGGACCCCCATGCGCTTGAGCAGCAGCCCGCAGAGGAGATTGCGCTCGTCCACGCCGATGACGCTGACGGCCACATCGCATCGATAGAGTCCCTCGCGCTCGAGCAGCTCTATATCGGTGCCGTCGCCGTGGAAGACCAGAGTGTTGGGGAGATTTTCGGCAAGCCAGCGGCTCCGCTCTTCATCGGGCTCGATGAGCTTTGGTCTCAGCCCCCGGCTCTGCAAGATCTGGGCCAGCCTCCAGCCGATCCGGCCCCCGCCCACGATTAAGACTTCTTTCGCCGCGGGATAGAGACTCAGTCTCCGGTGAAACTCATGGACGGCTTGCGGCGTCCCGATGAGCACCAGCCGGTCACCCGCGAGAATAGTATCTTCCCCGTGGGGGATGATCACGGCGTTCTCACGGATAATGCTGGCAACATTGCACTCTGGGGGGATAGCCGCCTCGCGCAGGCGCAGCCCGATGACGGGGGAGTTCTTCTCGATAACCGTCTCGGTCATCAAGATCTTGCCGTCGGCAAACTCATCAGACGCCTTCACCCCGCGCAGCCCGATCACGTCGGCAATCGCTTGAGAAGTGATGAGCTCGCTGCAGACCATCTCGTCTACGCCCAAGTAGCCGCGCTTCCACGTCTGGAGATATTCAGCGTCTTGGACGCGAGCAACGGTGATCTTCGTGCCCAATTGTTTCGCGGCGGCGCAGGCGACGATATTCACTTCGTCAATGTCGGTGCTGGCGATAGCCAAATCAGCTGTATCGGCTCCTGCGTCTTTGAGGGTCTTCAAGCTTGCGCCGTTCCCCACAATTCCCAGCACGTCAAGCTCTTGGAGGAGCTGCAGCCGTTCTGGATCTTTTTCGACGACGATGACATCGTGATCCGTTTGCAGGGCGGCGGCGATGCTGCGCCCCACCTCCCCCGCCCCAATGATGACCACACGCATACGAGAGAATTTACCGTGAAAAGTTCAAAGTTACAAGTTATACTATCGCCCGGAGCCCCTCACCCCTCTGCTCCCCTCTCCCTCGGAGGGGAGAGGGGACGGGGGTGAGGGTGAAGCCCGATGAGCTTTCTCGACAAGCTGCGTGAGGCCGCGCGCCGCAATAACAGTTGGCTCTGCATTGGGCTGGACTCGGAGCCTGCAAAACTGCCAGCGTTCCTGCGCGAGCGCCCTTACGCCGTCTTCGAGTTTAATAGGGCGATCATCGAAGCGACGAGCGATCTGGTCTGCGCGTACAAGCCTAATCTCGCATTCTACGAGATGCTCGGCCCAATGGGGCTTGAGATTCTGTATAAAACGCGCAAGCTGATCCCTCCAGAGATCCCCGTCATTGGGGATGCCAAGCGCGGGGACATCGAGAACACCGCTCGGGCTTACGCCAAAGCACTCTTTGAGTACTATCGCTTCGACGCCGTGACGGTCAACCCCTTGATGGGCTTCGACTCCGTCGCGCCGTTCTTAGAATATTCAGACAAGGGCGCGTTTCTTCTCGTGCGCACGTCCAACCCCGGGGCGCGAGATTTTCAAGAATTAAATTGTGCGGGCAAGCCGCTCTATCAGCGATTGGCCGAAAAAGCCCGCGAGTGGAACACAAGAAAGAACGTGGGCGTGGTCGTGGGTGCGACCGCTCCACACGAGTTAGCTATCGCGCGTCAGATCATCGGCGATGAGATGCCCATCTTGGTGCCGGGCGTGGGAGCGCAAGCGGGCGATCTAGAAGAAGCCGTCAAAAGCAGCGTCAACTCTCGTGGAGAGCTCGCGATTATCACCGTCTCGCGCAGCGTGATCTTCGCCTCCCAGGGCGAAGACTTTGCGCAAGCTGCGAGAAAGGCTGCCCAAGCCCTCCAAGAGGCGATCAACCGCGCCAGGGCTTGAGCGTTCTCTGTATTTGCGCTATACTCGCTGTCCTTATGAGCAAGTCTGAACCATCACTCGAGGCCACCTCATCAGCCAAGATCGCTGCGACTGAGCCGGTGCCGCTGACGCCCTCCCAGCGGGCGACCGTCACGCTCGGCGTCATGCTCGGGCTTTTTCTTTCTGCTTTGGAAGCAACGGTCGTCGGCACCGCGATGCCAACTGTGATCGCGAGCCTGGGCGGGCTCCACATTTACAGCTGGGTCTTCTCTGCGTATATTCTGACGTCAACGGTCACCGTTCCCCTGTGGGGACGGCTTTCTGACTTATATGGGCGCAAGCGCTTTATACTGCTGGGAATTGCGATCTTCCTCATCGGGTCGGCGCTCTCCGGGGCAGCGACGTCTATGGCGCAGCTGGTGCTCTTCCGCGCGATTCAGGGCTTAGGAGCCGGGGCGCTCCTGCCCCTGGGAATGACGATCATCGGGGAGATCTATTCCCTGGAAAAACGGGCGAGAATGCAGGGGCTCTTCAGCGGCGTCTGGGGGCTGGCGAGCATCATCGGCCCGCTGATTGGGGGTTTTATCACGGATCATCTGTCGTGGCGCTGGGTCTTCTATATTAACATTCCCTTCGGGATCACGGCGGCTCTCTTGATCGGGCTGGCGCTCGTCGAGCCGCGCGACCACCGCAAGAGAGTCACGGTAGACTACGCCGGGGCCATCACCCTCACAGCGCTCGCCACGCTCTTCTTGCTCGCCCTAGGGCAACAAGGCTGGAGCTGGGCGCTGAAGATCGGGCTGTTTGGCCTCTGCGCTCTGTTGCTTGCGCTCTTTCTGATTGTTGAGCGTCGTGCGCAGGAGCCCATCGTGCCGCTCTCGCTCTTTCGTCACAGGATCTTCAGCGTCTCCTCAGCGAATGGCTTTTTCGTGGGGATGGCGATGTTCGGCTCGCTCTCGTTCATTCCCCTCTTTGTGCAAGGGGTGATCGGCACGACGGCTACCGAAGCGGGCACGGCGCTGACGCCCTTTATGCTCTGCTGGGTCGGGTTTTCTATTGTCGGGAGCCGCATGATCTTGAAGATCGGCTATCGTCCCACGGCGTTGCTTGGAGTAGGGTTACTCGTTGCGGGCTTTCTCGGACTGGCGACCATGAGCGCCGAGACGAGCCGACTCGTGGTGATGGGCTATCTTGCGCTCGCTGGCGCGGGGATGGGGTTCTCGATGGTCACGCTCTTGATTGCCGTCCAGACGTCGGTGCCGCGCGATCAGTTGGGAATTGCGACGTCGGGGACGGTCTTCTTCAGATCTATCGGAGGCGCGGTCGGGGTGGCGGTCATGGGCGCGGTTCTCAGCGCCCAGATGCAGGTGCAGGCCAATCATGTGCCAAGATTGAGCGATACGTTGTCGGCAGAGAAGCTCGCAGATCTGTTGCGTCACCCCGACGCACTGATCAATCCGGCGGCGCGGGCGCAGCTCCCAGCACCCGTTCTAGACGTGCTCCAGCAGGTCTTAGCGACGGCGCTGCATTGGGTCTTTGTCGTCGGGCTGATCGTTGCCCTCTTAGCTTTGCTCGTGACGCTCTTTCTCCCGGCTGGCACGGCGCAGGAGCATGTGCACAGTGGGCGCACGAGGACTTGAACCTCGGACCTCCTGCGTGTGAAGCAGGCGCTCTCCCGCTGAGCTATGCGCCCACGAGTCCGTCTTACAGGTTCACAGGGTTAAGACAAAACATCTTAGCGTCTTTGGCCCACACTTTCAAGCCTCGTCCTCCTCCTCGAGCATCCCCATCAGGCTCTCCCCCTCACGCTTGCGCGTCATCTCTACCAGCCCAAGCTTGGTGATGTCCACAAAATCCGCAGGCACCCGGTCCTTCTTCAACTCTTCTTGCAGCGTGCGAATTACTCTCTCAATGTGATCGCGCCGCTTCATGTCTATAAAATCAGCAATGATAATCCCGCTCAGCTTGCGCAACCGCAACTGCCGGGGGATCTCCACAGCGGCTTCTAAGTTCGTGTTGAGAATCGCCTGTTGCTGGTCTGAATACTTCACATCCCCCCCGGTGTTCACATCAATAGCTGTCAAGGCTTCCGTCTCGGCGATGACCAGCGAGCCGCCGCCGGGCAGCCGCACCCGCGGCTGTAAGCTCTCTCGCAGTTGCTTCTCGACGCTGCGGGCCTCAAAGAGCGGCCGCTTCCCCCGATATAGCTCCACCCGATCCAGAAACTCCTCCATGTGCATGTACGACAGGAAATCTCTGATCTCTTGATAGGTCTTCTCGCTGTCCACGACAACCCGCTGCACATCGCTTAATAAGCGATCGCGCAAGAAGGCGCGCACTAAATCCACCCCGCGATAGAGCAACGCCGGAGCTTTCACTCGCTGGGCTTGCTCTTCAATCCCCTTCCACGTGCCCAGAAGATAGTGAAAATCTCGCTCTAAGTCTTCTTCGGAGGTGCCCTGGGCCGCGGTGCGCGCGATCAGCCCCTCGCCCTCGCGCTTGAGATGCTTGGCGATCTTTTTTAAGCGTCGGCTCTCATGCTCGTCCGTGACGCGCCGCGAGACCCCTAAGCGCTCATCCGTGGGCAGGAAGACCCAATAGCGCCCCGGAAGACTGATCTTCATCGTCCCCTGGGGGTTCTTGGTGCCGATCCCCTCACGCTTCACCTGCAGAATGATCTGCTGGCCACTCTTGAGCACCTTATGGATCTGAAAAGATCGCCCTCTGCGGGGCACCAGGCTGTCGCTCAGCTCCTTACTAGACAAGAAGAGCTTCTGCTCAAGACCGACGTCCACAAACGCTGCCCCGATGCCCGGCAAGATATCTCGCACGATCCCCTTGTAGATATTGCCCAACAGACGCTCCGGGTTGTCATAGTGAATCTCCATCAGGCGCCCATCTTCTAATAGCGCAATGCGCGTCGTCGGAGCTACCGTCTCGATAAGAATTTCCGTGATCGTAGGGGGGTCACCTCCTTGGGGTCATCTAGACCTTGGAGCAACTGGGCGACTGTCTGGTGCAAGATCGGATGGATAACTGTCGGGGCGATCTCGGAGAGCGGCACGAGCACGAACCGCCGTCGGTGCATCTGGGCGTGGGGAATCTGCAGATCGGGTTCGTTCACAATCATATCGTCATAGAGCAGAATATCCAAGTCAATCTCGCGCGGGCCAGGGCGCGGTTGACGCCCCAGCGAGCGCTCGATCTGCTTGCAGACCCCAAGAAGCTCCCGTGGGGACAAATCAGTCTCGATCTCGACAACAGCGTTGACAAACCACGGCTGATCAACAACTCCCACGGGTTCGGTCTCATACAGCTCAGATCTTTGGAGTACAACAACACTGGGGGTCTGGGCCAAGGCGGCCATAGCCCTCTCAATAAAATCCTCTCGCTGGCCTAGGTTCGACCCTAGACCAATGAACGCCTGAGCCATAGAGACCTTACCCTTCACCCCCATCCCCTGACCTACCCCCCTTCCCTCATTGCTCCCCTCTCCCTCCGAGGGGAGAGGGGCTGGGGGTGAGGGGAGGGGTCGGGGGTGAGGTCACGACTTCGTATCACCTCGGCGGCAACGGCGTCGAGCGTGATGCCCGCAGCAAGAGCTGGCCGCAGCTTCTTCACCCGGACAGCTGCTCGCCGCACTTGCCGAAAATCTTTGAGGATCGTTTCCGCTATCGCGTGCGCGAACGTCTCGATCAGCTGAAACGACGACGTCTCATTGAGCTCGCGAATCCGCTCGATCACACGGACATAGTCTACTGTCTCGGAGAGCTCGTCTCTGTCGGGGAAATCGAATTCGATCTCGGCGTCAATGGCGAAGAGCTGGCCGCGCTCGCGCTCGGCTTCGCTCACGCCATGACGCCCAAAAAACTGCAAGTTCTCAATGCAAATCTTCGACAGAATGCTCTCGCCCTCTCCACTGCGCCCGGATCTCGCCGACGAGGAAGAGCGAGCCGGTCACGCAGATCACATCGTTCTTCCGGGCTTGTGCGAACGCTGCCTCCAGGGCCCTAGCGGGAGTAGCAGCGACGGCACACGGCACGCCGTAGGGGCGAATCAGAGAGATCAAATACTCCGGGTCAATCCCACGATAGGCCGCACGCGTGCACAGCACGCTGTCAGCGTGTGACATAATCTCACGGACCATCGCTGCGGCATCCTTCCGGTCAGATACCCCAAAAATGACGAGCAACCGCTCGTACTCCAGCGAGGCCAGCGCGGCGCACAGCGCCCGCACTCCCGCGGGGTTCTTCGCTCCATCTAGCATAACATAGGGGCTTCTGTGGAGCAACTCCATCCGCCCGGGCCACCGGGTCTCGCGCAGCCCCGCCCGGATCGCCCCTTCAGTGAGAGCGCGCTCGCCTAGAGCAACCGCAGCCTCTACAGCCAAGACGGCATTCTGCAGCTGATAGCTTCCTAAGAGCGACACTTCTATGTCTTTCCACTCCCGCCAGTCGAAGCGCTGGCCCTCCCAACCGTGGGATCTCGCCCGCAGCTCAGATAAGTCAAGTCGAACCAACTGAGCGCCCTTGAGCCGGCACTCGCGCTCGATCTCAGCGAGCGCCTCAGGTTTGGACTCAGCTGTGATCAGTATCCCCCCCTCGGAGACGACGGCAGCTTTGTGATGCGCAATCTGCGCAATCGTCTCCCCAAGCGACTCTCTGTGATCAAGTTCGACATTCGTCAAGACTGACACGCTCGCGGGAACGACGCGGGTCGCGTCCGTGCGCGCCCCCACGCCACACTCGATCACCGCCCAGTCTACTTTCTGTGTGCGAAAGTAGTCGAGGGCCATCAGCGTCAGCACCTCGAAGAACCGCGCGTGAGAGTCGCTCTCGCTGCCGTAGAAGTCTTCGATCACTTCCCAGATGCGCTCAAACTGAGCGCGAAACTCTGTGGGAGAGATCTCAGAGCCATCGACGCGGATGCGCTCTTCGGGATGGACGAGATGCGGGGAAGTGAACAGCCCCACGCGAAAGCCCGCTTCTTGCAAGATCTGAGCGAGAAAGGCGCAGACCGATCCCTTGCCGTTCGTGCCCGCAACGCGAACCGCACGAAAGCTCCTCTGAGGGTCGCCCAACGCACGCAAAATCCCCTCCAAATCGAGCCCGGAGCCCTTGAGATTATACAGCTTCTGGAGCATCGCTTCGTAGGTCATAGGAGCAACCGGCGCAGCGGGCCAAACTCGTAGAGCGAGCCGTCGTCAGAGACAACATAGACCGAAAACTCTTCAAGATCGCTCTGCTGCACAAACGGCGAGATGGGCTGCTCTTTGAGCAGATCGCTTCCCCGCACCATCTGATTGAACGACGGTAAGACTAAAAGGTTCTTTTCGGCAAACTTCCCCACAAGAAAGCACTTGTAGACTTCAACGCGCTCGGTGACGGGATCTCTCAAACCGACCGCAGGGTGCTCATGGCCGATGACGATCCACGACTCTTCCCCCAGCTCCTCACTCTCCGAGCCATGCACGAACCAGCAGTCTCCTTCGCTATAGCTCTTCGTCACGGTGATGCGCTCGGCGACAAGCTGCTGGAGCGAGCCGTCGTGATTCCCCTCAACGAGCACGATCTGCTCCGCCCAGCACGCGAGCCAGCGTAAAAATTCTCGAGACTCCCTGCGCTCCACCGGCGAGAGCGGCCCGAACTGATGGCGCAAATCGCCGTTGATGATAATTTTCTGCAGCCGCTCCGACGGCGTGACGTGCAGCTCGTGAAAGATCCGTTCCAATCGGTGCTGCACTTGCGCGCGATGGGAGCGCGGCACAAGGACGCCTTCAGCTCTGAGGGCCTCTTCGATCCCCAAGTGCACATCGGCGATGGCCAGCGCGCGCTGCTTGGGCAAAAAGAGCGCAAGATCTATCAATTCAACCCCAGGAGCCAGCGATAGCGAGCGCATAGATAATTCAGCGCAAGACTAACTCTGCTGCTTCGCCCTATCCCACTCGCCCTTGAGCGTCACCGTGCGATTGAAGACGAGCTTCTGCTCCGTCGAGTCCGGGTCAACGCAAAAATATCCCTTGCGCTCAAATTGGAAGCGATCCCCAACTTTGGCGTCGGATAAGCTGGGCTCGAGCTTGCAGTGTTGTAACACAATGAGCGAGTTGGGGTTGATGTTCTCCTTCCAATCGTGGCCCTCGGGGACATCCAACGGATCGGGCTTGGTGAAGAGACGATCATACAGACGCACTTCGGCATCGATCGCGTGCTGAGCTGAAACCCAATGGATGGTCGCTTTCACTTTTCGCCCGTCGGGGGCCTCGCCGCCGCGCGTCGCCGGATCGTAGGTACAGTGCAGCTCGATCACGTTCCCCTGCGCGTCTTTGATGACGTCAACGCACTTGATAAAGTACGCGTAGCGCAGGCGCACCTCGCGCCCAGGAGCCAAGCGATAGAAATCTTTCGGGGGGTTCTCCATGAAGTCATCGCGCTCGATGTATAAGACTTTGGAGAACGGGACCTTGCGCGTGCCTGCGCTCTTGTCTTCGGGGTTATTGAGGGCATCGAGCCACTCGACCTGGCCGTCGGGATAGTTGGTGATCACGACTCTTAATGGGTCAAGCACCGCTAAACGACGCAGCGCGCGCTTGTTCAAGTCTTGGCGGACGCAATGCTCCAGAAGCTCTATCTCCGTGATGCTCTCGCGCTTGGAGACCCCCACGCGCCGGACGAACTCGTGGATCGCTTCAGGAGTGTAGCCGCGCCGGCGCATCGCGGCGATCGTCGGCATGCGGGGGTCGTCCCAGCCGCGCACATGCCCCTCTTGTACTAATTGCAAGAGCAAGCGCTTGCTCATCACGGTATACGTCAGATTCAAGCGAGCGAACTCGATCTGCCTGGGGTGATGAATCCCCAGCTGATCCAAGAACCAATCGTACAAGGGCCGATGGTCCTCAAATTCTAATGTACAGATCGAATGCGTGATCCCTTCGATAGAATCAGACTGCCCGTGCGCCCAGTCATACGTAGGGTAGATGCACCACTTGGTGCCGGTTCGGTGGTGCGGGACGTGCATGATGCGATACATCACGGGGTCGCGCATATTTAAGTTGGGGTGAGCCATGTCGATCTTGGCCCGCAGGGTCTTTGCCCCATTGGGGAACTCGCCGGCGCGCATCCGGCGAAAGAGATCGAGATTCTCTTCAACGGAGCGGTTGCGATAAGGGCTCTCTCTCCCCGGCGGGGTGATGACCTTTCCATCTTGGATGATCGCTTTGCCCCGGTATTCACTGACTTCTTCCGGCGAGAGGTCGCAGACATACGCCTTGCCCTTCTTAATCAGCTCTTCGGCCCACTGATAGAGCTGTTCGAAATAATCTGAGGCGTAGAACTCGCGATCTTCCCAGTCGACGCCGAGCCATTTGATATCGCGCTTGATAGCATCTACGTACTCTTGCTCTTCTTTTTCGGGGTTGGTGTCGTCGAAGCGCAGGTTGAATTTCCCCCCGAATTCTTGGGCGATCGAGTAGTTGAGCAAGACGCTTTTGGCATGACCAATATGGAGATACCCATTGGGTTCTGGGGGGAAGCGGGTGTGGACGCGGCCCCCGAACTTCCCCGACTTGATGTCCTCTGCGATGATCTCGCGGATGAAGTCTTTTGGTGCTTCGCTCATCTGCGTCTTTTCTCTTTCCATTCAGAGCGAGATTGTAGCTCCAAAAGCACGAGGATGCAACTATGTGCCTGTATCCAAAAGCATTACTCCAGCCGGCAGCGGCTTCTCGAAAATCAGAGCGCTCCCGCCCGCCGCAATCGGGCGATAGTCCTCTCCCGCCCCATCAGCTCCATCGTCTCGAAGAGCCCCGCCCCGGCAGTCCTCCCCGTGAGCGCCACCCGACAGGGCTGCGCCACATCCTTGAGCGTCTTCCCTTGGCTCTCCAGATACGATCGCGCTGCGGCCTCCAACGCAGACGCCCGAAACGGCTCAACTGACTCGAGCACCCCGGCCAAGCCGCGCAGCAGCTCCACCTTCTCCGGTGTCAGAAATTTCTGAGCAGCATCCGAGTCATACACTAGATTGTCAGTGAGAATATATCGGGCAGGCTCGGCTAACTCCGCAAGCGTCTTGGCACGCTCCCGAAACACCACAACGATCTGCGCGAGCGTGTCACTGGGCACAGCGTCTGCTTCAGCTTCACTCAAAATATTGAGCTTGACCAAGAACGGGCGCACCAGCTCGCCGATACGCTTGGGGTCGCCCGTCTTGAGATAGTGCTGATTGAGCCAAAGCAACTTCTCCTCGTCGAAGATCGCCGCCGAGGGGTGCACAGCTTCTAGAGAGAACTTCTCGATCAGCTCTTCTGTGCTAAAAATCTCTTGATCGCCGTGCGACCAGCCCAGCCGAGCTAGATAGTTCACTAAGGCTTCGGGCAGAATTCCTCGGTCGCGAAATTCCAAGACAGCCGTTGCGCCATGACGCTTGGAGAGCTTGCTGCGGTCTTTCGCCAACACCATCGGGACGTGGGCAAAAACGGGCACGGGATACCCCAACGCCTGATAGATCAAGATCTGTTTGGGCGTGTTGTTGAGATGCTCATCAGCGCGAATGACGTGGGTGATCCCCATTGTCACATCGTCCACGACGACAGCGAAGTTATACGTTGGCCGGCCGTCGGAGCGCAGGATGATAAAATCGTCCAGCTCGGAGGAATCGAACTCGACCCGCCCACGGATCGCGTCTTCGACGGCGATCGTGCCCGATTGGGGAACTCTCAAGCGCAGCGCAGGCTGGCGCCCCTCGCTCAAGAATCTCTGTTCTTCGTGGGCGGTCAGACTGCGACAGCGCCCGTCGTACTTGGGCTTCTGCTGAGCCGCCAAAGCCCGCTTGCGCTTCTCTTCCAGCTCTTCCGGGGTGCAGTAGCATTTATACGCCTTGCCTTCACTGAGCAAGCGCTCGGCCCACTCCCGATAGACTCCGAATCTTTGGCTTTGGAAGTACGGCCCTTCGTCCCAGAGGAGCCCCAGCCAGCGCAGACTCTCTAAGATCGGCTCGATCAGCTCAGGGCGGTTGCGCTCGATATCGGTGTCTTCAAATCTGAGGATGAAGACGCCCCGCTGTTTGCGGGCGAAGAGCCAGTTGAAGAGGGCGGTGCGCGCTCCGCCGACGTGGAGCTCCCCCGTGGGGCTTGGGGCAAAGCGAACGCGAACAGTCATAGACACACCTCAAGGAGTCTTTAAGATATCATGTGTTCCGACGCGTCGCAATCGTAGCACATTGCCGGGGCAAATCTCAAATGTGAGGCGATACTGGCGAGTCACCCGAGCCTCCCAGATCCTCTTGGTGCCTTGCACCCTCTTGGCTCGGAGCGATGGATGCTGGATATTACGCACAAGCAGCTTAATGGCTTTCTCGACGCGCCCTTGGACCTGAGGCGACAATCGAAGGTAATCTTTGACGAATGAGTCTGCGCGCTCAATTCGGCTGAACATCAGCGGCGGGAACGCCGATGCGCCCGCAGGTCTGCAATGAGATCTTCAACGCTCGCAAAGCTTTGAAAACGCCCGGCTTGAAAATCTTCATCAGCTTCGCGCTCTTTTGCTTGCCACTCCGGCGTCCAGAACCACGCTTGCTCAGGATCGCGCGCAGGGCGCATGAGGATATGCCCATCGATCACGTATATCTCCAAGGTATCGCCGCTCTTCAAGCGCAACGCTTGACGCACTTTGGTCGGTAGTTTCAGCTGGCCTGATTCTCCGAGTTTCACTTTCATATGGACCTCACTCGTAGATGGGCGTGCCCGTCTCAGGGATGCCCGTGATCGCCCGGAATCTCTCTTGCAACTTTTGGGTGATCGGGCCGGGCTTGCCCGTGCTGACCACGCGTCTGTCAATCTCGACGATGGGCGCGATCTCCGCGGCCGTCCCCGTGATAAAGCACTCGTCAGCAGCGTAGAGCATCGGCACCCCGAAGAATTCCTCGCGCACCGGAATCTTCTCCTGCAGGGCCAGCTCGATCACCGTCTCACGGGTGATGCCGGGCAGATTGGTCACGATCGGGGGCACGAAGATCTTCCCGCCTTTGACGATGAAGACGTTATCAGCCGTGCCTTCGGCGACGAAGCCGTTGCCGTCGAGCATGATCGCCTCGTCCGCGCCGGCGAAGTTCGCTTCGATCTTGGCCATGATGTTCGACAAGTAATTCAGAGATTTAATATTTTGCGAGAGGCTATCGGGGGAGCGGGCGCGGGTGCTCGCGACTATCGCTCTCAAGCCGCGCTTCGTTATCTCCTCCCCGTAGAGCGATTTCCATTCTTTGACAATGATAATAACAGACGGCTTGCCAGAGCAGCGACGCGGGTCTACTCCCAAGTCTCCGGGCCCACGCGTCACGATCGGGCGAATGTAGGCGCTGCGCAGCTTGTTTACCCTGAGGGTCTCAAGAATCGCTTGAACCATCTGGTCTTTGCTTAAGGGGATCTCGAGGGCAATGGCCTTGGCGCTGTCGTACAGACGCTCTATATGTCTATCGAGCTTGAAGACATAGCCGTCATACGCTCGGATGCCCTCGAAGACGCCGTCGCCGTAGAGCAGGCCGTGATCAAAGACGCTGATCTTTGCTTCTTCTTCGGGGACGAACTGACCGTTGAGGTAGACCTTCATCGCTCGCCTCCTTCTCAGCCTTCACTCTAAAGCACAGGCGCGAAAAAATCAAGCTGTTGGCGGGCGGGAAGATTTTCGGTAAGATGCCAAGGGGTAAGCCCAAAAGGAGGTACAACGCTGTGCGCCATAAAGATCTCATCTCTTTTGAGCAGTACTCCGCCGAGGACTTCTGGGAGCTTCTTGAGACGGCGCTCCAGCTCAAGCGCGAGCACCGCGCCGGGATCTCCCACACGATGCTGTCGGGCAAGACGCTCGCCATGATCTTCCAAAAGCCCTCGCTCAGAACGCGCGTCTCGTTTGAGGTCGGCATGACTCAGCTGGGCGGCCACGCGATCTATCTCGGCCCCGACGATATCAAGCTCGGCCAGCGCGAGACGACCGAAGACATCGCCAAAGTCTTATCACGTTACTGTGATGCGATCATGGCGCGGGTCTTCGGGCACGAGATTATCGAAGAACTGGCGCGCTATGCTGAGGTTCCGGTCATCAACGGGTTGTCGGATCTCTTGCACCCGTGTCAGATCTTGGGCGATCTGCTCACGGTCTACGAGAAGAAGCGCAGACTAGAGGGCTTGAAGCTTGCCTGGATCGGCGACGGGAACAACGTGTGTAACTCATGGCTGGAGGCCGGGCCGAAGCTGGGCATGGCGATCGCCATCGCCTGCCCCCCAGGGCACGAGCCGAACGCAAAGATCTTAGAAGAAGCGCGACGATTGGGCACGATCGAGATCACGCATGACCCTCACGTCGCTGCCAAGGGCGCAGATATTCTCTATACAGACGTCTGGACGAGCATGGGGCAGGAGCGGGAAGCCGAAGAGCGTCGCCAGAAATTTAAAAACTTTCAGATCAATCAAGAGCTCCTGAAGCTCGCCAAGCCCGATGCGCTGGTCATGCACTGTTTGCCCGCGCACTACGGCGAGGAGATCACCCATGACGTCGCTCATGGGCCGCAGAGCGCGATCTTCGACGAAGCTGAAAACAGACTGCACGCGCAGAAAGCGGTCTTAGCGTTGCTCATCTGTTAAAAGCTCACATTTGGCAGGCCGTCGCTGCATTGCTAGAATACCCTCAGGAGGTGCAGAGCGATGCAAGACACTCTCAAAATCAGCATTTTGATTCTCATCAGTGGGGCGCTGACATCCCTTGGAGCCGGAATCCAACCGGCGATCACGCACGGGGTCTCGTCAGGCGACGTCACGCCGACAAGCGCGATCATCTGGGCGCGCGGGGCCGAAATCCCCAACTCAACTCTTATCGTCGAGTACAGCACCAGCGAAGATTTCAGCGGCGCTCAGCAAGCCGAGCCCGTCTCTCTGACACCGGAGCAGGATTTTACTGGCAAGGTCGTGCTCACCGGGCTGCGGCCTGCGACGCGCTATTACTATCGCGTCCGTCACGTGTCGGGCGCGGCGCAGAGCCCTGCGATCACCGGGACGTTCGTCACGGCGCCGGAGACGAACGCAGCTTCAGAAGTAAAATTTGCCTGGAGCGCCGATCTTGGAGGTCAGGGGATGTGCCGCCGCCCGGAGTATTTTATCTTCAACGCCCTCGCAGACGCGCAACCCGACTTCTTGCTCTTTCTCGGCGATACAGTGTACAATGACGAACGCTGCCCCAGCCCACCCAACGCCCCCGGCAGCGACTTCGTCGCCAACACTTTGGAAGAGTATCGTGCCAAACAGAAGTATCAGCTCGCCGACAAGCCCTATCAGAAAGCTCGCGCCGCGACAAGCCTCTATGTGATCTGGGACGACCACGAAGTCATCAACAACTTTGCCGGCACGACTGTAGACCCCAAGAGATTGGCTATCGGGCGCCAGGTGCTCCGTGAGTACTTTCCCATCACGGTGCACCCCCAAGACCCAAACAGACTCTATCGGTCGTTCCGCTGGGGCAAACACGCCGAGATCTTTATCCTCGACACGCGCCAATATCGCAGTGACGATAAGCTCCCCGACGGCCCAGAGAAGACCATGCTGGGCCAGGAGCAGTTGGCATGGCTCAAGGAGAGCCTCCAAAAGTCTGATGCGACGTGGAAGTTCATCGTCTCCACGGTGAAGCTCTCGTTCCCCTCGGACTGCCCCAACGCGTGCGACAGTTGGGCCAACGGCGCCAGCGCCACGGGCTTCGAGCGCGAGCTGATAGAGATTTCCAACTTCATCGTTGCGAACAAGATCAAGACCGTCGTCTGGCTCACGGGGGACGAGCACATTGTGGACGTGGTGCAGTACGATCCCAACCGAGATCGAACGATAGATTTCTATGAGTTTACGGCGGGGCCGCTGAGCGCGCTGACGTCGTACATGGGGCCGTTGGACGAGACGCTCAATCCCACGCGTCTTTACGGGAGCAACGAGTATTGGAATTTCGGGCAGATCACGATTTCCAACACCGGGCGCTTGGTGTTGGAGTACAGAGACGTGGCGGGCGGGGTGCCATTTCGGCGGGAGTTTCGGCCGTTCTAGAGAGAGAACCAAACGCGATTTTCGCTGAAACCCTTGACAACACATACAATTGCGTATAAAATATGGCCATCACCATCATAAAGGGAGGTAAGTACCATGAAGTGGGGAGAATACAACGAGCAGGTAGCGGAGCGGGTGGCTGGTTGGGTGAAGGCGAAGGTCGGGGTGCGGGTGCTGTACATTCTAGCAATCATTGGCGCCTTCGTGCTCATGAGCGGCGCTGCTGATAAGTGGACATAACATAATAAAAGTACCTTCTAAGAAATTCCCTGCGGGGAGTCCGATTGGACTCCCCTTTTTCATTTTCATATAATGCTGCCAGCATGAGTTGGCAAGCTAAGTTTTATTTATGGTCAGTCGTGCTGCTCAGCCTAGTGCCGATGGGACTCTACTTGCCTCAATTCCAAAGCACTCCAACTCAAATATTGTTGGTACTAATCGCTGCGTTCCTCGCTTTCTTTGCTGACCTCTTTGAAGTAGAGATCGCACTAAGACGGAGCACCTCCACTGTTGAGATCATCTATTGTGCTGTTTTGTTTATCGCTGGCCCTGCAGCGATGATTTGGAACATTCTTCTAGGAACGCTTCCCGCTGAGATTGTCTTGCGATGGTACCGGTTTCGCCAAGACCCTTCATACT
>JBBISQ010000019.1:0-24278 GCA_037441155.1 Candidatus Fraserbacteria bacterium
CCCTCGACGATCTCCGTGATCGCTTGATCGAAAGAGATAGTCACCCATTGGTTCTCGCCGCGCTTGGTGCCGGGCTTGCGCTTCAAGACTTTGCGAATTCTATAGGGGTCATAGGCCGTCTGGAGCCCGGCTTGGCCCTTGGGGCAGAGCGCGCCTTCACTGGTGGCGATCTCGAAGGGCGAACTGCGATAGGGCAAGTGTGGGTGCATCGTCCAGGGGCTCAAAGGGTTGCCGTCAATTTTAACAGCCACGCCATCGAGAATTTTGACTTTGATCCCGCAGCCGGTGTTGCATTGCAGACAGACAGAATAGAGCTGATTTTCCGGCTGCGCGAGGGAGTAGAGTTCCGTCGGCGTGAGATACCCCTGCTCGGCGCGAGCGAGCGTCTCGAATATCTTCGGTATCTGGAGGGCGAGCAAGCTCGCGCCACCCACAAGTGCTGAACTCTTCAGAAAATCGCGACGCGAGAGTGTCTTCATGCTATCTCCTCCCGAGCGACGCTGATCACCGGCAAGAGCCTTCTGCCTAGATAGAAGAGCCCAAACCCCAAGGCGACGATGAACAGCACCACTTGCCATTCAAAGAGACTCGGCGCGTACTCGAAGACGAGCCGTTCATGACGATAGGCCTCCTCAAGCCCGCGCAGTTGTGGTTCGATCAGCCCCGGCACGACGATATTTAGTCTGACGGCCATGAACGTCACGGCGATCAAGCCGCCAGCGACGCCCAACCACAAGGGCTTGCTCCGCTGGGTGAGAAATATGACTATGGGAACCAGTGTGCCCAGCAGCACGTGCAGGATCCAGAAGACCCACCAGAACGGGCCAAATAAGACTTTTTGGAGCAAGTCGAACTCCGGGCCGACGCCGTACCACATGGGGATAGAGAACTCGGCCCACTCTAAGATCAGATCGAAGATCAGAATCAAGAAGACGATCATGCTCAGGCGCTGCACCATCGCCGTGTAGTTGGGATCGCTCTTGGGCCAGAAGAACGCGACGGCTGCCGTCATGAGTGCGCCGCCGGAGACGAGCGCGCCTGTCAAGAACAAGATGGGATAGAGCGGCGTATGCCAGTAGGGCCGCGCCAAGACCGTGCCGAAGAGCGCACCCACGCCGCCATGAAACGCAATAGCCAGCGGCACCCCGATGCTTCCCAAGACGCGCAGAGCCATTCGGTCAAACCGGAGAGCGCGCTCCGAGAGCGACCGTCGCCCAAAGAGCAGCAGATTAGCCACGACACGCCGCCAGCCATCGCTTAGACTCCAGCGGGCCAAGTCCGCCCGCAGGGCAAAGTAGAGCTCGGCCAGCAAGAGCACAAAATACGCCGTGTAGAGCCAGACCATCCACGTCATCATTGAACTGAAGCTTGGCCGCGTGAAGACATAGTAGAAACGCTCCATGTGCCCCAGATCAAACCAGATGGAGAGCAAGGCCATAATCAACGTCACTACGGCTACGAGCAGTGCCAGCTTGCCGATCTGTTCGAGCTCCTTCGAGGCGAAGACATAGATCAGTGCGGAGAGCAAGAACGCGCCGGCCGATAGCCCAATGAAATAGATATACGCCGCGACCCACAGCCCCCATACGATGTAGCTTCCGTAATTAGCAGACTCGTGGCCCTGCAGCAATCTGAGAGCGACACCCCACGCTCCCACGACAAACGCCACGCCCCACCCGATCCCTGCGAGCATCCTTCCTATCTTGGGAAGAGCAATTCTTTGGCTCAGCATAGCTATGAGGTGCTCCCTTCAGACGAGATAATACACTTTGGGTCTTGTGCCCAGCTCCTCTTTCAGTCTCATGACGTTTGGCTTGCTTATCAGTTCTGAGACCAGGCTCTCTGGGTCATTGGCGTCGCCGAAGAACGTCGCTCGACCGACACAGCTGGTGGTGCACGCGGGGAGTTGGCCCGCTTCTAATCTGTGTAAGCAGAAGTGACACTTCCTGGCATTGCCGATGGGAGATCGTTCACCCTCGCGCTTCCACCGGCGCCCATACTCGAAACTTGGAGCTTCGTCGTAGGGGGCTCGCTCGGGGGTCTTGTCGCTATAGTGCTCGCCGAAGTCGAACGTCCGCGCGTTGTACGGACAGGCGGTGATGCAGTAGCGGCACCCGATACAGGCATTATAGTCGATCTCGATGACGCCGTCGGGGCGCTTATAGGTCGCTTTGACCGGGCAGACCGGCACGCACGGGGGATTGTCGCATTGCATACACGGTCTGGGGATGAAGCGCATGGAGACGTTGGGGTATTCCCCAAGCTCTTCCGTGATCACCGGGCGATAGACGACTCCCGGCGGGAGCTTGTTCTCAGCAATACACGCGATAGTACACGCGTGACAGCCGATGCACTTTCGCAGATCTATGACCATCACCCAGCGCCGCTGGGCGATGGGCTTTTTGAGGGCGCGCTGGAGCTCTTCGCGCATCCGTTCTAGGACATCTAGCTTCTCTATAGTCGCTGTGCTCATATCCCCGACACTATACCGATCTGGGCCGGCTTTGCCCATGATCTATGGCAGCCCGAAGAATGATGTGCATCAGTCCCCTCCCCTCACCCCTGTCTCCCCTCTCCCTCCCAGGGGAGAGGGGACGGGGGTGAGGGAGCAGAGGTGAGCAGAGGGGTGAGGGTGAAGAGAGGGGCAGCTGAGAAGCTGAAGCCCTCAGGACTCGAGTTCCCCAAGCTCGCCCATCTCTTTGAGATACTCAAAGACCTTCTGGGCTTCGGCCTCGTCGAGCTTGCTAATGGCAAAGCCGACGTGAACAATCACGTAGTCGCCGACTTGGGCTTCGGGAACGTACGCTAAGTTGACTTCCTTGACGATGCCCCCAAAGCTGACTCTTCCCGTGCGGAGAATGGGGTCGTCATTTTCGCTGATGCTGATGATCTTTCCCGGAACGGCAAGGCACATTCTCTCACTCCTTCGAGCTAGCTGCTACAATCTGCCCCAGCGCGATCCCGCCGTCGTTGGGCGGAATTCTCTGATGCCAATAGACGCGAAAGCCCTCCTCGCCAAGACGAGCGATCGCTCGCTCCATCAGATACTTATTCTGGAAGCACCCGCCCGTGAGCACCACGCGCTCTTCCCCCACACGCCGCGCCACAGCGACGATCATCTCCACCAGAGTATTATGAAACTTCGCGGCTATCTTACCCACTGAAATACCGGCGCGCACATCGCTCACGATACTCAAAAGCATTGGACCCCAGTCGAGTGTCTCTTTGGAGAGGGCAAACTCATAGCTCTCCTGCGTCTCGATCCCGTGCAGGGCGAATTCGAGCTCCATCGCAGCTTGACCCTCAAAACGACTGATCTGTCGAAGCCCAACTATCGAAGCGACGGCATCGAAGAGCCGCCCCGCGCTCGACGTGAGAGGGCTATTGAGACTCCTCTGCAGCATCGTGTGTAAGAGCTTGAGCTCGTGCTCCGAGAAACTCTGCAGGGGGGCAAGCTTCTCAGCCCCCTCACCTCGTGCTCCCCGAGACGTTTTGGTGCAGCATCTTCTTGAGAGAGCGGTGGCACCAAAACGTCTCGCCCTCTCCCTCGGAGGGGAGAGGGGCTGGGGGTGAGGGGGGAAGAGCGCATCGCCGAAGAGCTCGTAGAGGGCGCCCAACGCTGCACGTCGTGGCTCTTTGATCGCGTGTTCGCCGCCGGGGAGACGGAACGTTCGGAGATGAGCAACTCGTGTGAACGATTCTGGCGTAGCGAGCAAAAACTCCCCGCCCCAGATCGTGCCGTCGAGCCCGTAGCCCGTGCCATCCCACGAGACGCCGAGCACCGGGCCGTCTAGTTCGTTCTCGGCTATACATGCGAGCACATGCGCATAGTGATGCTGCACCCCAACTCTGGAAAGGGCGCGCTGCTGCGCGTATTTCGTCGAGAGATAGTCCGGGTGCAGGTCGTGTGCGATCACGGAGGGACGCGCTTCGTAGAGTCTCTCGAAGTCGGAGATAACTCTCTGAAACGCTCCGAACGCTTCAGCAGTTTCCAAGTCTCCGATATGTTGGCTGATGAAGACGTTCGAGCCCACTGAGAGCGCGATGGTGTTCTTGAGATGAGCGCCGACGGCCAGAAGAGTTCGGGGGTCTGAGTTGACAGTTCTCAGTCTGACGGGCAAGGGAGCAAAGCCGCGGGCGCGGCGCAGCACCAGCTCGCGACCCGCGACGATGCGCACAATGGAGTCGTCAGCATGTCTGGCGATGGGGCGGTTGTGAACGAGAAAGAGATCTGCGATGGTCTTGAGTTTTTCGAGGGCTTCGTGCTCGTCGGTGCAGATGGGCTCGTCGGAGAGATTTCCGCTGGTGGCAACGACGGGAAAGCCCAGCTCGGCCATCAGCAAGTGATGGAGCGGGGTATAGGGGAGCATGATGCCCAGATAGGGGTTGCGGGGGGCGACGGAATGGGCGATGGGGCAGGACCTATCCCCCAGCCCCTTCCCTGAAGGGAAAGGGGGAACTCCCCTCTCCGCGTCGGAGAGGGGCTGGGGGTGAGGTCTCCGTCGCAGCAGCACAATGGGCGACTCGGGGGAGACGAGCACGCGCTCCTCAAGCTCTGAGACCTCACAGTGCTCTTTGACAGCGTTCAGGGTGGGATACATCAGGGCGAAGGGCTTCTCTTCGCGATGCTTGCGCCTGCGTAACTCTTGCACGGCGTCGTCGTTGCGGGCGTCACAGATCAGGTGAAACCCGCCTAAACCCTTCACTGCAACAATCTGCCCAGTGCGAATGGCGTGGGCAGCGTGGAGCAGGGCGTCGTCGTGCTGGGCGAGCACGGTGCCCTGATGATCCCACAGCTCAAGATGCGGTCCGCACACAGGGCAAGCGTTGGGCTGGGCGTGGAAGCGCCGGTCTGTAGGGTCTTCGTATTCGGCTTGGCAGTCGGGGCACATCGCAAAATTTCTCATTGTCGTGTTGGGACGATCATAAGGCAGGGCTTCGATGATCGAGAAGCGCGGGCCGCAGTTGGTGCAGTTGGTGAACGGATAGCGATAGCGCCGATCGTTGGGGTTGAAGATTTCGCGCAAGCAATCAGGGCAGGTCGCAATGTCTGGCAAGATGAGCGCCGTCTTCTGGCCCGATTCGTCGCTGTGGCGAATCTCAAAGGCGGTGTAGCCGACGGGGTCGAGCCACACAGACTCTAAGCTCTGAATGAACGCCCTGGGGGGCTTGTCGCGCTGGAGTCGGCGCAGGAACTCTTCGAGCTGCTCTTTGGCCCCCTCGACCTCGATGAAGACGCCCTGGGCCGAATTGAGCACCCAGCCCTTTGCGTTCAGCTCTGTTGCTAAGCGATAGACGAACGGGCGAAACCCCACCCCCTGCACCGCGCCGTGAATGACGATCTTCACGCGGACTACGCTCGCCTGCTTGCTCACGGCTTCAGTATATGCTCTGCGCCTGCCGTGCAGCAACCCTCAGGGCTCTGCTTTTTCTATATAGCAATCTATACGATAAGCCCTTCCGTGAGAAATCTTGATCTCGGCTAGTTTCTTAGATGATCTTGATCATAGGCGGATCTGGGGAAGTTCGCCTAAAATGCAACGGCTATGAAGATTGCGATCTCCGGCAAGGGCGGCGTGGGCAAGACGACCCTCTGCGCCCTCTTGGCAAGAGAAGCTGCAGCTCGTGGAAAGCGCGTCTTCGCTGTGGATGCCGACCCCAACCCCACGTTGGCTCTGGCCCTCGGCTTTCCCACCGAGATCACCCCTTTAGTAGAGTTGCAGGAGCTCATGGAGGAGCGCATGGGATCGCTGGAGGGGTTTCTGCGGCTCAACCCCACCGTTGACGACATCCCGGAGCGGTTTGCCGTCGAGAAGGACGGGATCAAGCTCTTGGTGATGGGGCCGATCCGTCAGGGTGGGGGCGGCTGCGCCTGCCCGCAAAATACGTTTCTTAAGAGTCTTTTACAGCATCTTGTGCTCGAGCGCGATGAGCTGATTCTGTTAGACTTTGAAGCGGGGCTGGAGCCGTTGGGGCGAGCGACAGCCCAAGGGGTAGACGCGCTGCTCATTGTCGTCGAGCCCGACGGGGGAAGCATCGTCACTGCCAAGCGCATCTGCACATTGGCTCAGCAGCTTAGGATTAAGAGAATCTTTGCGATAGCCAACAAGATTCGAGAGCCTGGGGAGCTGCGTGCAGTGCGAGAGAACTTAGAGATAGAAGTGATCGGTGCGCTGCCCTATAGCGAGGCGCTCCGCGCCGCTGGTCCTACGGCATTCAGCGATAGAGAGATCTGCCATCAAGTGCAAACGATTCTCGAGAGCGTTCAGCAGCCCTCTTTGATCTGAGGAGGGCTCAAAAAGGAGGCGTGATGGAGCGGCTCTTCTGCGATCCGCGCCGCTGTGTCGGCTGTCGGGCGTGCGAGATCGCGTGCGCGGTCGAGCATACGCCCTCAAAAGATCTGTTCGTCTCGGTGCTCAACGGAGAGCTCGGGCCGCCGCGCCGGCGCGTCCAGACCGTCGGGGCGGAGCCCTATCGTGTGGCGATTGGGGGGGTAGTGCTCTCGCTGGGGTGCCATCACTGTGACCCAGCGCCCTGTGTGGATGCGTGCATCACCGGAGCGATGCACAAAGAGAACGGCCAGACTGTCTGCGACACTGAAAAGTGCGTCGGCTGCTGGATGTGCGTGATGAGCTGCCCCTACGGCGCGATCACGCCGAAAGTGAAAGCTCTCAAGTGCGATCTCTGTCCGGATCGGAAGGAGAAGAGAGGGCACTCGCGCTATGCCTGCGTCGAGACCTGCCCCACCGAGGCGCTCTTCGCCGGGACGTTCGAAGAGTTTCAGAAAGTTTTAGCTGAGCCTGTTACTGCCGTTTGGGAGGGAAGATAATGGCCGGCCCAAAGTCAAAAGCGAAGCAGAGATTTGTCATCATTGGGGCGTCGGCAGCGGGCAGCAGTGCTGCAGAGACCCTGCGCCGCCACCATCCTCAAGCTCTCATCACCGTCGTCTCCGACGAGAAAGTGACCTACTCCAAGCCCTTGCTCTCGTATTATTTGGCGGGCAAGCTTGGGGAGGAGCAACTCTTCTTCCGATCCCCGGACTTTTTCGAGCGCTACGGGATAGAAAAGATTCACGCGCGAGCGGTGGGCCTGCGCCCGGAGAAGAATACGGTCGAGCTCTCGGATGGGCAGAAGCTCCAGTACGATAAGCTCTTACTCGCGACCGGGGCCGCGCCGCGCTTCCCCAAGATCGAAGGGATTCGGCGCGATGGGGTCTTCGGGCTGCGCAAGCTCGAGGACGCTCACGGGATCTTAGCGCGCCTGCCCAAGACCGAGCGCGCCGTGGTGCTCGGCGGGGGCTTGGTCGGCTTGAAAGCCGCTGCGGCCCTCAAGGAGCGCGGCGTCGCCGTTACAGTATTGATAGACTCGCCCCATGCGCTCTCGCAGATGCTCGACGAGAGCTCGGCGCGAATTTTCGAGAAGATCTTTGAGCAGAACGGCGTGACGATCCGCACCCGGGCGAAGCCCGTCGCCGTGCTGGGCACAAAGAATCAGATAGAAGGGGTGCAGCTTGCGTCTGGCGAAGTCTTCCCGTGTGATGTGGTCGTCGTGGGCAAGGGCGTAGATCCCAGCTTAGAGCTTGTCGAGGGCACGCCGATCCGTAAAGAGTATGGGGTTCTCGTAGACGATCATCTGCGCACGAGTGTCGAGAATATCTATGCAGCCGGGGATGTCGCGCAAGCGCGCGATGTGCTGCGCGGCGAGCCCTGGATCAATGCGCTGTGGCCCTGCGCCGTCGAGCAGGGGCGCATCGCTGCGCTCAATATGCTGGGCCAAGAGACGATCTATCGCGGCTCGATGCGGCAGAACAGCGTGCAGTTCTTTGGGGTGCCCGTGATCTCTGCAGGGTTAGCAGTGCTCACGCCGGGGCCGTTAGGGGGGCGTCCCGGCGAGCACGACGAGACGCTGGAGTCCCAGCCTGCACCGGGAATCTATAGAAAGATCTTCCTCAAAGACGAGACGATCGTGGGGTTTGTGCTTGTGGGGGATGTGCCCATCGAGGCCGCAGGGGTGCTGCGCATCTTGATGGAGCGGCGCGTCCCCGTCGCTCCCATCAAAGAAGAGCTCTTAGAGCTGGGGCCGGATCTGGGGCGGCTGCTGCCGTTGATCGTTGAACACAGGGAGCGCTTTGTCGAGCGCGAATTCCAAGAATTAGTACAGACCGTGGGGGTGTAAAGCATGTCCAAGATCATCGCGTCCGCAGCGATCCGTGGCGCACACAAGTACGTTGCCGAAGCGGAGCAGAAGCTCACCGAAGCCATAGAGACCTATAAGCCCGAAAAGAAAGTTGCCTTCCCCAACACGGCCTATCACTTGCCGTTGATCTTGGCGCTGTTAGGCTTGAAAGTTGAGACGCTCAAGGACTGCCAAGAAGCCCTCCAGCACGCCAAAGATCTCCTGCCGCCGGTGCCCGAAGAGCAGCTCTGGCTCCCCTACTTGGGCAACGCCCTGGACGCGGGCATAGCGACTCTGATCGCTGAAGAGATCATAGAAGCTTTGAGATACTTAGACCCTGGCTACAAGCCGGAACCGCCCTGGCTCGGGTTCACCGACGACACGATCTTGAGAACCCAAGGGATCAAATTAGTAGATGGTCGCATGCCGGGGTTTGCGGCTTGTGTTGGGGCGCTGCCGACCAATAGAGACGCGGTCGAGCTGGCCCGCGCCCTGCAAGAGAGAAATATCTTGGTCTTTATCGCTGGGGATTCCAAGGGGCGCTCGATGGCCGAACAGTTGGCCGACGAGGGCATTGACATGAGCTGGGATACGTTCTTGGTTCCCTATGGCAAGCCCATCAGTGCCGCGGTCTTCGCGCTCAATTTTGCCGCCCGCGCGGCGATGACCTTCGGGGGGATCAAACCCGGCAGCTTCGACGCTGCCCGTAAGATTCTTCTGTATAATAAGGAGCGCGTCTTCGCGTTTGTCTTGGCACTGGGAGCGGATTTTGAGCCCGACAAAGGGGCTCAGCTCCTCAGTGACGAGAAGTATGCTACCGCCGCGGGCGCGATCAACTTCGGCTTCCCCGTCATCGCCGACGTGCCCATCCCCCAGATTTTGCCCAGAGGCATCTGTACGTATGAGCACGTCGTCTCCGGGATCTCTTTAGATAAGATCGTGCACAAAGCTATTGAGGTGCGCGGGCTGAAGCTGAAGATCGCCAAGATTCCCATCCCTGTGCCCTACGGGGCGGGCTTTGAGGGCGAGCGCGTGCGCAAGGAGAATCTCTACGTCGAATTTGGCGGAAAATACAGCACGGCGTTCGAGCTCTTGCGCGCCCGCCCCATGGACGAGGTCGAGGACGGCAAGATCGAGCTGATCGGCCCCGATATAGATCAAGCGAAAGAAGGCGGAGCCATGCCCCTGGGCGTGCTCATTGACGTCGCGGGACGGAATTTGAAGACCGACTTTGAGCCCGTCTTGGAGCGCAGAATCCATCACTTCATCAGCTGCATCAACGGGGTGATGCACATCGGGCAGAGAGATATCCCCTGGGTGCGCATCTCCAAAGAGGCCTACGAGAAGGGCTTTCGCTTGAAACACTACGGCGAGGTCTTGGTGGCGAAATTCAAAGAAGACTTCGGGGCACTCGTGGACAAAGTCCAAGTGAAGATCGTCACTGATCAAGCCCAGGTCGACGCACTGATCAAGGAAGCCAGGGAGATCTACCGTGCTCGCGACGAGCGCGTCATGGGGATGAAAGATGAAGACGTTGATAGATTTTATAGCTGTATCTTGTGTCAGAGCTACGCTCCGAATCACGTCTGCATCGTGACCCCACAGAGATTGGGGCTGTGCGGCGCTTATACGTGGTTGGATTGCGGCGCGTCCTACGAGATGGACCCACACGGCCCGAATAAACCCGTGCCCAAGGGCGTCTGCCTTGATCCGGTCTTGGGGGAGTGGCAAGGGGTCAACGAGTACGTGCGCGTCGCCTCCAACGGCAACCTCGAAAGGGTCTCCATGTACTCGATCATGCAGAACCCGCAAACGTCGTGTGGGTGCTTCGAGTGCATCGTCGCCGTGCTGCCCGAAACGAACGGGGTGATGGTCGCCAGCCGCGAGTATCAAGGCGATACGCCCATCGGCATGACGTTTTCAACGATGGCTGGAGAGGTAGGCGGTGGGGTGCAGACGCCGGGCTTTGTGGGCGTGGGCAAGCTCTATCTGACGAGCGAAAAATTTATCAGCGCTGAGGGCGGGATCAAGAGACTCGTGTGGATGCCTAGCGAACTCAAAGAAGAGATCAAAGAGAGGCTCCAGAAGCGCTTGGAGGAGATCGGGATGCCCGAACTCTTCGACAAGATTGCAACTGAAAAGGACGCCACGACGAGCGAAGAACTCCTTGAGTTCTTGCAACGCGTAGGCCACCCGGCGCTCGAGATGGAGCCGATTGTGCAATAGGAGCTGATCAGCTATGGCCAAACTGACAGGGATAGAGATCTATAAACACCTGCCCAAGACCAACTGCGGCGACTGTAATTTCCCGACGTGCATGGCTTTCGCGATGCAGGTCGCGGCTAAGAAAGTCGGGCTGGAGCAGTGCCCACACGTCTCGGCTGAAGCCAAGGCTGCTCTCTCCGAAGCGCAAGCTCCGCCGATGCGCACCGTGACTGTCGGGGCAGGAGATCGCGCTCTCAAGCTTGGCGGCGAGACCGTTCTCTTCCGACACGAAGAGAAGTTCCATCACCCCACGGTGATCGCCATTCGGGTGCGCGACGACCTCTCGGAGAGCGAGATTGCCCAGCGCGTCGAGAAGATCAATCAGTTGCAGTTTGTGCGCGTGGGCCAGCTGATCGGGGTCAACGCGATCGCCGTCGAGCAGACTACGAGCGATGTGAATAAATTTGCACATGCTGTCAAGGTCGCGGCAGAGAAATCGCCGTTGGCGCTTGTTCTGTCGAGCCCCGATCCCCAGGCGCTCAAGGCGGCTCTCGAGATCTGTGCTGAGCGGCGCCCGCTGCTGTGCGCGGCAAACAGAGAGAATTTTCAAGAGTTCGCAGCTCTTGCGAAGGAGTCCAAGTGCCCGCTCGCGGTGCGCGCAGCGACGCTCGAAGAGCTTGCTGAGCTCGCGCAACAGATTAAATCTCTCGGAGTTGAAGATCTTGTGCTCCAGCCAGAGGTCTTTGGGCTGGCTGACGGCTTGGCCAAGCTCACGCAGCTCCGTCGGCTTGCTTTAGAGAAGAATTTCAGAGCCGTCGGCTATCCCGTGATGGTCTCCGTGACGGGGAGCGACCCGTTCCTTGAGACAGCGTACGCTGCGATGTTTGTGTGCAAGTATGCAAGCTTGATCGTGATAGACGGTGCGGAGCGCTCGCAGCTATTGCCCATTCTGACGGCGCGACAGAATATCTTCACCGACCCGCAAGTGCCTAACGCCGTCGAGGCGAAGCTTTACAAAGTAGGCGAGCCGACTCCCCAATCACCCGTATTAGTCACGACGAACTTCGCGCTCACCTACTTCACTGTTGAGGGCGAGGTGGAGAACAGCCGTGTGCCAGCGTACATCAGTGTTGTCGACACAGGCGGCCTGGGCGTGCTCAACGCCTACGCTGATGATAAGCTCACGGCTGAGGCTATTGTCAAAGCCGTGAAGGGCTCCGGTGTTATGGACCAAGTTGCACATAAGAAGCTCATCATTCCCGGCTTAGTGGCGGTGTTGAAGGGCGAGATCGAAGAGTTAGGCGGCTGGGAGGTCCTCGTCGGCCCGGAGGAAGCCGCGGGGATTCCCGCGTATCTGAAGAACGAATGGAGGACCTAACCCCCGCCCCCTTCCCTAAAGGGAAGGGGAGCCCCTCTCCGTGTCGGGGAGGGGCTGAAGGGGAGGGGTTAGTATGCCAAAGGTGAGATTTCATCCCGATGATGTCAGCGTTGAGGTCGAGCGCGGCGTGACCATCCAAGCCGCGGCCAAGGCCGCCGGCGTCGAGCTGGCTAGCATCTGCGGCGGCGACGGCATCTGCGGGCGGTGCCGCGTCATCGTCAAGAACGGCAATATTGAAGCCGCGCCGACGACGCTCCTCACTCGCGATGAGATCCAGAAGGGCTACGTGCTCGCCTGCCAAACAAAAGTCTTAGGCGACGTCGAGGTCGAAGTCCCTCCGGAGACGCGCGCCGAAGAGGGGCAGATCTTAATAGATATAGATGCGCAGCGCTTCCGCGCCCTCTACCAAGAAGAAAGAGTCTCTTTTAGACACGAACCCCTGGTGCAGAAACTCTATCTGGAGCTGCCCCCGCCCTCGCTGCACGACAACTTGGCTGATCAACAACGGCTCTATCGGGAGATCCGTAGGCATAGAGATTACCCGATCATGCAGATGGGGTTAAAGGTCTTGCGGGCACAGCCCAAGCTCGTGCGCCAGCACGGGTGGAAGGTGACGGCGACGCTGGGCTTGCGCGGCGGTACTGTCGAAGTCTTGCAGCTTGAAGGCGGCGACACGTCTTCCCGCAATTACGGGATCGCGGTGGATGTCGGCACATCGACGGTTGTGGCTCATCTTGTGGACTTGAACACGGGGCGCACGATAGACGCCGAGGCGATGTACAACTCTCAGCGAGCCTACGGCGAAGAAGTCACCCGAAGAATCATCTACGCCGAGCGCGGCGGCTTGGAACAGCTCCAAAAGACTGTCGTCAACGACATTAATAACTTAATCACGGCGCTGGTCGAGCGCAATCGCGTGGCGCTCCACGATTGTCTGGCGGTCGTCTGCGCGGGCAATACGACGATGATGCATCTGCTGTTAGGGCTTGATCCAAGCTCGATCCGGCGCGATCCGTATGTCTCGTGCTCGACGATGCCCCCGCCGGTGCGCGCTGCCGAAGTGGGGATTCACATCAATCCTCGAGGACTGCTCTATTGTGTTCCAGCTATTGGCGGCTGGGTCGGCGGCGACGTCACCGCGGGGATTCTCGCGACGGGGCTCTATGAGTCCGACAAGACTGTGATGCTCATAGACGTTGGTACCAACGGGGAGATCGTCATCGGGCGCCGCGAGGACGACTCATGTTGGATGGTGACGTGCTCGGCGTCAGCTGGTCCAGCGTTTGAGGGCTCTGGCGTCAAGTGCGGCATGAAGGCGAGCCGCGGCGCTATCGAGAGGGTGCAGATCTCCCCTGACGGCAACGTCCTGTATAAGACCGTGGGGAATGTCAAGCCCAAGGGGATCTGCGGCTCCGGGCTGATAGATTTAGTTGCGGGGCTTTTCGAGGCTGGGTTTATAGATCGCTCCGGGCGGCTTCTTCCAGAAGCGAGCCCGCGCATCCGCGAGCGCGATGGGATATTAGAGTTCGTCATCGTTCCGGCGCAGCGCTCTGCAACAGAAAAAGATATAGTCATCACCCAAGCTGATATTGAGAATCTCCTGCGGGCTAAGGCAGCCATCTACGCTGGGGCGCTTATTCTGATGAAGTCGCTCAACCTTGATGTCTCCGATATAGAGAGGGTCTTTCTCGCCGGTGGTTTTGGGAACTATCTCGATCGAGAGAAAGCGGTCATGATCGGGCTCATTCCCGACCTGCCGCTAGAGAAGATTCGCTTTGTGGGCAACACGTCGATCATTGGGGCGAAGATGGCGCTGCTGTCGCGGGAGGCCTGGGAAAAGTGCGAGCAGATTGCCCAAAGCGCGACGTATTACGATCTGATTAGCTTCCCGCACTACTACGAAGAGTTTCTCGCGGCAAAATTCTTGCCCCATACGGAGCTGGAGCGTTTTCCCTCGGTGCAGCAGCGTCTGCGGGTGAAGGAGACAGTATGGCATTCACGATAGCCGTTGCGGGCAAGGGTGGCGTGGGCAAGAGCACAGTAGCGGGTCTGATCGTGCGCGTGCTCGTCGAGCGCCATGAGGGGCCGGTGCTGGCCATTGACGCCGATCCCAATACGAATTTGCATCAAGTCTTGGGCTTACCCCTGGAGCGGACCATCGGCGAGCTGCGTGAAGATACTCTCAAGAGAATCAAAGACCTGCCGCCGGGGGTCACCAAAGATCAGTACTTAGAGTATGGGCTGCAGCAGTGTCTTGTCGAAAGCAACAGGATCGATCTCTTAGCCATGGGTCGGGGCGAAGGCCCATTCTGTTATTGTGCTGTCAATCACGTCTTGAGACGATATATAGATCTGCTCAGCAAAAACTATACGTATGTCGTTCTGGACAACGAGGCGGGGTTGGAGCATCTGTCGCGGCGCACGACCCAAGACGTCGACGTCTTATTAGTCATCAGCGATGCCAATCCCATTGCCCTGCAAGCCGCGGCTCGCATTAACAGATTGGCCGATGAGTTGCAGCTGCGCATTCGCAAGAGATTTTTAGCTCTGAACAACGTGAGTGATAGGGCGCGGCTGGAGACGGAATCTTTTCGTGAGAAGCTTGAGCAGACGGGGCTTGCGCTCATCGGAGAGATCCCAACGGACGAGACACTCTTGAGTCTGAGCTTGGACGGGAAGCCCCTCAGCGAGCTGCCCCCAACTTCCCCGGCCAAGCGCGCGGTGCAAGCGATCATCGAGAAGATTGTGCGGAACGGAGGAGGATTCTAAAGATGCCCATCGCTATTCCCGATGTCAAGAAGACTTGGACAAACGCGATCAACACGGTAACGTTGGGCGCGACCCGCGACGAGGGCGGCACCCGCACGAAAAAAGTCACCGTAGGCGGCGCAACATCGTTGCCCTTCCATCACTTCGAGGGGACGATGCCCCATCCACCCGCTCTTGCGATGGAAGTGTGGGACGTGGCTCCCCAAGACTGGCCTGAGGTGCTCGCGGAGCACTTCCGCGACGTCTGGCACGATCCGGGGCTGTGGGCCAAAAAGTGCGTCGAGCAGTACGGCGCCGATCTCATCTGCTTGCGTTTAGCGGGGTGTGATCCCGTCCGACAGAATCGCGGCCCCCACGAAGCAGCCCAGGCTGTCAGGCGCGTCTTGGAATCTGTGGGCGTGCCGTTGATCGTCTGGGGCACGGGCAACGACGACAAAGACAACGAGATCTTCCCCGCCGTTGCCGAAGCTGCCGCGGGCGAGAACTGTTTGCTGGGCACGATCACCGAAGATAACTATAAAACGTTAGTTGCGCTCTGCACGGCGTATAAACACAAATTAATTGCCGAATCGCCCTGCGACGTGAACATTGCCAAGCAAGTCAACATCTTGGCGAACGATATGGGCTTCAAGCCCGAAGATATTGTGATCTACCCCACGAGCGCGGCGCTGGGCTACGGGCTGGAGTACGTCTATTCGGTGATGGAACGGGCACGACTCGCTGCACTTCGTGGGGACAAGATGCTCTCTCAGCCCATGATTTGCGATATTGGAATCGAAGTCTGGGGCGTCAAAGAAGCCAAAGCGAGCGAGCAAGAGATCCCTGAATGGGGCGCGCAGAAAGAGCGCGGGCCGCTGTGGGAGGCCACCACGGCCTATGTCTATCTCCTCGCGGGTGCGGATATTTTAGTGCTGCGCCATCCCAAAGCCGTCACGAGCGTGCGCGCAGCGATCAAGCAACTCATGGGAGATGGTCTGCAATGATTCTGATAGGGGAGCGCATTAACGGAAGTTTCAAAGACATCGCCGCGGCGATCAGAGAGAAGAACAAAGCGCCCATTCAAGAGTGGGCAAAAAAACAAACAGAAGCCGGGGCGGACTATCTAGACGTCAACTTGGGTGCGGTCTCTAAGAGCGCGGACGACTTCCGCTGGCTCATTCAGACAGTCTGTGAGGCCGTCCCGACCCCGATCTCGGTTGACTACAATAAGCTCGATCTCATGCGGGCAGGACTCGAAGCGTATAGAGAGTTCGGAGGCGGGCGACCCGTACTGATTAACAGCACGACGGCTGAAGAGAGCAAGCTTCTTCCGTTGGTCGAGCTGGCGGTTCAGTACAACGCTGGGCTGATCGGCGTAGTGATGGACGAGCGCGGCAGCCCGCAAGATATAGACCGAAGAGTTGAGCTTGGGGCGAAGATCTTCGCCGTTGCTAGCGAGGCTGGCTTGACCCCTGACAGAATCTATTTAGACCCGATCGTGATGCCCTTGAAGTTCATGCAGGAGCAAGCGAAGAACGTTTTGGAAGCGATCAGACAGTTCGCGATGATCTCCGATCCCCCACCGCACATATCTATTGGGCTGAGCAATATCTGCTCCAAGGCGAAGGAGCGCTCGCTCATCAATCGGACTTTTCTCGTGATGGCCATGGCCGCTGGGTGCGATACGGCGATCTGCAATGTCTGCGACACCGAGCTGATGAACGCCGTCGCGACGGCCGAGCTTATTTTGAACAAAGAGATCTATAGCGACGACTACTTGAAGGCGTATCGCAAGCGGAGCTGAGATGAAGCCTACTCAAACTATGGAATGCCTGAAGCGAGGGCTAGAACTCATGAAGCATTCACAAGCGCAGCACTTGCTTGAGCTGAGTATCAACCCCTGTCAGATCCGCAGGGGTCAGCGCTCCGGGGTTATACCGCACGAGGGCAGCGGCCAGCGTCGCCAGCTTCATGCGGACGATCGAGGGCTTCTTCAAGCCGGCCTTGGCCCAATCCCTCAAGACATGGTCACTAGGAAATTGAGCAGCTTGGCTGGTGATCTGAGCCAGGATCACGTTGCCGGTACTTTGTTCATAAGAAGTGTCGCTCAGCACCAGGGCAGGTCGAGCTTTAGTAGCCCGTGCATCAGCGAAGGGGAAGGGCACGAGCACGACGTCACCCTTCTGATAGGCCATAGAGCTTCTCCCAATCGTCGTAGATGGCGTCTTCGGGATTGTTCCAGTCGGCGTCAAGGGCCGGAGCGGAAAGCTTCGTCCAAGGATCGCCTGTCGCGGGCTGGGCAAGGGCATCGAGGTCGCTCCGGCGCACGCGGGTCGCTGTCCCTGCAACCTTGTAGAGCACGAGTTTCCCCTGCTTGGCCCAGCGGTAGATGGTATCGCGAGAGACGCGGAGATATTCAGCCGCCTCGGCCACCGTCAGCCACTCGTGGTTGGCTATCGGAGTTTGGGCCACGTGCCCTCCTTCCTCATATAATGCCGTATATGATGCTGTCGCAATCAGTCGCATCTTATCAGAAGACAGGAGTGCAAGCAAGGAAGTTGGGGGGATGTGGAAGAGTTAGCTGATCAGATCAATGCCATTCGCTGTCTGTGGGAAGGAGCAAAGGAGGAACCATGAAAGAGAAGAGCGTAGATCGAGCGACACAGGAGATGCTCCAGCGCGCGAAACAAGAGCGGCTGGAGACGGCGTGGGATCGCTGGGAGGCCCAACAGCCCCAGTGCGGCTTCGGACAGCTGGGCTTGTGTTGCAGAATCTGCAATATGGGGCCTTGTCGCATCGACCCCTTCGGCAAGGGCCCGCAACGCGGCGTCTGCGGCGCCGATGCCGACACGTTCACGGCTCGACACCTGGGACGGATGATCGCTGCTGGCACAGCCGCCCACTCCGATCATGGGCGCGACGTGGCCCATACTTTGTTGATAGCAGCCGAGGGCAAGGGCGGCTACCGCATCAAAGATTCTCTCAAGCTCAGAAAAGTAGCAGCCGAGTTCGGCATCGGCCCGGACACCAAGAGCGACGCCGAGATCGCCAAGGCGTTAGCCGAGAAGATTTTAACAGAATTCGGCCAACAAGAGGGTGAGCTGACGTTCGCGCACCGCGCGCCCAAGGCCCGCCAAGACCTCTGGCGCAAGCTGGGCATCATGCCCCGCGGCATTGATAGAGAGGTCGTGGAGATGATGCACCGCACCACGATGGGGGTAGACACCGATTACTATAACATCATGTTGCAGGGGTTGCGGACGGCGCTGGCCGACGGCTGGGGCGGCTCCATGATCTCGACAGAATTGCAAGACATTCTCTTCGGCACGCCAACCCCCTTGCGCGCCCGCGTCAATTTGGGCGTCTTAAAGAGAGACGAAGTGAACGTGGTCGTGCACGGCCACGAGCCCATTCTCTCTGAAATGCTCGTTGCCGCCAGCCGCGACCCCGAGCTCCTCAAGCTCGCCCAGCACAAGGGCGCCACGGGGATTAACTTGGCGGGCATCTGCTGCACGGCGAACGAAATTCTCATGCGCCACGGCATCCCCATCGCCGGGAACTTCTTGCAGCAAGAGCTCGCTCTCGCGACAGGGGCTGTGGACGCCATGATCGTGGACGTGCAGTGCATCATGCCCGCTTTGAGTAGCCTTGCTCAGTGCTTCCATACGAAGTTGATCGCCACCTCCCCCAAGGCGAAATTCCCCAACACGGAGTTCATCGAGTTCCGAGAAGAACGCGCCCTGGAAACTGCCAAGGAGATCATCCGGCGGGCTATCGAGAACTTCCCCAACCGCGAGCCCCGTCGCATGCAGATCCCCAACGAATCTATGGACTTGATCGCGGGCTTCACATCAGAGTCCGTGTTTAGATTTTTGGGCGGGCGCTATCGCGCCACGTATAGGCCCCTCAACGACGCGGTGATTGACGGGCGGCTGCGCGGCGCTGTGGGCATCGTCGGCTGCAACAACCCCAATACCCCGCACGACTGGGGCCACATCGAGCTGACGAAAGAACTCTTGAAGAACGATGTGCTCATCGTTACGTCAGGGTGCTCGGCGATCGCTGACGCCAAGTGCGGGCTGTTGCGCCCTGAAGCGGCTTATCAGTACGCTGGGCCGGGGCTGAGGGAGATCTGCGAGGCCGTGGGCATCCCGCCGGTGCTGCACGTCGGCGCCTGTGTAGACAATTCTCGAATCTTGATGACGCTCGCGGAGATCGTGAGCGAGGGCGGGTTGGGCGAAGATTTTTCCAAGCTGCCCGTCGCGGGTTCTGCCCCCGAATGGATGAGCGAGAAGGCTGTCGCCATCGGGTTTTATTTTGTCGCCTCGGGAGCGTTGGTGCACTTCAATACGCCCTTCCCCACCCTGGGCAGCCCCAAGATGCACAAGTTCTTGACCGAGGATTTAGAGAAGATCGTGGGGGGGAAGTTCGTCTTTGAGCCTGACCCGCATAAAGCGGCGCGAGCGATCTTAGCGCATCTGGACCGAAAGCGCGCCGAGCTGAAGCTCAAGGAACCAATGTATACGCCGGTCTATGCGTAGACATAGCGTAGCATAGCTTCAGCGGCTTATAATAGCCGTGGAGGGTACCATGGCTACTGGTGTTAAGAGTTTGGAAGTCAAAGGAGAGCGGATCTATCGCACCCGGCTGAAGGCGCTCTTGGAGCCGGCTCATATCGGGGAATTTGTGGCTATCGAAGTGGAGTCGGGAGACTATTTCGTGGGACCGACTCTAGGAGCGGCGTTGGCGAAAGCCAGCAAGAAGTATCCCGATAAACGCTTTCATATTGTAAGGGTCGGCTACCCTGTTGTGGCGTCGTTCAAGCATCGTTTCTCGCTATGAGAATTGAGGGTCACTTTGACGCCAACTTAGCTCCACGCATTGAGGTCTCGGCGGTCGGGGGTAAAGTGCTCGATCTCGTCTTGGATACCGGCTTCAATGGCGAGCTTATGCTCCCCCGCAAGGTCCTGAAAGGGCTGGGCTTTCCCTATCGCAGCAGGGTACGAGTGGAACTCGCTGACGGTTCCATCGTTCATGCGGACGTCTACGAGGGCACAATCCTGTGGTTTGGCAGGGAAAGGGTAGTAGGCATCTTCGCCACCGGCTCTGATGAAGGGCTTCTCGGCACTCAAATGTTGTTTGGGTGCAGGCTCGAAGTAGATATTGATGAAGATCGAGTGGTGCTTCGCCAAAAGCGACGCGGGAGAAGGAGTGTCTGATGAAGCCCAACCCCAACTGGGAGAGGAGCTTAGAGCCGCAGATCGCGCAGGCGCGGGAGGAGCTGCGCTCGCGCGACCCGCGGATCGTTGCAGAAGACTCCGGAGCTGTCTACTACGAGATCGAGGAGGGCCAAGGGCGGTTTCAGCTGCGCTTCTTCGGCTGCCCCTACACGATCACCTGGCCGGAATTGGAAGTCTTCGATCCGAGAGGGCAAAGCTGCCCCAACCCCGTGCAAGCCGCGCTCTTGCAGTACTTAGTACGAGCCGATGGCACACCGCTAGCTCATCAGTGGGTCTCTTTGAGAGAGCTGCCCAACGGGGCGTTCTACGAGCGGGCGTTTCAGGGCTATTCGGGGAATTTAGTGGCGCGCCACTTCAAGAACAATCTAGAGGGCTTTCGCCAAGCCGCCCAGAAGCTGGGTGGCGAGCCCCTCGATCTTGGGGATGCCTCGTTTCGTTTCTGGGCGCTCCCGCGGATTCCCTTGGCGGTCGTCTACTGGTCGGGCGGCTCGGAATTTCCCGCAAGCGCTCACGTCTTGTTCGATGCGTCGGCAGGGCATTATCATCATTTAGAGATGCTCGCGCACCTGGGAGCGATGATCTGCGACCAATTGATCCATGCTGCATCAGTGTAGTAAGATAAGGGCACCAAAACCGACGGGAGGTATTCTATGACCATACGGCTAGCCAGCGGCAAGGAGATCCCCATCGAGATGCATAAGGTGCGCATCGTGCAGAAGATCACCCTGCCCCCGATCGAGCGGCGACTCCAGGCTCTGGAAGAGAGCGGCTATAATACGTTTCTCTTGCGCACGCGCGATATCTTCTTAGACATGCTCACCGACAGCGGCGTCAACGCCATGAGCGACAATCAACTGGCGGGCATGATGGTCGCCGACGACGCCTACGCCGGCGGCGAGAGCTACTATCGCTTGGTGGACGCCGTCCACGAGATCCTGGGGTATAAATACGTGCTCCCCACCCACCAAGGGCGTGCTGCTGAACACTTGATAGATAAAGTCTTCCTCAAGCCCGGCCAGGTCGTCCCAACGAACTATCACTTCACCACAACCCGTGCCCATATCGAGATTCTCGGCGGCACCATGCTGGAGATCTACGCCGACGAGGCCCGCAACACCCAGAGCACCCACCCCTTCAAGGGGAATATAGATATTCACAAGCTCCAAGACGTCGTCAAAAAATACGGGCGGGAGAAGATCGCCTATGTGCGCATGGAGGCCACGACCAATCTCTTGGGTGGGCAGCCGTTCTCGTTAGAGAACATGCGCCAGGTCCGCCAGATCTGCGATCATCACGGGCTCTTATTAGTTCTCGATGGGAGCCTCATCAGCGAGAATGCCTATCTGATACGCCAGCGCGAGCAGGGCTATGCGCACAAGAGCATCGCCGAGATCATCAAAGAGATGTGCGCCTTAGCTGATATTTATTACATGAGCGCGCGCAAGAACACGAGCGTGCGCGGCGGCATGATCGCTACCAATAACGAAAAATATTTTCTTCAGCTGCGCGATTGGTTGCCGGTCTATGAGGGATTTTTAACCTATGGGGGCATGTCGGTGAAAGAGGTCGAGGCGATGGCCATCGGGTTGCGGGAGATGGTCGCTCCAGAAGTAGCGGGCTGCGCCGTCGAACAAGTGAAGTACTTCGCCAATAGACTTTTAGAAAACGGCGTTCCCGTGGTGACGCCGCCGGGGGGGTTAGCGTGTCACTTGGATGCCATGCGCTTTCTGTCCCACGTGCCGCAGCACCAGTATCCAGCGGGAGCTTTGGCAGCAGCCGTCTATCTTGCTTCGGGGATCAGAACGATGGAGCGCGGCACGATCTCCACAGATCGAGACAAAGACGGGAAGGAGATTCTCGCGGATTTGGAGCTGACTCGCATTGCTGTCCCGCGGCGAGTCTACACGATCTCACATATTGAGTATGCTGTGGATCGCATCAGTTGGCTGTATAAGCATCGCGATATCGTGAAGGGGCTGAAGTTCGTGCAGGAGCCGCCGGTGTTGCGGTTCTTCTTTGGGAAGCTGGAGGCTTTGGAGAAGTGGAGCACGGCTTTGTGTAGCGTGTTTAAGAAGGAGTTGGGAGATTACTAGGTGAGGGAGGCGCTTCGTATGCGCGAGGTCAAATCCGTGTGTCCTTACTGCGGCGTTGGTTGCGGCGTGATCCTCAGAGCTGAGAATGAGAAGCTCATCGGGCTGCGCCCCGACCCAGATCACCCGGTCAGTCGCGGCACGCTCTGCCCCAAAGGCGCAACTGCCCATGAGTTCGTGCACCATCCGGATCGTCTGACAAAGCCCCTGCTCCGTCAGGGCGGCACGCTCACAGCAGTCAGTTGGGATGACGCGTATGACTATATCACTCGTGAGCTGAAGCGCATCACGCACCGATACGGCCCCGATGCTCTCGCGGTGATCAGCTCCTCGCGGGCCACGGTCGAGGAGAATTATGTAGCTCAGAAATTTGCGCGCGCCGTGCTGGGCACAAATAATATAGACCAATGCTTTCGCATTTGTCACTCCGCGACCGTGGCCGGGCTAGCTCTCTCGCTGGGCAGTGGCGCGATGACCAACTCTATTGCCGAATTTGCCGAGCCCGGCCCCAAAGTCTTACTCATCGTGGGCAGCAACACCCCCCATGCGCACCCGATCATCTGGACGGTCTGGATGAAGCGCGCCGTCAAGAATGGGACGAAGCTCATCGTCATAGACCCGCGCACGACAGAGCCCGCCAAGCTCGCGACGGTTCACGTGAAGATCAAGCCCGGCACGGAGGTCGCGCTCTTCAATGCGATGGCTCAACACATCATTGCCCAGAAGTTGCACGACCAACGGTTCATCGAGGAGCGCTGCGAGAACTTTGAGCAATTCTGGAGCGTGGTGCAGAAGTATACCCCCGAATCTGTGGAGAAGCTCTGTGGCGTGCCTGCGTCTGTGATAAAACAAGCTGCAGAGCTGTATGCGCGCGCTCATCCCGCAAGCATCGCCTATGGGCTGGGGGTGACCGAGCATCGCACTGGGACAGACAACGTCCGGGCGTTGTGCAATCTTGCGCTGATCACGGGAAACTTTGGGAAGGAGTCGAGCGGGATCAACGCGCTGCGCGGGCAGAACAACGTCCAGGGCGCAACAGATATGTGTCGTCCTGAGACGCTGCCGGGCTACCAAAGCTGGAAGGACCCGGCGGTCATAGAGAAGTTTGAGCGCGCCTGGGGTGTGAAGCTGCCTGTCCCAAGTTCAGAGGCGTTTCTCTTCTGCTCACGCATGTGGGAGCGGGCGCTGGCTGGCGAGCTCAAAGCTTTCTATATCATTGGCGCCGACCCGGCGCTCACCGAGGGCAACATCACGAAAGTCGCACGAGCGCTGCAGAGCGCTGAGCTGGTGATCGTGCAAGATCTCTTCCCCAGCAGAACGACGCAATATGCCCATGTGGTGCTCCCCGCGGCAAGCTTTGCCGAAAAAGATGGGACGTTTGTGAACTCCGAGCGCAGAGTGCAGCGCATCAGAAAAGCTCTTGAGCCCATCGGCCAGAGCAAGCCCGATTGGCAGATTCTCTGCGAAATCTCTCAACGTTTGGGCTATCCCATGAACTATAAGAACCCCGAAGAGATCTTTGAGGAGATCAGAAGGCTTGTGCCCATCTACGCGGGGATCAGTTATCGGCGGCTAGAAGAGAATTACGGGCTGCAGTGGCCCTGCCCTGATGAGAGCCATCCAGGCACAAAATTCTTGCACAGAGAGAGATTTACGCGTGGGCGGGCGCAGCTGATCGGGATAGAGTATTTCCCGCCGGCGGAGTTGCCCGATGACGAATACCCCTTGGTGCTGACGACAGGGCGCACTTTTATGCAATACAACTGCGGGACGATGACCCGGCGCACCAAGGCCGGCAAGGCCGAGCCGGAGAACTTCGTTTCTCTCAGCGCTCGTGATGCCCAGAAGCTGGGGATCTCGTCGGGGGATCGGGTGCGGGTGCGCACGCGCCGTGGCGAGCTCCTCGTCAAAGCACAGATCGCTGAGATCAGCGAGGGCGTCATCTGGATGCCCTTTCACTATGCAGAAAGCCCCACCAATATTCTGACGAACGACGCTGTAGACCCGATCTGCGGGATCACCGAGCTGAAGGTCTGCGCCGCCCGCCTCGAGCGAGCTGCTTAAGTCTGCTCACGATCATCTTCTCGGCTGCTCTGCATCATAGTGAGGTGAGGCGGGATCGCCTATAATGAGCCAAAGCAGCGAGGTGGGCTATGGCTACTATCATTGACGGCAAGCAGGTCGCCCAGCAGATCCGCGACGAACTGAAAAGAGAGGTCTCCCAGCTCCGGCAGAAGTACGGCATCACGCCGGGGTTAGCGGCTGTGTTGGTCGGGGAGAACCCCGCATCCAAAGTCTACGTCAACATGAAAGCCAAGGCGTGCGAGGAGACGGGCATCTATTCGCAGAAGATTCATCTGCCCGCCGATACCCCCCAAGAGAAGCTGATCGAGCTTATTCACAGTCTGAACGAAGACCAGCGCATCCACGGAATCTTGGTGC
>JBBISQ010000020.1:0-24267 GCA_037441155.1 Candidatus Fraserbacteria bacterium
TCCCGCCACCTCCACCACACTCTATGCGGCGAGTCGCACAGATCTCTCTTGGAATCGGGCTTCTTGGCTTGGGGGTCGCCCTCACTATGGGCCAGCCCCAAGCCCCCACATCCTTGATCGCCTACACCGAACTCGACAGCTCCATCAACCCCATCACCAAAGATTTTCTCCTGCGCGTCATCACCGAAGCTCAGCGCGATAGTGCCTCGTTCTTGCTCGTTCGCTTGGACACTCCCGGTGGGTTACTAGAGTCTACGAAGGACATGGTCACGGCTATTTTAAACTCCCCCATCCCCATAGTGATCTGGGTGGGGCCAGGGGGAGCGCGGGCGGCCTCTGCCGGGGCGTTCATCACCATGGCTGCAGATATCGCTGCTATGGCCGAGGGCACCAATATTGGCTCTTCGACCCCGGTCTCCCTCGCCCCGAGCGAGGGCGAACAGCCAGACGACCCCGCTCGCAAGAAGATCTTAGAGTTCGTCGCTTCGGAAGCCCGCAAGATCGCGGAAAAACGCGGGCGCTCCAAAGAGTGGGCCGAAAAGTTCGTGCTCGAGGGCAAGTCCCTGACAGCCCGTGAGGCGCTCGAGAATAATATCATTAACTTGATCGCCAATAGCCGTGAAGATCTGCTCAAACAGCTCGACGGGTACGAGCTGCAGCGCGATGGCCAGACGATCCGCCTGCAGACGTCCGGGGTGCCCCTGAGAGTCTACGAGCGCACTCTGAAAGAGCAAGTCATGAACTATCTTGCTGACCCCAACGTCGTCTATCTGCTGCTGACTATCGGGATTTATGCGCTGATTGCGGAGTTCTTCACGCCCGGCTTTGGGGTGGGCATCGGCGGCGCGATCTGTCTCTTACTGGCTCTCTTAGGCTTGCAGGTCTTGCCGTTCAACGTCGCGGGGCTAGCGTTCATTCTCCTGGGCGCGGCCCTGATGGTCATTGACATCTTCACGCCAACGCATTTGGCTTTGACGATCGGCGGGGTGATCTCGCTCTTGATCGGGTCGTTTATGTTATTTAACATCGAGAGTTTTGAGGCCCCAGCGCTCAGCATCTCTCCGATCAATATCGTTGTGACCGTGGGGACGATCACAACGATCTTCGTCTTCATGATCACCAAGGGCTTGCTCATTCAGCGTAAGCCCGTGGTCACAGGCAAGGAGGGCATGATCGGCGCAGTGGGCACCGCGCGCGATGAGCTCAACCCCACAGGGATAGTCTTTGTTCAGGGCGAATACTGGCTGGCGACAGCGCTAGACGGGCCGATTAAGCCCGGTGAATCCGTGCGCGTCGAACGCATCGAGAACGGCAAACTTGTCGTGCGGAGAACCTAATTGCTCCAGCATGAAGAGGGGAGAGTCCCAAGGAGGCCGCTATGCAGAAGACGCTAGGAGTGCTCATAACGTTGGTTGTGCTCGCCCTTATCGCCGGGGCGTTCTGGTACATCTCGATGAGCCCCAGCGCACCCCCACCACGCCCTCAGCCAGAACCTACCATGACTCTCAACCCCGATGATTATCCGAAACTACAAGAATGGCTAGTCGGTCTGATCGGAGCAGCCGATCCCGCAGCGTTTGCCAAAGAGAACGGGTTCGAGCAAGACTTCAAAGACGGCAAAGTCGTCGTGGTCATCGAAGCGACCACCGCTGAAGCGCTGGAGGAGCTGCGCTGGGCCATCGAAGCGTTAGACGGCACAGTAGAAACAGACTACGAGAATCAGCTGCAAGCGCTGGTCCCGCTGAAAGCCCTGCTCAAGCTGGCAAAGCACCCGCATATTGACTTTATCCGTCTCCCTGTCAGACCCAAGCCCGATTGAAGAGTAAGCCCCATTACTGTCAGGGTGCCCCGTCTGTTTGGTATAATAAGCAACGATTTTTAATAAATAAGGAGCTACGGAGTATGAGAAAGCTACTGACCGTCGGAGCCCTTCTTGTCGTAGTTCTGATGCCCACAAGCCCGCAGGCCCAAGACGTGCGCTCGCTCAAGATCCAAGACGCGTTGATCGAAACTCTCACGGCAGTCGAGTCGGGGCTGGAGATTCCAGCGCTGCCCGCGAATAAGCCCGAAGACCTGAAAGCCGGAAGAGTGCGCGTTGTGCTCGAAGCGACAAAAGCATCTGAAGCGCAGAGCATTCAAGCACGCGTGGCAGCCGTTGGGGGGCGTGTCGAGGCTGTCTACAGAAATCTCGTTCAAGCGTTCGTCCCAATGAAAGCTATCAACGCGTTAGCCGCGCTGGGCTCTGTCTCCTGGGTGCGCACTCCCTTCGTGCCCATCTGGGAGCAGGGGAGCACGGTCAGCGAGGGCGTGCGCGTCCTCGGGGCAAATTTCTGGCATGACGCAGGGATCAAGGGCCAGGGAGTGAAAGTCGCCATCGTTGATGGGGGATTCAAGGGCTACCAAAGGCTCTTAGGGAGCGAGCTGCCTCCGGCGGAGCGCGTCATCGTGCGCTCATTCAACCGTGATGAGGACATTGAAGCCGACGAGCGCCACGGCACGGCGGTTGCCGAGATCGTCTACGACCTGGTGCCCGAAGCGACGTTCTATTTAGTGAATTTCGACACTGACGTCCAGCTAGGACAAGCTATAGACTTTCTGATCTCCGAGGGTGTGCACGTTATTAATACATCGTTCAATTTCTTAGGGACAGGGTGCCCGTGGGAGGGCACGGGGCTGATCGAGCCTATCGTAAGAAGAGCGCGCGACGCCGGGATCTTCTGGGCAGTCTCGGTGGGCAACCACGGCACGGAGCACTGGCAGGGAATCTTCGACGACCCCAACAAGAACGGCTTTCATAATTTCTTAGGCGATGACGAGGGCCTGACGCTCGATGTGGACACCGACGAGGTCGGAGCCGTGATCGCTATACTGAGTTGGGAGGACAAGTGCGGCAAAGCGACCGAGAACTATGAGCTGCTGCTCTTCGACGATGCCGATCGGCGTCGTGCCAGCGGGAGTCAGTTGCGCACGGGGTGGCCCTCGCGCGTGCTCTTCTTCACCCCGCGCGAGTCGGGAAGATATCACCTCAAGGTTCGTCAGCGCACCGCGACCAAGCCCACGGCACGACTTGATATATCCGTAATAGACATCGAGCCGGAGTATTCGGTCTTTGAGGGGAGCGTAGGGGTCTTCGAGCCCGCTATATCTCCGAATGCGTTCAGCGTCGGCGCCACGGATTTTCGCAATGACTCTGCGCGGCGCTACAGCTCGCGCGGGCCCACGAAAGACGGGAGGATCAAGCCTGATTTTGCAGCCCCCGACGGCGTACGCAACACGACCTTCCGACAGTTCTTTGGCACATCGGCTTCCAGCCCACACGTGGCGGGTGCAGCCGCCCTCGTCAAGAGCGTCAGGCCGAGCTGGGGCCCCAAGGAGATCGTTGAGTTTCTCGCGTCACGCGCCGTAGATCGCGGCGACGACGGCCCCGATAATACATACGGAATCGGGCGCATCGCTCTAGGCGAGCCGCTCACGGAAGAGAAGCCCGCCGAGGCGACGATCGGGGTCTTCCCCGAAAAGCTGAAGTTCGTGGCACAAGTCAGCGGCCCCACGCCAGTGCCGCAGCTTCTGGAGATCGTCAATCTCGGGGCAGGCGAGCTCGTCTGGACAGCGCAAGCGCAGTCAGAGTCAGTCAAGCTTTCGGCCACGAGCGGCATCGGCCGGGCGCTCGTCCAAGTGAACCTCGACATTGCTGGGCTTGTGGCAGGCACGTACGAGAGCGCGATCGTCATCACAGCAGAGAACGCGCAGAACAGCCCCTTGACCGTGCCCATTGAGATTCAGATCACGGAGAGCGTTCCCGCAGAAGGGCTGATCGCGCTCTTCTTTAGCAAATTAGAGTTTGTCACCCTAGCGGCGTGGGCACGGAGCGAGCGCGGCGCGCCCAGCGACGGTTGCTTCGTCTACACGAATAATAGTTCTGAAGCCCAACGCATCCGCGTGACGCTCCCTGACGGGAGCACGCTTATCGAGTATGATGTGCCCGCGAGCAACACCGTGACGGCGTGCGGGAATATTCTGTACGTAGATATGAGGCCGAAGTGAGGTGCTCCAGGGGCGAACGCCCGTTCGCCCCTATTTTTTTATCTTTGACATTTCGGGCAGAGAAACGTTCCCCGTCCGCCCTGCTCAATGCGCATGATGGGCGTTCGGCACCGATAACATGGCTCGCCCGCACGCCCATAGACCCTCAAAAGATTCTGAAAGTTCCCGGGCTCGCCCGTCAGCATTCTATACGTCCTCACAGAAGTCCCCTGCTCAGCGATGGCCCGTGCGAGAACCTTCTCGATCTGAGTAAAGAGCCGACGGGCTTCTAGCCGCGACAGACTCTGTGCCGGACGTTGGGGATGAATCTTGCTGGCAAAGAGCGCCTCGCATGCGTAGATGTTCCCGATCCCAGCGATCTTGCGCTGGTCGAGTAAGAGCCGTTTGATCTCTTGGTCAGTCCGCAGGAGCGCGACAAAATTTTCAAGAGTGTAGGAGGGCTGGAACGGCTCAATCCCCAGCTCATTCAAGGGAGGGAGCGTATCGGCACGAGCGCTCGGCACAAGATGGAGCGTGGCCAGCCGGCGCGTGTCGCTGAAATACAGAGTTTTGTGCGCGAACTCGAAGACGAAGCGCGGATCTCTTACGGGGCTGAGCGTGGGCCAGCCCGTCATGCGCAGGTGTACAAGAGCTGTGTGTTGCCCAAAATCGAAGAGCAAGAACTTGGCGCGACGCTCCACTTTCCGCAAGCGATGGCCGACGAGCGCTCGTCGAAGCTCTTGCTCTGAAGCGTTCTGGAGCAGGCGCGGCTCATAGATGGTGAGGGCTGTGAGTGTGCGCCCTTCTAGCTCTTTCGCCAACGCGCGGCGGAGCGTCTCGACCTCGGGAAGTTCAGGCATCCTGCAGAAGAGTGTGCGGCCCTCACCCCGACTGCACCGAGATGAGGGCCTCCCTACCAGCACCTCAGCAGTCTAATCGCACTCACTGAAGCCGCAGTCGCTGCAGATATAACAGCCATTGGTGAAGATCAAGACACCGCCACAGCTGGGACAGAGCTCGACGTCGCGCTTGGCGTCGTGCCCATTGGCTTCAGTCAACTGGGGCGGACGCGGCTTCACTTCTTGTAAAAGCGTCAGCTGCTCCCCGCCCTTGAGATACTCCGCGAGAGCTTTGGCAATCGCATCGGGCACGGAGAAGACCACCGTGCCATCCTCTTGCACTACCGGGCGCGAGCCGCGAATCAAACTGAGCTGATCAATGATCGCGCTGGGCTTGACCCCAGATCGCAGAGCCAGCGAGATCAATCGTCCAATAGCTTCCGTGAACGCTGCCGTCGAGGTGCCGGACTTGCCCAGCCCCTGCACGAAGACCTCGAAGATCCCCTCTTCGTCCTCGTTGACGGTGATGAAGACCGTGCCCAGCTCCGTCTTCATTCGATAGGTCTTGCCCTTGGCGACCCTGGGGCGCGGGCGCGGCACGAGCGTCGCGCGACCGGGCTTCTCGCTCTCTTTCGCTTCCTCCTTCGTCAAGAGAATGCCCTCGCGCGAGCCCTCACGATAGACTGTAATCCCCTTGCAGCCCGCCTTCCACGCCTCAAAGTAGATATCCCCAATCGTCTCTGGGAAGACGTCCTTCGCTAAGTTCACCGTGCTGGAGATCGCGTGGTCAATGTGCTTCTGAATTGTCGCCTGCATCCGCACCCTCATAATGGGCTCGATCTCGTGCGCCGTGACGAAGGTCTTGGGCAGCTCCTGAATATTGGAAAGCCCCATCTTCTCCATATATTCGCGCACTAAGGGATGGCTGACCTCAAACTCGCCCTTGCTCAAAGATTTGGACTTGCGCACGTAGCTGAGGCTGAAGATCGGTTCGATCCCCGAGGAGCACCCTGCCAAGACCGAGCCGGAGCCGACCGGCGGCACGGTGAGCAACGCCGCGTTTCTCAACCCATTCTTTTTAATCTTCTCGATCAAGCCCGCATCTAAACGCTTGATGAACGCGCTCCGCAGATGTTTCTCACAGTCGAACGCCGGGAACGTCCCCTTCTCCACAGCCAGCTCGGTGCTCTCGTCGTAGACGATATGCTTGATGCGCTCAAAGAGTTTATCAGTAAATACAAGAGCTTCGTCGGAGTCGTACTTTAAATTCAGTTTAATGAGCATATCGCCGAAGCCCGTAAAGCCCACGCCGATCCGGCGCGAGCGCAGCGACGCCTCGCGCTGTGCCGGCAGGGGATGCTTGTCGGCATTGTAATCGAGCACGTCATCCAAGAAGCGCACGGCGTAGCGCAGGGCTTTTTCGAGATTGGCCCAGTCCACCCGCGCCGTGGACGCGAAGCTGTCCAGCACAAACTTGGATAAGTTAAGATTCCCCAGACAGCATGCCCCGTATGCTTCCAACGGGATCTCCGAACACGGGTTCGTCGTGATCACTTCCATATTATTGTACTCGGTAGTCGACTCACGCTTGACCGTGTCCCAGAAGATCACGCCCGGCTCGGCGGAGGCCCACGCGTTCTTCACGAGCTTCTCCCAGATCTCGCGCGCGCGCACCCTCTTCTCAAAGCGCCCAATTCTCTCGTTCTCGTAGCGCAGCAGGAACTCCTCATCACGCTCCACAGCGCGCATGAACTCGTCCGTCACGCGCACGCTGATGTTAGCGTACTGGACTTTTCTGCGCTCCGGGTCGTTCTTGATCTCGATGAAATCCAAGACGTCCGGATGATCAACGCTGATGGTGATCATGAGGGCTCCCCTCCGCCCGCTCTGGCCGATCGTGCCCGTGGTCGTGGAGAAGAGCTCCATGAAGCTCACCGAGCCTGAAGAGTAGATCGCTGAATTATTGACGGGCGAGCCCTTGGGGCGCAGAATAGAGATATCCGTCCCAACGCCCCCGCCCAGCGAATACGTGCGCGCCGCTTCCTTGCACCACTCGAAGATCCCTTCGATCGAGTCCTCTTTAACCGGAATTACATAGCAATTAAGAAGCGTGGCGCGGCGGGGCTGCCCCGCGCCAAACATGATCCGCCCCCCGGGAATGAAGCGAAAATCCTCCAAGAGCCAGTAGAATCTCTTCTCCCACTCGCGGCGCTTCTTGGGATCAGTCTCAGCAGAGGCGATCTCGCGCGCCACACGCTCCCACATTGCTAACGGCGTTTTCTCCACGATTCTTCCTGAAAGATCGCGCAGGGCATATTTGTCTAAAAAGCAGCGAATGCGCAGCTCATCGCCCCCGAAGAACTCGACCGTCTCATTGGCGGTCGGGGCGGCTTTGCGAATCTTGTGAGCCATCGGTAGTCTCCCCCTTCTCATCGTGATCGCTCGCGCGCCGCACGCTGAACAATACCACACCAGGCTCGGTCGCACATACAGTGAGGCCGATGGAACGAGAAGTCCCTTCTGGTATAGATTATAGCGCACTGGTGGCGCGCCGCAACGTGATGCGCGCTCAGCGTCCGTGTCGCTCACCGCATTATGGGGCAACGCTGGCACCCTGTCAAGGGCGACAGCCGTCACAGCTTTTCAATAACAGCAAGCTCGTTCTGTTAAATCGTCCAGCTCTCGCCGGGGCGCAAGATGACGACTTGTGTTTTGGTCTGTCCCTCGACTTTTGCCTTGAACTGTTGGGGATCTTGCTGGATCGCCGACAGGGTGTTGTAGTGAATGGGGATGACGATCGTGGGTTTGAGCAACTGGACGGCTTCAACGGCAGCGTCGGGGTCCATAGTGTAATAGCTGCCGATGGGCAGGAACGCTATATCGAGTCCGAGCTTCCCGATCAAAGTCATATCGCTGAAGAGCGCGGTGTCGCCCGCGTGATAGATTTTTTTGTTCTCTAGGGTCGTGAGGACGATCCCACAGGGTTCACCCAAGTAATGTCCGTCATGGCTGGAGCTATGAAAGGCCGGGGTGAGCTGGACCGTGCCGAACTCGAAGCGACTTGGTCCGCCGATGTTCATCCCGACGGCTTTCGCCCCTTGGGATTGACAGTACGTAGCAAGCTCGAAGATAGCGATGATCGGCGCACCGGTGCGCTTGCTGATGGGGATGGCATCGCCAAGATGATCGCTGTGGCCGTGGGTGAGCAAGATCGCGTCGGGGTGGAAGTCTTCGGGCTTGTGTTGTGCGACGGGGTTGCCGGTGATGAACGGATCTATCAAGATCGCGTGTTTTTCGGTTTTGATCTCGACGGCGGCGTGGCCGATGAACGTGATTTCCATACCTGAGACCTCCTGAATGTGATTTTCCTCAGCGAGTCAGTCCCCGCCGAACTCGCGCTTGACGAGCTCTTTGTCTTCGCCCTGGGTTGCTGTGAGCAGCATCCGAATTCTATCGGCTGCTGCGGGGTGTGTCTCTGCAAGATACTCCAAAAACGCTTGGGTTTCACTGGGGCGCCCAGCAGTAAGCGTGCGTAATCGGTGCGCGATCTCCCAGACGCCGAGTGTGCTCAAAAGCTCGCCAGTACGAGTAGACAGGTCTCTGCCGTTGGACGTGCCGAGCGCGCTCAAGACGCTCAGCACGGCGTCCTCTCTCTTCATAACGGTCATCAGTACAGAGTATAACAATTGGGAGCGGAGCTGGGCAAGGGGGGGCTTGCTCTTGGCAAGAGCCACGGCACTTATGGTACAATTTTTTCACACCACTGTGAAGGGAGGTCATCATGCTGCAGATCAGCCGTCGCCCCGCACGATACTCTGTGCTAGCGGTGTTCCTAGTTTTGGCTGCGATGGTGGGGGCCTCACCAGGCCGCGCTCAACAGGACGGGCCGCTCGCGCAATTTCGAGAGAACGTCCATCAGATGCACATTATAGCCAGCTACTTCACGACCACTCCCTTCGGTCGCATCCACGTGCTCCTTGCTCAAACCGTCACCGCGGTCGCGGTGCGCTCCACAGCCACGGAGACCTTCTGGGTTGCAGAGCGTGAACACCTCGACCCGGAATTCTTCTACCAACGGAATGTCCCACCTGGCACGCCTCTTAATTTCTATATTTTTGTAGACATAGCCGATATTGCCGGCATCATCCAAGGGAAAACCAAAGGAGATCCCATTGAAGTCTTCAAGATGTCTGAGCACTATGCGGTCTTAAAGGAAGCCCGATCTCGCGCAATCCCCGAGATGCCCATCACGGGTGATCCCCGCCAAGATGAGCCGGCTGTGATCGCATGGCCGCAGGACGGCGGACTCACCAGCGTCCCTACTTTTGTGGAAAAGCCAACAACCATTGTAGAGGCCCCAGAGGGTGCTCCGTTGTTCTTCATCGCCTTCTCTGAAAAAGATGATGAGCGCACTCATGGTGTCCCCGTGTTTGTGCAGCGCGATGGCCTCTGGAAGCTCGCAGGCATCCGGGTGGCCCATGGCCGCAGCACGCAAGCAGATCGCAGCGCCGCAGCTAAACTCCCGCCTGTGGAGGAGTTACTGAAGATAGCGGTGCGCGTCTTAGATTCGAGCGAATATCGCGTTGTCCAAACGTTGCTGGGGGATATTGTGCTCGAGCTGCATAACGTGCGCGAGCCACAGAACGCCAAGAATGTGCAAGTTACCGTCGAAGCGCGGATCAACTTCATCCCTCGGACGTTTCAAGAGACTATGGACATCGTGAACGGGCAAGGCACCAAGACGATTCGTCTTGGGCGAATCGGCGAACAAGTGGAAGTCCAGCGGGTGACGATCCGCTTGCTGTAAAGGCTCTTGATTCTAGCGCATCTCCAGCCCTGGGATCTTGAGCTTCTGCTCAGCTACATCTAAGAGCTTTGAGATCACCAGCACGCAGAGGAGATAGATCACCGCGACGATGAGAAAGACCTCAAAATACCGGAAGTTCCGTGAGGCGATGATCTGCCCCGTGGCCATCAGCTCCGGCGCCCCAATGATAAACGCCACGGACGAGTACTTCAGCGTGTAGATCAACTCGTTCGACCACGGCGGGATGACTATTCGCAACGCTTGGGGGAGAATGACATAGCGAATCGCTTGGAGATTGGTCATGCCGAGAGCGCGGGCAGCGAGCATCTGCCCCCGACTGATAGACTGAATCGCCCCGCGGAAATACTCGGCTTGGTACGCCGCACTGTTGAGCCCCAGCCCGATGATCGCCGCGGTGAGCGAATCCAAGCGGACCTCGAAGACCGGCAGCCCAAAGTAAATCAAGAAGAGCTGCACCAGCACGGGCGTGCCGCGCACAAACTGCACATAGGCCGTGCTCACCCAATAGATCGGCTTGTTTCCATAGACGCGCCCTAAAGCCAAGAGAACGCCCCCAACAAGCCCAAGCCCAATGGCAAGCCCTGTGAGCTGGAACGTCGTCGCCGTTCCCTGAAGCAGCCGCGGGGCTATGTCGCACGCCAGCCGGAGAAAACCCCCTTCAGCAAGCCCTTGACAGATCTGCCCCCACGGCGTCATGAGCCCGTCCTCCCATACAGCTCGCTGATCTTGCCCAAGAACTGCTGGGTGCGCGGCTGGCGCGGATTGGTGAAGACTTGCTCCGGCGGCCCCTGCTCGACGATCACGCCCTTCTCCATGAAGATCACTTCGTCGCAGACCGACCGGGCAAACCCCATCTCGTGGGTGACCACGATCATCGTCATGCCTTCTTCGGCCAAGTGCTGCATCACTTGCAGGACCTCGCCGATGAGCTCAGGATCGAGGGCGCTCGTCGGCTCGTCAAAAAGCATTAACTTGGGCTCCATCGCCAGCGCTCGCGCGATCGAGACTCTCTGTTGCTGCCCGCCCGACAGCTGCGCCGGGTAGGCGTTGGCTTTTTCGGCCAGGCCCACCCGCGCCAGCTCGTGCATCGCCCGCTCGGTGGCCTCTTGCTTGGAAAGCTTCTTCACTTTTAACAGCCCCAAGCGCACGTTATCTAAGGCCGTCAGATGCGCGAAGAGATTGAAGTCTTGAAAGACAAACCCGATCTGCTGCCGAATTCTGTTAATATCTATATGAGGGCTGGTGATCTCAGTATCTTCGAGCCAGATGCGCCCACGATCGGGTTCGGTCAGCCTATTGATGCATCGCAAGAGCGTGCTCTTGCCCGTTCCCGACGGCCCAATGATCGCCAACGCCTCGCCCTGGCGGACCGCAAACGAGACCCCTTTGAGAATCTCTTCGTTGCCGTAACGCTTATGGAGGTCTTCGACCCGCACAACGATCTCAGACGACACGGCTGAGCTCCTCCCGGTGTTGCCCGGCCAAGCCGGGGACTGCCACACGCCGCTCTACAAGCTCTAACAGCGACGTCCCCGCATACGTCAGCACCAAATAGACAAGCGCAACGATAATGAAGACCAGAAAGACCTCGCGGGTGTTCTGCATGATCTGCCACCCTTGGCGAAAGAGCTCGGTAACCCCTATAGAGAAGACAAACGACGTGTCTTTTAAGACCCCAGAATATTCGTTCGACCAGCCGGGGATCGCCAGACGCAGCGCCTGAGGGAGCACAATATACCGAATCGCTTGAAGCCTGGTCATCCCCAGGGCGCGAGCGGCCAAGAGCTGCCCCGGCTTGATCGCAGCAATCGCCCCACGGAAGATCTGCGACTGGTACGCCGACGAATGCAGCCCGAAGACGAGCACGGCCACAGCGAAGGGCGGCCAGCGCAGCCAATCCCACCGATACGTATTGGCTATAAAGACTAAGCCGTAGTTGACCACGACGAGTAAGACTAAGATGGGCATGGCCCGGAAGAACCGCTCATAGCCGAACATCACCATGGCCAGAGGGCGTGGGCTGTAGACCTGTCCCAGCGCAACGATGATCCCCAGCACCAACCCAACAGCGAGCAAGCTCACCGTCAGCTCCACGGTGACCAGCGTGCCCTGGAGCAACTGCTTCCAAATGTCCCAGTTCCCAAGGAGCTTCAGCCCTTCGATGCGGCATCCCCCTTCGAAAGAGAACGAGGGCGCGCCCCCTGGGGCGCACCCCCGCTCACTCAGTTATCTCATACGCATTTAAGCTACGGCTTCTTGTAGGACTCCCCGGCCATGCAGGCCGCCATATTCTCGGCATAGGCTTCCGGCTGGTTCTTGTCCAGCCAGCCCTTCAGATCGGCCCAGCACTGCGCAACCCGATCCAAGTTGACGTCCACGCCAAAGTAGGCTTCTACTAAGTTGTTCCAGATGCCCTTCTTCTTCATCTCCTTCATGCCCTCGTTGATGCGGGGCAAGAGCTTGTGAGGATCGCCCTTGCGGACCAGGAAGCCGAACTGCTCTTCGGTCATGATGATCCCCACGATCTTGAGCACACCCTTGGAGGCCTTCACAGCAACTTTGGCGGCCGGCTCGTCCTCGACGACCGCGTGAATCTGCTTGTTAATTAAGTCTTGTTCGGCCAAAGGATACGTCTCGTAGAGCTTCAGCTCAACTTTGATCCCTTGGTTGATGACGTTATCTTCAACCCACGCTGCCCCGGTCGTGCCACGCTGCGCCCCGATCTTGTTGCCCGCCTTGAACGCCGTGATGATATTCAACCCCGAATCGGCCCGCACGAGCACCGACTGATTAGATTCCCAGTAGGGATCGGAGAAGTCTACGATCTGAGCGCGCTCCTTGGTGATCGTGAACCCCGAGGCGCCGATGTCGCACTGGCCCGCCTGCACCGCCGGGATGATCGAGTCGAACCCCAAGTTCTGAATCTCAATCTTATATCCCTTCAGGATCGCGATGATGCGCATCACGTCCAGGTCAAACCCCACGAACTGCCCTTTGGCGTCTGTCCACTCAAACGGCGGCCAAGAGATGTCCGAGCAGACCTTGAACGCTTGGGTCTGGGCCTGAGGGACAAGTCCGCCAATCCCCAACGCCACGACCAACACACCGACGACGACTCCCCATCTGACGACCACTCGCATAGCGTAAACGCCTCCCTCTTTTAGGTTAGCTTGATTATATTCTCCAGGCCGACCGTCGTCAATAGTTCACAGCTTGACGATCACGGCCCTCCAGAGTATGATACCGTCTACAGATGCGACTGGAGAGATTTAAAGATAGGAGGAAAGGCGTATGTATCGTCGGTTTGCGGCTCTATCAGTGTTGATCGTGTTGGGCAGCGTCGCGCTGCTCGGCACTGCACAGCAGCAGCTCCAGGCCGGCACGTGCGAGCAGATTTACACCGATTTTGGGGTCTCCATCGTCTCCGAGAGCACCCGCGACTTTGACATCTACGAGTGCGCGACATTGTATGCGATCTTCAAATCGCTGCCGGCGCACATCCGCTCGGCAGTCACACAGATCAAGAGACTTCCCCGCGACCCCGACGCTGCCGGCCGCGCCTACGGCTCGTATATTGAACTGTATGACGGCTTGAATTGCGACACAGTCCCCAACTGTAGAGATTTCATGGTCGTGGTCTTCCATGAGATCGCGCATGTGGCGCATTTTCGCGTCTTCACGCCGCAACAAGTCCAAGCCTATCGTCAGCTCCATCGGCGCTCCGGGTCTGAGCCGAGCAATTTCATTGGACCACTGTTGCGTGGACGCCGCTACGCGACCACTAATGAGTACGAAGACTTCGCCGAACTCTTTGCCGCATACACCGAAGATAGCAACCGAGTCGTCAACTTCGTGCGCGAGCGCCTCTCCAAAAACGAGACGATTCTCTTTGAAAAGCTCAGAATTCTCTTCGACGTGCTGATGGCGCAGAGCCAGCCTGCGTCTGTCTTGGTCTATCGCAGCGAGGTGTGGGACGGCGCGATGCCTGACGGGGGCTTTCGCGGGGTGGTGCGCCGCGTTCTCCTGCCCGTTGATGCCCAGGGGCTGCCGGTCATCCCCGCTGACCCAGAGTGGGAAGACTTTTAACTCAGATAGCTCATAATTCCCTGGCGCACGATCATCACGGCGATCGCGGCGAGAATCAAGCTCGCGATCTTGGAGAGCGCGCGCATCCCTGATTCCCCCAAGATGCGGGCGACCCCATCGGACGCCCAAAAGATCACACCGGCTATAGCAATGTTGGCCACCGTCGCCAGGACGGTTGGGATCACACCGTATCGGTCTATCAGTAACAAGCTGGTCGTGAAGACCGCCGGGCCGGCGATCAAAGGGACACCCAAGGGGACAGCGCCGACGCTGGCGTGATCGCCAGCAAGGTGCTCGCGCTCACCGATGAGCAACCCGCGCAGCGACAACAAAAAGAGCAGAGCCCCGCCGGCGATCATAAAATCTGCAATGGTGATCCCTAAGAGAGCGAAGACTCCTTTCCCCACGCCCAAGAAAGCCAAGGTCACGGCTGTGGCCGTCAGCAGCGACTGCCAGATGATCTTGCGCACGCGGGCGCGTTCCAGTCCTGCCGTCACACTGATAAAGATCGGCAGCGTCCCCAACGCGTCCACGGCGACAAACATCGGGACAAAACAGAGCCAAAATTCGAGCATGGTTCCCCCCGTCTCGATTGCAACTCGCTCAGGGGCTGATTATACTGAAGAACTCAAGAACTTGGAAATACGCAAAGGAGCCTACACCGATGAAGATCGTCACGCGACAGAGTCTTTCGCTCAAAGACGGCACAGCCGTGCTCTATCGGCTTGACGCTGTAGAGAAAGCGGGCATGGGGAAGGTCTCTCGCCTGCCCTTCTCGCTCAAAGTCATGCTCGAGGCGCTCTTGCGGAACTGCGACGGGCGGGTCATTACCGAAGAGGACGTGATAGCTCTGGCTCAATGGAATCCCAAGTCCGGACGAGAGATCCCTTTCAAGCCTGCACGCGTCTTGCTTCAAGATTTCACAGGGGTTCCCACCGTCGTTGATCTCGCAGCGATGCGTTCGGCTGTGAAAAGGCTCGGCGGCGACCCGACGAAGATCAACCCGCTCGTCCCCGTTGATTTAGTCATTGATCACTCGGTGCAGGTCGATTACTTCGCATCGCGCTTGGCTCTCGAGCGCAACGCTGAGCTTGAGTTTGAGAGAAACCGAGAGCGCTATGAGTTTCTGCGCTGGGGCCAGAAAGCGTTCAAGAATTTTAGAGTCGTTCCCCCGGCGACAGGGATCGTCCATCAAGTCAACTTAGAGTTCTTAGCCCAAGTCGTGATGACCAAGAGAGAGAATTCTGAGTTGATCGCGTTTCCCGACACGCTCGTCGGGACGGACTCCCATACGACGATGATCAACGGCTTAGGGGTCTTGGGCTGGGGCGTAGGCGGCATTGAAGCCGAAGCGTGCATGCTCGGCCAGCCCTTATATATTGTGACTCCCGAGGTGATCGGGTTCAAGCTGACGGGGAGGCTGCGCGAGGGCGTCACCGCGACGGACCTCGTGCTCACGGTGACCCAGATGCTGCGCCAGAAGGGCGTTGTAGACAAGTTCGTCGAGTTCTACGGCGAGGGGCTCTCGCAGCTGTCGCTGCCGGACAGGGCGACTCTTGCGAACATGGCTCCAGAGTACGGGGCGACGTGCGGGTTCTTCCCCGTGGACGACGAGACGCTGAGATATTTACAGCAGACAGGGCGCAGCCCAGAGCTGATAGACTTAGTCGAGCGCTACTGCAAGGAGCAGGGGCTCTTTCGGACTGCTACTACGCCCGATCCCGTCTTCACCGACACGCTCGAGCTGAGATTAGAAGATGTCGAGCCGTCAGTCGCCGGTCCGAAGCGCCCGCAGGACAGAATCCGACTCTGGGATGTGAAGCGCGAGTTCCGCAAGGCGCTGACTGCACCGGTCAAGGAGCGCGGGTATGAGCTGAGCCCTGCAACACTTGCCCAGAAGAACGGATTACAGCATGGTTCGGTCGTCATTGCGGCTATCACGTCGTGCACCAATACGTCCAATCCCTCGGTGATGATCGCAGCGGGGCTACTCGCGAAGAACGCTGTCGAGCGCGGCCTGAAAGTCCCATCCCATGTGAAGACAAGCCTAGCGCCCGGCTCGAAGGTCGTCACCGAATATCTTCAGCAGTCGGGATTGATGCCCTACCTCGAAGAGCTGGGATTTCATCTTGTGGGCTACGGCTGTACTACTTGCATCGGCAACAGCGGCCCACTCCCCGAAGCCGTTGCACAAGAGATCACCAAGAAGAATCTGGTTGCCGCAGCGGTCTTGTCTGGCAATCGCAACTTCGAGGGGCGCATCCATCCCTTGGTGAAAGCGAATTTCCTCGCATCGCCGCCGTTGGTGATCGTATATGCTCTTGCGGGCACCGTAGACATCGACTTGGCCAACGAGCCCCTTGGTACAGACAGAGACGGAAAACCTGTCTATCTCAGAGATATTTGGCCCTCTCAACACGAGATCAACGAGATTATTGCCCGATCGATCACCCCAGAGATGTTCACGAAGACCTACGCTCACGTCTTCGACGGCACCCCCCAGTGGAACGCGATCACCGGGAGTGATGGTGAGATCTATCGCTGGGACCCTGGTTCGACATATATTCAAGAGCCCCCGTATTTTAAGAATTTCTCGCTCAAGCCAGTCCCGCCACAGGAGATCCGTGGGGCGCGGGTCTTGGTCATGCTGGGGGATTCCGTGACGACGGATCACATCTCGCCGGCGGGGGATATCCCCGTAGACAGCCCGGCGGGGAAGTATCTGCGGGAGCGCGGGATCGAGAAGAGGGACTTTAACTCATACGGCTCGCGCCGGGGCAATCACGAAGTGATGATGCGCGGGACCTTCGCCAATGTGCGCTTAAAGAATCTCTTAGTGCCGGGGACAGAGGGCGGGGTGACAGTGCACTTCCCCAGCGGGGAGCGCCTGAGCATTTATGATGCAGCCATGCGCTATCAGTCCGAAGGAGTGCCGTTGATCGTTCTGGCGGGCAAGGAATACGGGACGGGGAGTTCACGCGACTGGGCGGCGAAGGGCCCGGCGCTCTTGGGGGTGAAGGCGATCATCGCTGAGAGCTTCGAGCGAATTCACCGAAGCAACTTAGTGGGGATGGGCGTGTTGCCGCTGCAGTATAAAGATGGGCAGAACGCTCAGCAGCTCGGCTTGACGGGGCAAGAAATCTTTGACATCGAGGGCATCTCTCATATAGAGAAGCCCAGACAAGAGCTGACGGTGCGGGCACACAAGCTCGACGGAAGCGTGATGGAATTCACCGTGATCGCGCGGCTTGATATCCCCATCGAGGTCGAGTATTACAAGAACGGCGGCATCTTGCAGACAGTGCTGCGACAGCTGCTTCACATCTGAATGCCAAACCCCGTGAACTCGTCGAGATACTCGGACCAGATCACTTCTATATTCTCGACCGTGCCTGGGCCCTGGGTCTTCAAGATCTCGAGCAGCCGCTCGATCTGAGCGCGCTCCCCCTCGATCTCAGCGCGCACGCTGCCGTCCCGGAGATTCTGCACGTACCCCGATAGCCCCAACGGCCGCGCCTGACGCACCGTGAAGTTGCGAAATCCTACCCCCTGTACATCGCCGAAGATGCGAACAATCGCGCGTGCCTTGGCCATATCCCACAACGTCGCTCAGTGTGCCACTGCTACACCAAAGACGATCTCGCTACTTCGCGGTTTCGACAAAGTTGGTCTCCCGAATCACGTGAACTTTGATCTCGCCGGGGTACTGCATCTTCTCCTCGATACAGCGGGCAATATCGTATGAGAGTTTGGCCGCCATGTCGTCGTCCACTTCCTCCGGCCGGACCATCACCCGGACTTCACGGCCCGCCTGAATGGCATAGGCCTCTTCAACGCCGGGGAAGCTGTGACAGATCTCTTCCAAGGCTTCGAGCCGCTGGACATACGCCTCAAATGTCTCCTGGCGAGCCCCAGGGCGTGCCGCCGACAGCGCATCAGCGGTCTGCAAGATCACAGCGAGCAGCGTGCGCGCCTCTACGTCTTCGTTATGCGCCGCGATCGCGTGCACGACCTCTTCGGGTTCGCCGTAGCGCCGCGCCATCTCCGCACTGATCAGCGCGTGCGGGCCCTCCACTTTATGATCGACGACCTTGCCGATGTCATGGAGCAGCCCCGCCCGCTTGGCAAGCTTCTGCATGTTCGCGTCCAGCCCAAGCTCCGCCGCCAACGCCCCGGCTAAGTAAGCGACCTCGAGGCTGTGGCGCAGCTGATTCTGCCCGTAACTGGTGCGGAAGCTCAGCCGCCCTACCAACTCGACCAGCGCAGGGTGCATACCGTCCAGACCGATCTCAAAGAGCGCCTTCTGCCCCTCTTCTTTGATGCGCTGGGCGATGCGCTCTTTCGCTTTGTCCACTTGCTTCTTGATCTGGGCCGGGTGAATCCGCCCGTCTTCTAGGAGCTTCTCCATGGCGAGTCGAGCCGTCTCACGGCGCACCGGGTGAAAACAGCTCAATGAGATCGCATCGGGGGTATCGTCGACCAAGACCTCGACGCCGGTGAGCGCCTCGAACGCCCGGATGTTGCGGCCCTCCTTGCCGATCACCCGACCCTTGTATTCTTCGTTAGGCAACGGCACATGGCTCATCGTTGTCGACTCGACTTCATCAGCAGCATAGCGCTGGATGACCGTGGCGATGATCTTCCGCGCCTCGCGCTCGGCCTCAGCCTCGGCGCGCTCTTTGATCTGTCGGATCTTCTTGGCGAAGAAGCGCTCGGCTTCCTCTTCGACCTGCTGCACGAGCAGCTCTTTCACTTGCTCAGCGGACAGCCCGGAGAGCTCTTCCAAGCGCTTGCGCTCCCCAGCAAGCAGGGCCTCGCCTTGGACGATCAGCTCGTTCAACCTCTGTAGATCTTCCTTGAGCGACTTCTCCGCACGGAGCAGCTCGACCCCCTTCTGCTCCAGACGCTCTTCTCGCTTGAGCAGGCGCGCTTCTAACCGCTCAAGCTTCTCCTCCTGGCGCTTGATGCGCCGTTCCAGCTCCTCCTCGCGGGCCTTGAACGCCTTCTCGGCCTCGGCCAGCTTGGCCGCCTTGAGGGCCTCGGCCTCGTGACGGGCTGCCTCTATGATCTGTTCCGCGCGCTGATGGGTGCGCACCAACTCGCGTCGCACCTGCCAGCGCCCTACCAACCAGCCACTGACCAGAGCCAGTATCACCAGGGAAGTCGTCAATCCAATCACAAACTCCATACGAGTGCCACCTCTTCACACCGTAAAGATAGAGAAAGAGCGCGAGGAGCACGACGAACTGCGTCTGTAGAGAAGCTATCATGCTCGTTCGACCTCCTACGCACTCACGCATGGGCACCACTCTTCTTGCTGTGTGCCCTCAGCGCTATTATAACGAGGAAGATGCAGGCAATCAATGGGTCTGTCGTCGGGCGAAGGAGAGCACCGCTGGGAGGAAGACCAGCGTAAAGAGCGTCGTGAATCCGATGCCGTAGAGCGCCGACTGCCCGAACGCGCGCAGCCCCGGCGTCGTGGCGAAGAGCAAGCTCCCGAAGCTGACCATCGTCGTCAGCGCGGACCCCATGATGGGCGCGACTGTCTTCCTCCATACGATCCCCACATGGCGATCCTCCAGAAAGCCGTGCAATAGATAGACCGCGTAGTCCACGCCATTGCCGATGAGCAGCGATGAGATGAAGATATTCGCGAAGTTAAAATTAAGCCCGGAGAGCCGCATCGCCCCGAGCATCCACAGAAAGCCCAGTCCCACAGGAATGATCCCCAGCAGCGCCCAGCGCCAGCCCAGCCCCACAGTGAGAATGACAAGAATGATCACGCTGGCGAGCGCCGTCGAGACCTGAAAGTCGCTCTTCATCTTGCGCTCCAGATGGTCCTGCACCATGGGATACCCAATGAACTCGGTGCTGAACGACTGCACCGCGGTGATGAACTCCCGATAGAGCTGTGGCTCATTGATCGTAGTGCGCTTCACGTGGGCGTAGAGGATAAACTCGCGCTCCTTGGTGACAAAGCGCTCTTGCAAGTCTTGGGGCAGCGCCTGGAGGAGCCCCTGCACCTGCTGGAGCTCCGCTATCTTCTTGAGCAGCGCACTCACGTCGTCATTCAACGCGACCAGACGAGTGTGCAAGCCACTCAGGCGCGCCTGCATCGCTTCGAGACCCTGAATGCTCGCTTCGATAGCCTCAAGCTGGGTGATCTGCCCTTGCACGGCCGACGCGACTTTCTCAGCGGGCACGGCCGTGAGGGCAATGCGATCCAAAATACGGGTCAAATTGCCCTTCAGGGTAACGATCTGGAGAGTGAGATCTTGGAGCATTTGGAGCTCTTGGCTCTGGCGTGCGATCTCGCCTTCCGCGCGCTGGAGATCTCGCTCCAGATTCAGCGATAACCCCTGAAGGAACTGCTGCGCCTCAGCGGGATCAGAGGGCAGAAACGCCAACAGCGAATAGACGACGTCTATGAGGCCGCGTTCTTTCAGATTGCGCAGATTATCGTTTATGCGCCGCAGCTCCTCGAGGGTGGGAGCAAAGAAGAGAAAGTACTCAGCCAAGCCGGCTGTGCCCACGTCGAACTCGCGGCGCACGGTCTGTTGGACCACGCGGGCGGGCAGGTCCTGCGGGACAAGCTCTTCATCAGCAAACCGAAAGCCGACGTGCACCGCCTGGGTGAGCATAAAGAGACTCCCCCCGATCGTGAGAGCGAGAATCGGCCAACGGGCCCAGACCCACAAGCGATCAGTTCTCGGTTCTCCCTCCCGACGAGCAGGAGCTTTGGCGCGAGGCTCCGGTTGGACTCTGCGACGCAACATGATGTGCGAGACGACCATCAACGAGGGCAGGATCAGCAGGGTCGAGGCCAGGGCTATCAGCACCCCCACCCCGGCGATGATCCCCATCTCGTACAGTCCTGGGGAATTGGCGATCATCAGCCCAAAGAGCACCAGAGAGGTCGCTAACGATGCGGTGATCAACGCGGAGCCCTTGTGCTCGATAGCGGATTTGATGGCCGCCTCGAAGCGGTGTCCGGCGCGGCGCTCGTGCAGGAAGTGGGCGATGAAATTGATCCCGTAGTCTATCCCCAGCCCCAAGATCAAAGGGGGCAGGAACGACGTCACTAAATTCAGACCGTTGGTGGAGAACTTGGCCCAGGCCAACGTCATGATCAGCGCGAGGAAGAGCACCACCAGCGCCAAGAGGGGGTAGAAGAAGCGCCGCAGCGTGAGCACGATCACGAGCATGACGCCGATGGCTGAGATGATCGTCGTATTGCGCATGTCTACGTTGAGCTGATAGTTGGTCTCTGCGGCGATCGCATAGGGACCTGTGATCCCCCAGCTCATCCCGTGATCCTCGAGCTTGAGAGAGCGGAGCGTCTCCTGCACTGAACGAATAAGCGTGCGATTGTACTCCAGACTGTACTGCGAACTCTGCCGCGGGCGCGCCTTGATGAGCAGTTTTGTGCCGTCTTGGGAGAGATAGAGCTCCTGAGGCCAAGTCAGCAGATCGTCAATCGCGCCGTTGATCTCTTGGACGGTCTGGAGCAGGTCAGCGACTAAGCGATCGGCTGCCCCAATCAGGGCCGGGGCACGCTCGAATTCTTCCTTGACGCTCTGGTTGAGCTTCTCTAGTTCTTCGAAGCGCTTGACGAGCTCCAAGGGATTGAGAACCAGCTGGCGCCAGTCGAGCTCCGTCCCGAAGATCCGCTCCAGCTCGGTATTGATCTGCGTGTAGATCCGAATGAGGTCGCGCACCCCTGGCACCGTCGTTGAAGTCTGAACTCCGGAGACCGGCAGAACGCTGCGCACCCGGTCTTGGTACTCTCTCAGCTTGAGCAAGAACTCGTCCCGCAGGGAGAGCAACTCGTCGCCCCGGCGCGTTTGAATATCTTTCGTGAAGCTGACGGAGGTGAGCTCCGGGTTCTGAGTCAGCGCGGGGAGGATGATCTGCTCGGCGACGGTCTTGAGGCGCTCGGCGTCGCGTGGGGAGTGCTCCGGGTCGCGGAGCGCCAGAACGATATCTATAGCATCGTTCTTTTTGACGATCTCCTCGCGCTCCTGAAATTTTGTGATCAGGGGATCTCCTGGGGGAAGGAGATCCAAGAACGAGCTGCGCATGGGCAGATCGAGAATATAGACGAGCGCGGCGCTACTGAGCAATGCCGCCAGCAGCAGCACCAGCCAGGCCCGTCGGCGTACCAGCCGATAGACCCCGTACAACAGCGCAGCACGCATAGACTAAGGAGCCGGGGTAACGGACGTCTCTGCCGTGCTCTTGGCGAGTTCCTCCGGGCTGGTGACGTCCACTTTGTAGCCGGTCAGCTTGGCGGTGAGGCGGACGTTCTGGCCCCCCTTGCCGATGGCCAGCGACAGCTCCGAATCGGGGACGATCACCCGCGCTTCTTTCTTCGTTTCGTCAATGTCAATCTGTAGGACTTTAGCGGGCTCAAGGCCGTTCTTGATGAGCTCGCGCACGTCAGAGCTCCAGCGGATAATATCGATCTTCTCTCCACCGAGCTCGCGCACGATCTCTCTGACGCGGCTGCCGCCCGCGCCGACGCACGTCCCCACAGGGTCAAGCTCCGCGGTCAACGAGCGCACCGCGACCTTGGTGCGCACTCCCGGCTCGCGGGCGATCGCCTCGATGCGCACCAGCCCCTGCTCGATCTCCGGCACTTGAAGCTCGAGCATCTTCTGCACGAATTCTTTGGCCGCGCGCGACAGGAGAATCCGTGGGTCCCCTTGGGTGCGCTCCACGCGCATCACGTAGGCCTTCAGCACTGAACCGATACGATAGCGCTCCCCGGGAATCCTCTCGGATTCGGGCAGGAGCGCCTCTACCTGCCCCAGATTGACCCAGACATCGGCCCCTTGAAAGCGATGGACATGCCCACTGATGATCTGCCCCACCCGGCTCGAATAGCGCTCGAGGATCTTTTGACGGCGCTTGGCGATGATCTCGTTCTTGATGGTCTCCTCGGCTTTGCGCGTGGCGATGCGCCCAAAGTCCGTGAGCGCAATGTCTTTGGCTTGGCCGTCCACGACCAAGTGAATATCCCCTGAGGTGCGGTCAATCTCGATCTCCAGATTGGTGACGGGGCCGAACTGCTCGATATATGCTACTCTCAGCCCCTTTTTGACGGCTTCATAGAGGTCCTCGCGCTCGATGCCCTCCTCCTTGGCCATCTCCTCTAAAGCCTCAAGAAACTCGATGTTCATAGAGAGTCTTCACGCTCCTGAATCTAGAGAAACTGGCTCTCGGTCACGCGGGCGTTCTTCACATCGTCGAGAGGGACCCGGACGGTCTCCCCCTGGGCATCGGTGAGGAGGATCGCATCGCTCTCGAGCCCGGAGAGCCACCCCTGCAGGACTCTCGTACGATCGCGCGCGTGTCGCAGGCGGAGCTGGACGGGCTTGCCCAAGGCACGCTCGTAGTGCGTGCGGGTGTGCAGCGCGCGATCAATTCCCGGCGACGAGACCTCAACAATATAGCTGTGCTCGATGAGCGCATCCAAGGGCCCCTCCAACGCGCGGCTCACGCGCTCGCAGTCGTCAATGCTGACTCCACCTACCCGATCAATATAGACTGTAACCTGCCAGCGCAGGCCCTTGGTTCTCATCTCCAGCCAATAGAGCTCCACTCCCTGCTCTAGGGCAATCCGCTCTGCCACCCTCCGGACAGCTGTTTCCAACTCAGAGATCATTGTAATTTTATTATACTCACAAGGCTTTTTCGGTGCAATCGGGTTGTCCGTATCACAGGGGTACAGTATCCTAGAAAGGCTATGCGTCTGGTCTTTCGCGTCCCGGAAGATGGGGCCAAGACTCGTCTTGATCGGTGGTTGCTGGCCCAGGTGAACGACCCAGCCCTGACACGCTCGCGCTTGCAAACGTTAGTGAAAGCTGGGGCTGTCTTGCTCAACGGGCAGCCAGCGCGCGCCGGGCTGCGGGTCCGCCCCAATGACCTGATCGAGCTGAACCTACCAGAGACAGCCCCTACAAAAATTGTGGAGCCTGAGCCCTTCGCCCTCCCTGTGCTCTACGAAGACGAGCATCTCATAGCGGTTGACAAGCCTTCGGGCATGGTGGTCTACCCTGCGGCGGGGCATCCCCGCGGGACCGTGATCAATCAGCTCGTGAGCCATTGTGCCCTCGCGAGCTTTGGCGCGCCGCACCGCCCAGGGATCGTCCACCGCCTGGACGAGGGGACGAGCGGGGTTCTCATAGTCGCTAAGACGGACCTTGCCTATCTGGGCTTGATCGAGCAATTCAAGCGCCGAACGATCGAGAAGATGTATCTGGCGTTAGTGCATGGGCGAGTCCGTGAAGACGAGGGGCAGATTGAGGGTCCCATCGGGCGCGATCCGGTGCGCCGCCAACGCATGAGGATCCTGCCCACGGGAAAGCCAGCTATCACAGAGTTCCGTGTGCGCGAAAGATTCTCGCGCACGACGCTTCTCGAAGTGCGCCCCCTCACGGGCCGAACCCATCAGATTCGCGTCCATTTGATGGCTATCGGCCACGCCGT
>JBBISQ010000021.1:0-23429 GCA_037441155.1 Candidatus Fraserbacteria bacterium
GAAGAGAAGCGCGCGGCTGTTGCCGCGTTCAAAGAGAAGTACAAAGACCATCTGGACACGCTGATTGATCCTGATCATCCCGATCTTGGGCCGAAGAATAATCAATTGGTCTTTCTCTGGGGGCGGGTCAAGGGCGGACGCGAGCACTTCATCCGACGGTTCACCGAAGATTCTTTTGGTTCGGTCAACGCCCACGGGCACACGACCGTCTGCCAAGGCTCGCTGTATTTTACGGGGAAGGCGATGAGCGAGCAGTACCACGACGGAAAGTGGACGGGTGGGAGCAAATTCTACTGGCAAGCTGATACAGAAAATTCTGAGTTCTTGATTTTTGTGGGTGCTTCGCCCTTTGAGGCGAACTACGGCCCGCCAGTGCGTGCCCCACATATCACGGAGAATATCGTCGAGAACGGGCTGAAGATCGCGGTCGTCGACCCGCGCCTGAGCAAGACCGCTGCTAAGGCGTGGAAATGGCTCCCCATCAAGCCCGGCACCGAAGCGGCACTCGCCCTCGCGATGATCCGCTGGGTCATCGAGAACAAGCGCTACGACGCGAAATATCTGAGCAATGCCAACAAAGCCGCCGCTCACGCCGATGGAGAACCCACATGGTGCAACGCGAGCTGGCTCGTCAAGATCGAGAACGGCCAACCCACGACATTTCTGAGGGCCCACGAAGCTGGCCTGAGCGAAAAAGATCGCTTCGTCGTCGCGCAAGGAGATCAGCTGATCGAGTGCGACCCCTATGACGAGCAGATCCCCATCGAAGGCGATCTCTTCCCGTCCATATCGAGCGTCAACGGCAGAGCGGTCAAGACGGCTCTGCAAATTCTCTATGACTCTGCCCGCACGCACACGATAGAAGAGTGGGCGCAGATCTGCGGGCTCAAAGCGAAAGATATCATAGAGCTGGCTCATGAGTTCACCGCGCACGGCAAGCGGGCTGCCGCCGATATCCACCGCGGCGTGAGCCAACACACCAACGGCTTTTATAACGTCTTCGCTTGGTATGCCCTCAATCTCTTGCTCGGCAACTTCGACTGGGCCGGGGGACTGATAAAGAAGACCGAATACGATGCCATCGGCGACAAAGACGGCAAACCCTTCCCGCTGAAAAAGCTCCACCCCAAGAAGACGACACCCCTGGGAATCTCTATCATTCGCCATGGGGTCAAGTACGAAGAGACCACGCTCTTTGAGAAATATCCGGCCAAGCGTCCGTGGTTCCCGCTCTCCAGCGACGTCTACCAAGAAGTCATCCCCTCCGCCGGGGATGCCTATCCCTATCCGATCAAAGCCCTCTTCTTATATATGGGAACGCCGGCCTACAGCCTGCCCGCAGGACAGACCACTATTGAGATTCTTTCAGACCCCAAGAAGATCCCGCTGATCGTCGCCAGCGACATCACGATTGGGGAAACATCTATGTACGCCGACTATATCTTCCCCGATCTCAGTTATCTTGAGCGCTGGGAGTTTCATGGGAGCCACCCCAACATCGCCCCGAAAGTCCAGCCCATCCGTCAGCCGGTGATCGCGCCCATCCCCGAAACTGTGAAAGTCTTCGGCCATGAGATGCCGATCTCTCTCGAGGCGCTCCTGTTGGGGATAGCCGAGAAGCTGGGGCTGCCGGGCTTTGGGCCCAAGGGCTTGGGCTTGGCCGGAGACTTGACTCGACCCGAAGACTTCTATCTCAAGATGGTCGCCAATGTCGCCTTCGGTGATAAGCCCGATGGCTCCGATGCCGTGCCCGACGCCGACGACCGCGAGCTCGAGCTCTTCCTCACAGCACGCCGACATCTCCCCACGAGCGTCTTCGATGGCGATGCATGGTATCGAGCTGTAGGTGAGCGTTTCTGGCGCAAGGTCGTCTACGTGCTCAACCGCGGTGGTCGCTTCCAAGATCACGAAACAGTCTACAAAGATGGCAAAGTGACCACCCCCTACGGCACCCTGATCAATCTCTATCAAGAGAAGACCTACATGACCAAAAACAGCATGACCGGGGAGCACTTCGTGGGATATCCGGCCTATCTCCCTGCCCCCACCGACGTCTTGGGCCGGCCTATCGAAGACGAGCAGAACGGCTTCGATCTCCGTCTGATCACGTATCGAGTCATCCATCAGACCAAATCCCGGACGATCTCCAACTATTGGTTGCTAGGGATCGAGCCGGAGAACGCGATTCTCATCAACAAGCGCGACGCGGACCGTCTGGGCTTCCGTGAGGGCGACCTCGTCAAAGTGATCTCAGCGAGCAATCCCGAGGGAGTGTGGAACCTCACGAATGGGCGCACTATCCCCATGATCGGCAAGATCAAGATAGTTCAGGGTCTGCGTCCGGGCGTGATCGCGTTCAGTTTGGGGTATGGCCACTGGGCCTACGGCTCAAACGATATTATCATTGACGGTCAGGTGATCCCCGCAGACAAGCGACGTGCCAAGGGGATTCACGCCAACGCCGCGATGCGTAGAGACCCCGTCCTGAAGAACACGTGCTTACAAGACGTGACTGGGGGCAGCGTCAGCTTCTACGACTCGCAAGTGAAGCTTGTCAAAGCCTGAGCTTACTCTCTTTTCTCTTTGCTCACGGCGCGCTTGAGCCGCGCCATCAGCTCTCTCAGTCTCTCTCGCTGCTGGCGTTCGGCTTCATCCTTGGGCTCTTTTTGGGGCTGGGTGACCCGCCAGGTGAGCTTGCCCGACAGTGGCTCCGCAGGATAAGCCCCAGGATCGTACAGAGAGTATCCCCGAAACTCCGTGGGCTGCTCTTGATAGCATGCCCAGACGGCTCGCTGGACCAGATCGGGATCGCCCTCGTTGAGAAGATCAACGATCTGGATTTGTTTGCGAAAGCGCTCGATGAACTCGAGGGGGAGATTGAAAAGATAGGGCGTAGGGGCGCTGGCCCCGATAATTCTTCTGTTCTGGTCGACTCCACTCTGCACCAGGGCTTTGAGCGCCTCACCGCTGGCATGGCCGGGGGATTCCGGGCCACAGAGCACGATATAACGAATATTGGGGTTGGCGACGATGTTGCACACGATCTTCTCGATCCCGATGTTCTCCGTCTGCAGCGTCCCCGCGAGGGCCGCGCCACTCTCCACACCCACCCGGACGAGATGCTCTATATCAGGGGGAATCTTCTCTTGGTCGTGGATAAGAATCACGACGACGGCGACGGGGGAGTAGTCATTCCCCCGGAGATAGCGCCCTGCCTCGGGGGGATAACCAGAAGCTGGATGCACCTTGAGCATCGCGCGCTTTACCTCCCACAGCACCCGGGCCCTGCCCGCGGCCCGCAGCTTGGTGTGGTATTCCAGCGTTTGCGCATCACCATGAGATTGCCAAAAATCCGGACCATCTTGGGGCTACCACACGTGGGGCAGACTACCTTCAATCCTTTTTCGTAGTCGGAGGGGGTAGCCCATACTTTTGTCTCTCCTCCACATTCTGTACAGACGTACCTATAAGCTGGCATTCAGCTCACCTCGCTTGTGCTTGGTTCATCCGTGCTTTGATCGCCCCAATGGCCTGGGCAGGCGCAGGGGTGCCCAGCGAGATGACCTCGTCATCGAGAGCAATGATGGGCGTGGCCGCCGGCCCGAAGGCATGGATGAGTCGAACGATATGCAGATGGTTCCTCATCATCTTGCCGTCCTGGATGTTGATGACTTCCACGGGGCAGCCCAGCTCCCGCTGGATAATGCTCGTAAGATTTTGAATCACTTCGTCCGATTGCCCGATGGGGCCGCAACAAGAAGACTGCGGCCCGCAAGGAAATTGCTGAGGCAGCATGAAGATCCTGACCGTGTGCGAATGTGCCGTCATCTGGACTCCTCCTTCTCAGAGAAGATTGAAGACATACCCTGCGATGACACACCCGAGAAAGCTCATCCCCACATAGAGGGCCAAAACCCTGGGCGTGAAAACCCCCGAGAGCATGGCAATTGAGGGCAGAGAGAGTCCCGGCCCACCAAGCAAATAAGCCAGCGTGGCTCCGCCCCCCATCCCCTTGTGCATCAGCGCGAGGGCGGTGGGGACTTCCACATAGGTGCAGACATAGGCCAAGACAGCGATGAACGCACTCACGACGACGGAGTTGAGCTGCTCTCCCCCCACGAGGCTCACCACCAGATTCGTTGGGATGAGGACTTTTATGGCGCCAGCTATAATCACTGCCAGGACAAAATAGTAATTGAGTTGCAGAAAGAAGTCCCAGGCCGTTTGAACCAGCTTCGTGAGCCTCTGGCGGAAGCTCAAGGCCATATCTCCAGTAGGGAGCACAAAGCAGGCAGCGGTCGCAGCGGGGGAGGCTCCAGCATCCTCAGGGAGATGCCAGAGCCCATCCGTATCACGATCCAAAATGCCTGCCTCAGCTAAGAGATAGAGCTTCTCTTCCTCGCCGGGAGCGAGCTTCTCCGTGGGAAGCTTTGCGGGATTTTTAGAAAGAGCCATCCCTATCTTGAAGGCAAATTGTTGCAGCTCTGGCGAGAGATTCGGGGTAACAGCCAGCTTCACAAACCTTCGGAGAACCCTCTCCCTTCGCTGCCAGTAGGAGAGGACCCCCCCCACGCTGAGGGCGATAAAGAAAGTCCCCAACACCCTGCCGATGGCCAGCTTCCATCCCAAAACCCCTGCCGTTATAAACACAGCAGGGATGCTCAGCATCGGCGCGGCAATGAGAAAGGCCATCGTCGGCCCCAAGGGAATGCCAGCCTGCACCATCCCCCCAAGCACAGGGACAATCCCGCATGAGCAGATCGGGATAACGGCTCCGGTTGTACAGGCTACCAGATTCGCTCCCCATCCGCCGTACCCCATCTTCTTCTTGACTTTCTCCCAGGGAACAAAGACAACGAGCGCTGCTGCGATCACCATCCCCACTACCCAGTACTGGAATAGCTCCACCAGTACCGCGGAGCCCTTGAGGTAGATAAAGTAGAGCACCTCAGGGATATTCCACGAGAGCGGCGTCTCAATCTCGATGAGCCGTGCCTCTTCTCCGGTTATCCCCTTGGGCTGCAAAAGTCCATACTGAAAAAGGGCTTCCAGCGAGAGATCATGAGTATACACGTAGAGGACGCCGGAGACGTAGAGCAGCGCCACTATTCCAAGATAGAGCCATTCTTTTGGGCTCGGCCTTCGAAACATCAGTCTACCTCCTCCTTCTTGGTGAGCACAGCTCGACGGGGGATGATCTCTCGGTAAGGCTTGGCAGGATCATACCCGATGACGCATCGGCCTCCATCCCGTAGGGCCAGGCGCAGCTCCAGGCGCCTTCGGTCTTCCTCAGAGATCTTATCCTTGATCTTGTGGATCGCGGCGATCACCGCAGCAGCCAAGGGGGAAAGATCTTCACGCCGTCGGTAGTACACCCACGTGCCGTCTTGGCGATCCTCGACGAGCCCTTTTGCTTTCAGCACGGCCAGATGACGCGAGACTTGATACTGCGGCAGACGGAGTGCGTCCACGAGCTCACAGACGCAGACGCCGTTCTCTGCCACTCCGAGCAGCTTGACCAGCCGCAGCCGTGTCTCGTCGGCCAGGGCTTGGAAAAGTTCCACAACCTCTCTCATTAAAACCGTCCATATAGCTATATGCGCTTATTCGCATATAGCTTACCAACCAAGGGCAGGCTTGTCAAATCCTCTGAAGGATTCGTCTGGCCATGGGGGATGCTCTCACCCCCCTCTCTCTTAGGGGAGAGGGGAGTCAAGGGGAAGGGTGAGCAATCGTATAGCCGGCGTCGTCCAGCAGCTGCAGGAGCTGCTCACGATGCTCTCGATGCTCCTCACGAAAGAGCGGCCTGCACTGCTCGATCTTCACAGATTCGCTGATCAGCTTGGTCGCGAACGCCATGCACGTCGGCTCGCCGCACTCCCGACAGTTGGTCTTGGGCAAGAGTTTATAGATTGTAATGACGGTCAGCTTGGCGCGGCTCTTGTAGCTGGGCTCGATCTCGCCTCGACGCTCATACGTTCTGTTGATCAAATCCTTCAGGCGCTCCAGAACTCTCTCGGCTTCTTCTCTATTCTCCAAGCGCGTGACGATCACTCTCTTGGGGTGGAGAGTGATCCCGCGACCACCCATTTTGAAGTTGAGCGTCTGATGGGTCTGGTCGTAGATCGTGCCCTTCAGCACGGCATTCAAATAGGGGAAGACTGGGCTGATGTCGTCGCCGAGTTCGGCAACGGCGGTCACGGTCTCGATCTCCCCAGGATGACACGGGGGGAAGAACGTCTCAATCTTCAGAAACTCTTTGAGCAGCATCGCTGTATTCCCTCACGACGTGTAACGCCGGACGAAGGCTGAGCAGCATCAGCAGAGTCATGATAATCGCTGAGCTGACACACCAGATGCAGACAGCCCCAATGACGAACGGCTCCAAATACGTGAGATAGATCGAAAAGAGCACGCCAAAGAGCGTCATGGCTAAGATAAATAGCGGCGCATACGCTGAGAACCTTCCTGAGCCCCAACGCCTCCAGAGCCACACCACGAGAATAGCAATATACCCAACGACGCCGAGAACGCCGATGGGGAGCACGCCGAACAATTTCGCATAAGGGCTGCTTTGCACCGTGTTGCAATCACCCACGGGGCCGCAGAAGGCCGCTACAGCTTGGGTCTCCACGTACGCCAAATACCCCGCTACGGCCATGCCGAGAACGGACAACGCTATCAAGAGACCATCGCTCCATCGCGAGGATGAACCTACGGGAGCCCCCTGCATGACACGGATTATCTGTATGACAACGTAGATCACGGCAAGTATCATACCGATTAAGACGGCAATAGCCAGCTCAAACCCTGGGGAGAACCCCGCTTCCAAAGGCAACTCTTGCGAGAGCTCTGAAGCTGTGACCTCGGAAGGAGAGGGCAAGGGGTGCTCTTCTTCAACGAACAGAATATCCAACTGGGCGCCGTACTTTTCCTGAAGGGATGGCAAGACGTTGGTTATGACTGAGTGCGGGCACGTCCTCATCCAGAACAAGACCGCCCGTACCACAGGGGCGTTTTCTGGTTGCGCCGTCGTGGCGCTTCCAATCAACAAGAACCAAAGTGCAACACCGATAGCTAGAGGCATCGCTCACCCTTTCTGCACTCAGGGTATATCTTAATTGATTCGTCCTTCTTGCTTCAACACTTGGCTGATTTTCTCCCAGATGCCTTCTCGTTGATAGATTCTTCGTACGTTCTCAATATCCGGGAAGGAGATGGCCCACGCCGGACAGAGATTGGCACACGTCGTGCAGCCGATCACGCAATCATAGGGTCGTGCCACGAGCGGCCTGTGCTCGTGCCATTCAAAGACGTTCCTTCCGCAGTTGAGACAGACTCCGCAACTAATGCACTGGCTCTGGTCAATAGTGGGATACCAGGGGATCTTGTCACGCGGATAGCCGACAAGCCAAGGCATCGCTTCCTCCTTCACTGTTCCTCCTTCACTGCCCCACGAGCGTATAGATCTTATAGAGAGTTATGATCACGATGAGGATGCCAAAGAGCTGCTTGAGCCGTGTGCTGGGCACATAGAGGCTCGTCAGCCGGGCACCCCAGAACGAGCCCAGGGCGCCCACAACGAGCAGCCAAGAAGTCAAGGCCACATCAAGCCTCGCCGTTGAGAGATGGGGGATCAGCGCGGAGAACGAGGGTGGGGTGACAGCAAAGGCGTTGATCCCCGCCGCGCGCTTTGCATCAAACCCCAACAAGATCAGCGTGGGCATGAGCAGAAACCCCGGCCCAACTCCCAAAAACCCCGAAAGCACCGAGATGGGAATAGCAAGGGCAACAGCAGCCGCGAAATTCTCCCCACCAGGACGCTCGTACACCGGGCGGAACAACCGATAAGCCAAATACCCCACGGAGATCAGATAGATGTACCACACGGAGATCTGCGGGACGAACTGCACCAGATAAGCCCCTACAGGGGCAAAGAGGGTGGTGACCACGGCTAAGAGAATCGCCCTATTCCAAGCGACGTAGCCGCTGCGGGCGAACCCCACTGTGGCAAAGAGGGCTGTCAGCCCGTTAAGCAGCAAAGCCAGGGGCTGTACCTGATGGACGAGATCGGGCAAGAACAACGAAAGAAACGGAACGGCAGCAAAGGCCACGCCCAAGCCGAGCATCCCCGACAGAACCGCGAGTGCAAACAGCCCACTAATAACGATAAGATGAACGCTCATTGCTGAGCTTCCTTTGAGGATCCCGCTCAGGGGCTGGATCACTCCTCACCGTTTGAGAATCGCCTTCAGCTCGTCTTCCGTGGGCACATGCCCACTGATCTTCACTTCACCGTCAATCGCCACCGCCGGGGTGAACATCACCCGCCGCCGCGCGATCTCCATCATATCGTAGACATGAGTGACTTCAGCTTGCAGCCCCAACTCTTGGATGACCTTCTGCACTCGGCGCTCCGTCTCGAAGCACTTGGGACAGCCGCTCCCTAAAATCTCGATCTTCATCGTCTCCTCCTTTCTTCAGAGTTCAGAAGATAAAATTCCCCGCAAGCCAACCGACCACCGTTCCTAAGAGAATGATCGTCACGACATAGACTATCGCTTTCTTCACGCCGAAGACCCGCGCGATCGCGAGCCAATTGGGAAGACTCAACCCCGGCCCGGTCAACAGCAGCGCGAGCGCCGGCCCCGGCCCCATCCCCAGCTTCATCAGTGTATCTACAAACGGCGCTTCGGTCATGGTCGCAAAGTAGCTGACGCTCCCGATGAGCGTCGCCAGAAACGACGCACTCAAACTCGATCCGCCCAGCGCCGAACGAACCCATTCTTCGGGCAAAAGCCTCCCGATCACGCCGACGACAAAGACCCCAGCTAACAATAACGGAAAGATCAGCCGCACGAACCACCAGGTCTCGCCCATCCACCGTTTCAGTTCTTCTTTGGGCTTGGCCCAGAACGCATAGCCGAAGACCACAATCGTCGCCACACCCCACACGAGAATCTTGGCCCAGTACGGCCCCTTCTGCACCAGATAATTGGGCGCGAGCAGCGAGATCACCAGCAGCACCAACAGAATCACATCAGAGCGCCCCATCAGATGCGTCGGAACATCTCCGGGGTTGCTGGGCACAGCGATGGGCTGCCCGCGGGTCTGCTCTTCACCACGAAAGACGAGCGTCATCACCCAGCCGACAACAAATGCCATCAGCAGCGCCGCGACAATGCGCGTGAGCACCATCGCGCTTCCCAAGATCGCGCCGGTGTACGTCAGCGCCAGGATATTGGCCGCAGGAGCGACCCACAAGACAATAAACGCCGCGCCAATCGCAGCCCCAGCGTAATAGAGCCCGCTGCTGACAGGAATGACGGTGCAGGAACACGCCGCGACGAAGAAGCTCCCGCCGGCAGCGAGCGCAAAGGCTTTGAACTTCTGCGCCGCTACGCCCAAATAATAGATTATTGTCTCTTTGGAAACAAACGTGACCATCGCGCCTGCTAACAGAAACGCGGGGATAAGACACGTCACAACGTGCAGCGCGATATAGTCTTGCAGGGCGATCAGCCCCGCTCGGATGAGTTCCCACAGCATAAAAAGTCAGCCTCCTTGGCTCAGCACCGCTGCTTGCTTGTGCACCTGATCGGCGATCAGGCTCTGGGCAAGCTCCCGAATTCTCCGAATGCGACGGTCGCTGAGTTCATAGATCACCCGGACGCCCTGGCGGCGGGCCTGCACCAGCCCGGCTCTCTTCAGTGCGATCAAGTGTCGCGAGATCGTGGACTGATCGAGTGAGAATTCCGGTTCGATCTCACAGGCGCAGCGCGGCCCTTCTGCTAAGCAATCCAAGAGCTGCAACCGCACCGGATGGGCCAGGGCTTGGAAGACCTCCGCTTCGGCTCTGTATAGTCTGTCACGCATTTGTGTCACCAGCTTTCTTGCGTTTATGCGCCTAACTGCATAATATGTTCTGGAACTCGCACAGTCAATGATAGCCGTCAGGGCTAGGGCTGAGCGTGATCATGGGGGCGCTGGACAGAGTGAGAGTCTCTCTCTACAATAAAGACGCTATGGGAGAAGTTCGAGTCAAGGCCAAGCTGACGAACGCCGTGGACGAAGCGCTCGTCCGACGCGGGATGCTCAAACCCGAGCAGGTCCGCGCCTACGAAGCCGACGCCCTCGTGGACACCGGCGCGGTCCGCTGTGTTTTGCCGCCCCACGTCGTCGAGCGCCTTGGGTTAGCCATCATCGGCCAGCGCTATGCCGATGGTCGGCTCGATGCCGTCGGGATTACCGAGGCCTTCACCCTGCACATCTTAGATCGTGAGGAATTGGAGAATGCCTTGGTGTTGGGCGACGAAGTGATCATTGGGCAGACAGCTCTAAAGAAGCTCGATCTCGTTGTGGATTGTGTCAGCCGGCGCTTGATCCCCAATCCCGCGCATCCTGATCAGCCGGTCTCCAAAGTCAAATGAAATTCATTGACGAATACCGTGACGCCCAGCTTGCGCAGCACTACGCCCGCCGGATCGCTCAGATTGTGAAAAGACCCTGGACAATTATGGAAGTCTGCGGCGGCCAGACGCACGCGATTATTAAATTCGGTATTGACGAACTCCTGCCCAAAGAGATCACGCTCGTGCACGGCCCCGGCTGCCCCGTCTGCGTCACCCCCGTCGAACTGATAGATAAAGCCATCGAGATCGCCTCGCGCCCCACTGTCATATTCTGCTCGTTTGGCGATATGCTGCGCGTCCCCGGAAGTGACAAAGATTTGCTCTCCGTCAAAGCCCAGGGCGGCGATGTGCGCATCGTCTATTCGCCCTTAGATGCGCTCAAGCTCGCCAAAGAGAATCCCCAGAAAGAAGTCGTCTTCTTCGCCGTCGGCTTCGAGACCACTGCTCCTGCCAACGCGATGGCTGTCTATCAAGCGTATCAGCAGAACGTGAAAAACTTCTCGCTGCTTGTTTCGCATGTCTTAGTTCCCCCGGCGATGGAAGCGATCCTCTCTTCTCCCACTAATCGCGTGCAGGGCTTCTTAGCTGCCGGGCACGTCTGCACCGTGATGGGGTATACAGAATACGAGCCCATTGCTAAAAAATACAAAGTCCCCATTGTCGTCACCGGCTTTGAGCCCCTCGATATCTTGCAGGGGGTGTACATATGCGTCAAACAGCTCGAAGAAGGGCGCTACGACGTGGAAAATCAATATACCCGTTCGGTACGCCGTCAGGGCAACGTCAAAGCCCAAGAGCTGATTCGCGAAGTCTTTTGCGTCGTTCCAAGGAAGTGGCGTGGCATCGGGGAGATCCCGCAGAGCGGGCTGGGCTTCACTGAAAAATATAGAGAGTTCGACGCCGAGAGGAAGTTCGGCTTGACCGATCGCTCGGTGGAAGAATCTTCCGAATGCATAGCCGGCCTAGTGCTGCAAGGTGTGAAGAAGCCCCACGAGTGCCCGGCGTTCGGGACGCGCTGCACTCCTGAACGGCCCTTGGGAGCACCAATGGTCTCGTCAGAAGGGGCGTGCGCGGCGTATTACCGATATCGAAGAAGTCAACCATGAACCATATGAACTCTGACCTCAGCAGCGGCCCTTCTTGCCCCATCCCCATCTCTGAGTATCCCCAGATTCTGTTAGCTCACGGGGGCGGCGGCAAGCTCATGCACCAGCTCATCGAGAAGATCTTTGGCGCGGCGTTCGCCAACGAATATCTCGATGAGCGCCACGACGGGGCAATCATTGCTCTGAAAGACCTAACCCCTCAATCCCCTTCTCTTGACCTCTCCCCCACCCCCTCCCCTAAAGGGGGAGGGGAGTTCCCCCTTCCCTTTAGGGAAGGGGGCCAGGGGGTTAGGTCCCTCGCGTTCACCACAGATTCGTACGTCGTGCGCCCGCTCTTCTTCCCCGGCGGCGATATTGGAAAGCTCGCGGTCTACGGGACGGTCAACGACCTGGCGATGTGCGGCGCCCGCCCGCTCTTTCTCAGTGCTAGCTTCATCTTGGAAGAAGGGCTGCCTATGGAGACCCTGTGGCGCGTCGTGCAGTCTATGCGCGAGGCTGCCCAGACAGCGCACGTCCAGATCGTCACCGGCGACACCAAAGTCGTAGACAGGGGCAAGGGTGACGGGATCTTCATGAACACTGCCGGAATCGGGATCATCGAGCATACTCTGACGATCTCCCCCAAGAGCGTCCGCCCCGGAGATTGCGTCTTACTGAATGGAGACGTGGGGCGGCACGGCATCGCCATTATGGCCGTGCGAGAAGGACTGTCATTCGAGAGCGAGATCACTAGTGACTGCGCGCCCTTAGCTCCTATAGTCATGAAGCTCATCGAAGAGCAGATCGAGATTCACTGTTTGCGAGACTTGACGCGCGGGGGCCTGGCCAGTGCCCTCAACGAGATCGCCCAAGCCGCACAGATCAATATCTCTATTGACGAGAGCGCCATTCCCGTTCGGGAGGACGTCCAGGGCGCGTGTGAGATTCTTGGGCTCGACCCGCTCTATGTCGCCAACGAAGGGCGCTTCATCGCGTTCGTCGCTGCCACAGATGCCGAGCGGGCCGTGCAGATCATGCACGATCTGGGCGAGGGCGCTGCCCTGATCGGTCATGTAGAGGCAGCCCCTGCCGGTGTCGTCACGCTGAGGAGCCGCATCGGCGCTCAAAGAATCTTAGATATGCTCAGCGGGGAGCAGTTGCCCAGAATTTGCTGAAATCGCTCTATCCCCTTCAAGCGAGTCATCGTTAAGCAAGGACTGGCTTAGGCCCGAGGAGGACAATGAGATCATTGACAAGATCATCGAGATGCTGCACAGGTGAGTCGCAATCAGTTATCAAGCAATTGACTTACAAGAGACAGAAGCTAAAGCGCCCTGGTTGCCATGCATTCACTGGCGGATCGTCAGCGCTCCATGCCCCGTGCACAGGAGGCTCCTGGGCAACTCTTCGCACGCGTCGCTCGATATAGCTCAGCTCCCAGAGCACCCGCCGTGCTGTCCACGCTCGCTCGGCACGGAAAGCTTCCTCCATGAGAGACCGATCTGACGTGTTCAGCCATCTGAGAAGCTCCTTAGCATACTGCGGGATGCCCATCCCCAAGGGCCTCAACACATGAAGTGACGAACTATTCTCTCCAAGAGTTTTTACGTCAGCCACAACAAACTTCCCAAAGACACGCAGGCGCTCTGGAGGCAACAGATCGAGCTGAAGATCTTTTGAGTTGGGAGACTCGTGAGCAACCAGCCAGTGGGCGCTCAGATATCGTGGAAAGACCAGTGAAGCCCGCCACATAAATTCGTAGAGGGTGTGCAGAGTACTCTGAGGCAAGTTGGGAAACCGAGCGTGGGCATGTTGGAGAAAGTGCTGGCGTGTCTGAGAGTGCGCTGCCCAGGCTCGTAGATACTTCCCATACGCATCAGGCTCCGCTAAGGCAAGCGCTGGGCTCAGCAAAAAACCAAGAAGCGTCGTACGCAGCAGATACGTGACACCGCCGCTGGTCCTTGGGTCTGGGACTGTGCCTACCACGGTGATCAGCTCACGTCGCTCGCCCTCGCCAACAACGACTGAGACGTTAATGTCGCTGAGCACATCGAAGACTGAGCGCGTCAGCCCTGGCGCATCACGCAGGGCGGAGAGTTCATAGACAGTGTATGCCTGTCGAGCGCACAAGCGCAAGACATTGAACACCACGCCGCGCGTGCCGATCCAGCGGCGCCACCGGTGAGTATTGGCTTCAAACAGCACCATACAATCTCTCTCTAGACCCTTGATAGTTCGTCCAGCTCTTGCAAGATGCGCCGAGCGTGCTGACGCACGATTTCATTGGGATCATGCGCAGCAGCACGGCGTAAGCAAGTACTGATATCTTCCGAGATAGACTGATGGGCGAGCGCCTCGACGGCAGCCATGCGCGCCGGTAACGGTTGCTTGGCTTCTAGGCACCGAAGTAATGCGGCGATGGCTTGGGAGCCGCCGATCTTGCCTAGCGCGATGGCTGCTTCCATCTTGACGAACGGGTCTTCCGCACCCTCTAGAACAGAAATCAACGCGGGCACGGCGCGCGAGTCGCGCTTCTCCCCTAACAGATAAGCGGCTTCGCGGCGCTTGAGCGACCGCCAATGAGAAAGAGCTGTGATCAATGCTTCAACGTAGTCACTCATGATGATCCTTCGGTTTTTTTCTGACAGTGCTGAATTGATGCCCTCTTACTTTGTTCACCCAGGTGTCGGACTTCATAACACTACTGCACGATCAGTATATTCGTGCGCACGTGCTCGGCAATCCTCGCTGCCGTCGAACCCATATGGAACGGCCAGATCTTCGAGTGCCCCTTGTGCCCGATCACTAATAAATCAAACTGATTCTCTGCGGTGAAGCGCACGATCGTCTCTACCTCGTGACCTGCGACGACGTGACACTCTAGACGCACCCTGGCTTGCTCAGCGATCTCTCGCGCTTTGGCTGCAACATCGTCAAAATAGTCCAACTCTTCCCGCTCGGCCTCGATGACCTCGCCGAGCGACGCCGCATAGTACGGCAGATGTTCTTCTACTGAGAGCTGGTGCAGCTCCGCACCGTAGCGCCGTGCCAGGTCTACAGCAACCCTTAACGCTCGAAAGGCGTTCTCCGAACCGTCGTTGGCAACGAGAATCTTTTGAAACATGGACCCTCCTTACTCTTGAGTTATTTCTTCGACAAGCGAGGGCTCGCGGGACCCTTCTTGGCGAAGCTCCACGAGCGCATGGTGTGGATGAAAGAAACGCTGCGCAATGAACGTCGGCACAATTGCGCTGGCTACAACGACAGCCACCAACACTGAGAACTGCAATTGGTCAATAAAGCCCCTCTCCAGCCCTGCAAGAGACGAGAGCGTCCCCATGGTCAACCCGGTGCTCATCAATAGCGTCGTGTACATCGCTTCTTTGGGCAGATACAGTTTAGCTAGAGGATAAACGCCCACGATCTTGGTAATCTGCTTGACGATGAATAGAATCACAAAGAGCAGGCCACCGGACCACAAGAGCGACAGAGATATTTTCATCCCCCCGTTGAGAAAGAAGATCGGCGTAATAAAAGCAAAGCCGACGACGCGCAACTTGCGCTGCAATTGCTGGTCTTTCTGGAAGAGGCGCGACAGCACCAGCCCCAAGACAAACGCCGGTAAGACCGCGTGACTGAGCCCCAGCTTGGCAAAATATATCAAAATCAATAAGAGCAAAAAGAGAAATTTGATCTCTGGCTCGATGACCCGATCGCCATAGCGGGCAAAGAGCCTTGGCGCGATCCGTGGTGCAAGCGCAATGATCGCAATCGAGATCAGCGCGAACCAGAGCGTGTTGAGATTGAACTCCAGCAGGACAATCGCCAAAGCGGCTGCCGTGCCGAAGTCCGTGACGAACGTCGAAGCCATGATCAGTTTGCCCACAGGCGTGTGGGTGAGACCGGTCTCGACCAGCACAGCGTAGACGACGGCCAGTGAAGTCGTCGAGAGCGCGACCCCAGCGATCTGCGCGCCCTTCCAGTCCCAGCCTAGCACATAGTGACAGATGAGCAGCGCGCCGAGAAAGGGTGCCAGGAACGAAACCCCCCCGATGAAAAGACTCTCTTTGAACTTGGCTCGCATCACGTCGAGATCGACTTCGGCTCCAGCTAGAAAAGTGAGAAGAATTCCGCCGAAGCTGGCTATGTAGGCAACCCAGGGGAGTGAAGTGGCGCCAAAAAGATTCCCGGCGAGCACGCCCAGAGCAATCTCAATAATCGCTGCCGAAAGCCCCAACTCAACGGAGAGCACGCTGGAGAGAAAGATCAAGCCCGCCAGCACCATCCCGACATATACGTCTTGCACACCAACCAACCTCCTAGCCAAAAGAGTTCTTTGGGTAGGAGTCATCAGTCCGATGTGCTCGAACGGTTGATGGCGGACTCCATCGCCGGTAATTGATTATACCCGACGGTATAAGTCTCGTCAAAAGAAGAGAAGAGGAGCATAAGCCGGATTCTGTGTCGGCTCTGAGCGAGCCGCTGAGGGCCATCTCTCTTGGCGACCTACCCGAGCGCGATTCGAGCGGGCCACTCTCAGACGCGCTCTTATTTGGTCTTGCTCCGGCCGGGGTTTGCCGTGCCCCCGACTCTCGCGAGCGGGGCGGTGGGCTCTTACCCCACCGTTTCACCCTTGCCTGGCCCCGTGGGGGCCTTCGGCGGTCTCTTCTCTGTGGCACTTTCCAAAGATCGCTCTTTCTCGCCTTGCGGCGAGCGGCCTGCCCTGCGGAGTCCGGACTTTCCTCGGGTGTACGCGGGCGCACACCCGCGGCCCTCCGCTCCTCTTCTCAGACAATTATAGCACGAATGTAATGCCCATCATAGTCTCCTGTCCCATCTGCCCGTAAGATAAGTCCCAGCACACAAGGAGGCTGGCATCTATGGCAGAAGCAGAAGCCCGCTTGGTGGGCACGGTTGAAGAATGGCAAGATTTAGGGAACGGCCAGGATCTCTCATATATTCACGCGGCGGCTCAACTGTTAGCCAACGATCTTGTGCAACTGCTCGCTCACAACAAGGAGCTGCGGACACGGCTCCAAGCCGCGGGGAATCGCTTAACTCTCTCTTTAGTCATCAAGCTGAACCAGGACGAACCGGAGACCAAGAAGAAACCCATCGAGCTGAACGCGAGCTTGAACTAATATCGTCGGGAATAGCCGCAATAGGGACAGCTTCGGTACGGGGCGCTGCGGTGGGAGCGATAGCTCCGCAAGCGCGCGCCGCAGCGCGGGCAACGATTTCTGAAAAACGCCCGCACCCCCAAGGCTATCCCCCCAAGCCCGATCAGTCCCCCCACAAGAACGAAGACCCACGACAGCTGCACCGGCGCGCTGGGGGGCGGCTGCCCGTAGCTGCCCTCCAGCATCGCGTGAAGAGCCTTGACGGACTCTTCCATAGCCGTCTTGATGCGCTTGCGCTCAAGATGATATCGTAGTCCCTGGTCCAATCGCTCCAAGTGCTCCGGCCGGAAGAGCCCGCGAATCTCCTCCCCCAGGCGCAGCTCAAACGCCCACGCGTTCTGCGTCTGCTCTCTGACAAAGACGAGCAAGGCCGTGCGCTGCCCCAGCTTCCACGACTCCCAGATCCGTTGGGCATAGACCGCTGCATCATCGAACGGGTCGTAGATCGTTGCCAAGATCACCACCTGGACGTTAAAGCTCTGTTTGATCGTCTCGATTTGCGCTTCGAGATCGGCGCGAGAACTCCCCACGACAGCGGCATAATCGTTGATCGCGCCCATCTGGCGCGGCAGCACGATCTCTTCGCCCTCTTGGGCGCACACGAGCGCCGTTCCGCTCACCACCAAAGCACAGACCAACTTCGCAACGCGCATAGGTCACTTCACATACAGCAGGCGCGAGCAGTTCTCGCACGTGACGATCTCAGAGCGCACGCGCTCCACCGCGATCTCACTGACGCGCAGGTTGCATCCGGAGCAGACGCCGTTATGCACGGCCGCGATGGGATCTTCATATCTGGTGCGCAGTTCTTCGTACTGGCGCAGGAGCTGGGGCTCGACAGCGGCAGCGCGCTGGGCGCGCTCCCGCTTGAGCTGCTCCCAGCTCTGCGTCTGGGAGGCGATCTCCTGATCAATCTGGGCGATCTCTTGGTCTATCTTGGCTTTCCATTTGAGGAAATCTTCCTCGGCCTTGCGGATGAGCGGGGCTTGCTCCTCGACTTTATTGATGAGCGCGATGGCCTCGTCTTCTAATTGATCGATGCGCGCGCGAGAGTGCTCCACGCGCACCCGCAACGCGTCCATCTCCTTGTAGCTGAGCAAGCCCGTGCGCAATTTTTCGGTATCTGCGCGGATTTGCGCGTCGAGGTCGTCGACCTCGCGGGACTTCTCGCGGCTTTGGCGTTGCAGCTCCTCGAACTGTCTCTTGTGGGCGAGAAACTCAGCCTGTTCGCGGGCGATGGCCGAAACGAGCGCGGCGCGGCGGCGCTGGAGCCCTTCGATCTTGAGGGCCTGCTCGCGGATGGCCGCATCGTGCCTGTTCAGTTCCAGCAGCGCTTCCAGCTCACGAGTCATAGACAGTGTATCAGTTCTCAGTTTGGCAGTTCTGAGCTCTATGATATAAAGAAACCGGGAGCTGTCAAACTGCCCCCTCCCTGACAGGGAAGTTGACAACTTCGGCAGACTCTGTTATGATAAACTGTCTCATTGGGAGCTGTCAAACGGGCCCGTAGCTCAGTTGGGAGAGCGCTTGAATGGCATTCAAGAGGTCAGGGGTTCGAGTCCCCTCGGGTCCACCAGCTTTTTTAGAGAAGCCCGCGGGCGCGCAGCGGCTCCGTAAACTGCTCCCAGGTCAGCGTCGGCGCTACGCGGCGCGCCTTCTCAAAGATCCGCTGGCGCTCGGCCTCGCTCTGCACGGCGAGAAACTTCCTGCGCAGCTTCCAGAGCTTCTCCCTCCGATGGCGTCGGCGCGCAATCACCTTGGGATGCGTCGGCTTGCTCATCAACCGATCACCTCACTTCACCCTCACCCCCGTCCCCTCTCCCCTTCGAGGGAGAGGGGAGCAGCGGGGTGAGGGGGTTCAGTTACTCAGTTCGCAGTATTTCAGTGTATTTCAGTCTTAGGAAGGTGTACAGATATTACTGAGGAGACGGGGAATTGTCAAAGGGGAGGGCACTGGCGCGGCGCAGCCGATCCATGATCGCCCGCCCCAACCCGCGCTCTGCTATCTTTTCGACGACGATCACCTCGACCCCACGAGCGTCCAGCTCCCGCAGCACGGCGAAGAGCCGGCGCGCGTAGCTTTGGACATCTGAGGGCATGAGCTCGACTATCAGCTCTGACCTCTGATCTCTGACTCCTGACTGCTGACCTCTGACCTCTGACTTCTGGAGTACCACCCCGACTCTGTGGCCTTGGGCTACAAGTGACCCAGCGACCGATTCGGCCTGGCCCGGCTCGACTATCAGCAGCTTCGCTCGCGGGGCGTAGTGCCGCCAGCGCGTCCCTGGGGAGCGCCGCGCTGCTTCCCTGTCGGAGGGGCTGAGCAGGCGCACCTCTCCCAGGACGTCGCGCAACTCTTCGAGGGTCACTCCCCCAGGGCGCAGCACTACCGGAGGGTCTTGGGTCATATCTACAACGGTGGACTCGACCCCGATGAGGGTGGGGCCGCCGTCGAGAATAAGCTCGATCCGTCCATTGAGATCTTCCCAGACGTGCTGGGCGGTGGTGGGGCTGGGGCGGCCGAAGAGATTGGCGCTTGGGGCGGCGATGGGGACTCCGCTCAGTTCGATGAGTCTCTTGGCTACAGGGTGGGCGGGGGCGCGCACCGCCACGGTCTCCAATCCCCCCGTCGTCACAGGGGGGACTCTTTCAGTCTTCGGCAAGACGAGGGTGAGCGGGCCGGGCCAGAATCTTTCTATCAGATCCCAAACTCTGGAGGGGATATGGCAAGCTACGAGAGTGAGCTGTTGCGTGTGCGCGATGTGGACGATCAGCGGGTCATCGAGGGGGCGCTCTTTGGCGTGGAAGATCTTTCTGACGGCTTGGTCATTGAGGGCATTGGCTCCGAGGCCGTAGACGGTTTCAGTGGGGAAGGCGACCACCCCTGCGGAGCGGATGATCTGGGCGGCGCGCTCAAGAGCTGCCTCGTTTGCGGGGAGAATCTCGGTACGCACAGGCTCATTATACTCTCGATTCAGCGCACCTTCACTTGGCCGTCACCGAGGTTCAGACCTGTGATCTCCGTGTTCGTCTCTCCGCCTACGACGATTGGGGTCTGGGCGCTGGCGGCCCAGCTCAGCGTGAAAATACTCCCCGGCGCTCCTGAGGCCGACAGGATCACCCGCGCAATCGGCCCAGAGAGTACGCCTCCGGGGCTTGATTTCACGAGAGCAAAGCGCAGCTCTCCTGCGGCGTTGTCTATCATTAACGCTTTCACGAGAAAGCCGGCCAAGCCCGCGAGTGACTCTACAGTCACTCTCCCAGCGAGATAGGTGATCCGTCCTTGGAGAGAGGCCACGCCGCCTTGAGCAGTGACGTTCTGCACGACAATATCGAGAGTGCGTGTCGCGCCGTTGGGCAGAGACGTCGAGGTGATGAAGACCGCCGGTCCGGAGGGTGGGAGCAGCCCCACGAACTCCGTGCAGCTTGTCAGAGTGCCCATCAGCCCCACAAGAGAGAGCACGGTCGCGGTCTTCCTTCGGGAGCGCATCAGCAAGAGTGCCAAGGCAGGCATGCTCAGGGCAAACCACGGAATCCCCGTAGGCAGCCCAATCCCTCTCTTGGCGATCGCCGTCGCGTCTTCGGACTCTACGGTGCCGTCTTGGTCTACGTCAGCAGCCAAGAACTGCATTCCCGCGAGCGTGATGATCCCGTCGGCATGTTGTTGTGCCAGGCGCGCGTCAATCACGTTGATCTTCCCGTCGCCGTTCACGTCCCCTAGGGTCGCGAGGATCACGTGCACGGCGTCTGTTTCGGCCGTTGTGCCCACCGTCGCGGTGGCGTCTGTGACCCTTACCGAGAGATCATAGACGCCGTGAGCAAACGGGCTAGGGATCGTACACGTTTGAGTATTCGCTCCGACGCTGACAGCTCCACCGCCGCAGTTTGTCCCGTTCACTCTGATCTCTGCGATGCCCGCTTCATCGCTGGTGAAGCTCACGGGGAAGCTCTCGCCCTCTCGAATATACACTGGCACGCCTTGGGTAGGAGCGGTGATCGTTACATAGGGGGGCTTGTGGGCTTTGGGGGTGCCGTTGATGGGATTGCCAAGAGCGTCCAGGCCGTTGCGAGCGATCCCGTTATTGGTAGCCCAGTTCGCATCCGAATCTGGAGCGAGCAGATCTAAGCGTTCCATGGTCGCCCGAGGGGATTCGCTTCCGGCGGGCCAGGGGCCGCCATCGCCGTTGGCTGTGTCTATGATATTCCCTGACGGGTCTTTCAGCGTGAGGGTTTCTCCGGTGTTCGAGAGGGAGCCCGTGTAGATTTGGTCTGCTGCGACATCGCTCACTGTGGTATCGTCAGTGCGTTCGAGCAAGAAGAACCCGTGCGCGGGGATGGTGCCGACGAGCGCGAGGCTCGGCGAGCCGTCGCTAGATTCCAATCGCCAGCCTATCAAGGGAATCGCTTGATTCGTGTTGTTATACAGCTCGATCCACTCATCGTTGGAGTCAGCCTGGGTGCCCATCCAGGCGACCTCGTTGATGACGATGTCGCGCGGATTATAAGACGCGCGCTGGCGCGGGGCCTTCGGCGTGCCGTTGATAGGGTTATTATCTGCATCAAGCCCATTGCGATGGACGCCGTCGTTGGTGTCCCAGTTTGCGTCTGAGTCAGGGGCTGTCGGGTCAATCCGCTCCATGGTTGCTTTTGGAGAAGCAGTTCCCGCGGGCCATGCACCGCCATCGCCGTTGGCACTGTCTATGACAGTACCGAAGGGATCTTTCAAGAAGAGAGCTTCTCCGGAATTGGATAGCGATCCAGTGTAAATCTGATCAGCGATAATATCACTCACTGTATTATCATCGGTCCGTTCGAGCAAGAAGAACCCGTTGGCAGGGATCGTGCCAGCGAGCGTGATAGTGGGGGTGCCGTCAGCGGCTTCGAGCTTCCAGCCGGTAAGATCAATCGGCTGATTGGTGTTATTATAGAGTTCGATCCACTCGTCGTTGGAGTCGGCTTGCGTGCCCATCCACGCGACTTCACTGATGACGACATCGCCCACCGAAGCCGCACGGATTATCGGTCCCTGCCCTATGAGACCGACGCTAGCCCCCACGAAGAGAAGAGCTGCCAAGCCCCTTCGATAGCTCATAAGCCCTCTCTGATTTTTTCTTTTATTCGGGGGTTAAATATAACACAACTGTGATACATAAGTCAAGAGGGCAAATCTTCATGGTACGAACGCAATAAACGCCCTTGAACTACTCATTCGTGCAGCTTTTTCGGCCTGGCGTGGGCGATCAGCACGTGCACCCCACGCTCCCCTAACAGCCTCTCGACAAGACTCCGCAGCTCGCCCTCAGAGATCTGTTCCATCTGGACTTCGTCTATCGCCTCCACCCCGCAGGCCTCTACTAACGCCCGCAGCCGCTCCAGCCCCGGTATGGGCTTCGCCCCAGGCGTCATCGCCGAAGCTCTGTTGTACAGAATAATCACAAGCACATTGTGCCTGTGCTCCACAGCGTTCACCAGCCCCGTGATCCCCGAATGAATAAAACCCGTGTCCCCCACAATCGCTACCCCTTTGCGCCCCGACAGGCTCATCCCCGCTGCGGTCGAGATCGCCGTCCCCAACGCATAGGCCGTGTCAATCACCTGCGGCGGAAAATAGGCGTGCAGGATCGAGCACCCCACATCGCCCGCAACGAAATATCCTTCGGGCAAGACTTTATCTAAGACTTCATAGAGCAGCTCAAAGCCCCCGCAGGGCAACTCTAATATTCCCCCGCTCACCTGAGCCGTAACATCCAGATGGAGCTCGCGCCCCTGACGCCCCCACGCCTCAGCGATCTGCTCTGCCGAAAGCCCCCCAATTCGAGGGAGATGCCCCGTCAGACGCCCCAAGACTTGTGTCTTCAGGCCGTGCCGCGCCACCAGCGCATGGACAGACTCTTCGACAATCGGCGCGATCTCCTCGACGACCAGCACCCGCTCAAGATTCGCCAGAAAGCTCACCAACGCCCGCTCCGGCAACGGGTGGGCATACCCCAACGCAAAGTGATTCTGCTCTGCCACCAACGTCGAGACAAACCCACAGGAGATAACCCCCCTTCGCCTGGACCGTTCGCCTTCGCCATGCACGTCAAGCGAAGCTTGCCGAGCCTGGTGCAGCGGCGAGTCCTCAACCAGCTCGCACAGTTGGGGGTAGATCTTCTGATAGTAGTACTTATAGCGATCGAGGATGAGATTCTTCCAGGCGCGATCGCGATCGAAGCGGGCTTCGACCGTGAGGGGCGTTTCGCTGGGGCGGCCTTCCCCTTCAAGTAAGCGCGCCGTCACCTGCATCATCACGGGGATGCCCAGGGTTGCCGACAGCTCTAATCCCTCAATAGCTGCATCGCTGACGAACTGCGGGCCAGGCGGCGTCAAGACGGGAATGTCGGCGAGCTTGGCGTACCACCGAGAGTCCTGCTCGTTCTGGGACTTGGCTGCGCCGGGGTCGTCCCCAGCTATGAGTAACACCCCTGCACCGATCCCGTGCGTCACAGCCGTGACGAGGGGGTCAGCTAGGACGTTGACCCCCACTTGCTTGACTATCACGACACTCGGCTTGCCTACGACAGACGCTCCGAGCGCTTGAGCGAACGCGACCTTCTCCTCGGTGCTGATCTCGACATGGAGCCCCTGCCGAGCGCACTCGTCTAAGAGGGCCGTGCAGGGATCGCCGTAGACGCCAGCCACCAACGCGATCTTGTTCTTCTTCAGCGTGTGAGCGAGCGCTTCCCGCGCGGTCTTCATCCCCATCACCTCAC
>JBBISQ010000022.1:0-23361 GCA_037441155.1 Candidatus Fraserbacteria bacterium
CAAACTCCCCGGCTGGGAACAGCTGAGCAAGATGCGCTATATACCGAACGACCAGACGGAGAGCTACTTTCCCCGCTTCATAGAAGACTTGACGGGCAAAGTTCTGAGCTCATGATATAATAAACAATGGCTCGCTGGAAGTTCCGGAAGAGCGCATTCAAGCATGGCTTTTATGAAGCGGATTTCTATGAGGTTTTGGCGTCAAGCCCCCTTAAGGTACGGAGTCGCCGGGGCCTCAAAGGCATCTACGAACTCTATGGGCAGAATTTCTCTGGAGTATATCTCTTCATTGTGTATCGTCGTCGCGGGAAAGATTTTATTGTCTTCCACATGAGTCGCATGACTGACCAAGAGAAGCGATTCTACCGGAGGTATCGCCGATGACATCTCGAATTAAGCCGCCGGGGCGTGGTGCCAGTGATGAGCAGATTGTGCAGTTCCTCCGCTCGTATGATCCGGAAGAACTCGTGAAGGCCGGCATCCTCGAGATAGATCAAGATCATTCGGACCTGGAAGAGGCGCTCATACAATATTTGAGTGAGCCCAACAATGCTCGTCTTATCCTCCGGTTGCCGCCCACGGCTAAGCGTATCTTGGAAGAGCTAGCCCGACGCAAAGCCGTTGATGCCTCAACGTTGGCACGGATCTGGGTTCTGGACCGGATGCGGAAAGAGATTTTAGGAACATCATCGTAAAGGAGAAGCTGTATGAGCACTGCACTCTACGCCAAAGCCCATCGCACCATCACCGAGATCAAGGGCCCATTGGTCTTTCTGCAAAGCGTCCCCGACGTGCGCTACGGCGAGCGTGTCACGCTCGTCGATAGCCTGGGGCACAAGAAATCTGGCCAAGTCCTCGAAGTCAGCGAGAGCGCCATCGTCGTGCAGGTCTTCGAGGGCAGCGACGGCTTGGACAAGAAGGGGACTGCTGTCTTCTTCAGCGGTGACGTCGTCAAACTGGGGCTCTCCGAAGACATGTTGGGCCGGGTCTTCGATGGCTCCGGCAACCCCCGCGATGGCCTGGGCGAGATCTTCCCCGAAGTCGAGCGCCCCATTACAGGGAGCCCACTCAACCCCGTCTGCCGCCAACAGCCCTTCGAGTACATCGAGACCGGAATCTCCACGATAGATCTGATGAACACGCTCGTCAAAGGACAGAAGCTGCCGATCTTCACCGGCGCGGGGTTGCCCGCCAACAGAGTCGCCGTTCAGATCGCCCGCCAAGTCATCCGCCAATCCAAAGAAGAACTGATCGTCGTCTTTGCCGGGATGGGCATCACGTCCCGCGAATATAACTATTTTTATAAAGAGTTCCAGGACTCCGGAGCATTAGCCAATTCCGTGCTCTTCTTAAACTTAGCGGACGATCCGACTATCGAGAGGATTCTCACGCCTCGCCTGGCGCTCACCACGGCAGAGTATTTTGCGTTCGACAAGGGGCGCGACGTCTTAGTGATCTTGACCGATATGCTCAACTACGCCAACGCGCTGCGCGAGATCAGCTCGGCGCGAGAGGAGATCCCCGGCCGGCGCGGCTATCCAGGGTATCTCTACACCGACTTAGCCACCAACTACGAGCGCGCAGGGATTATTAAAGGACAGAAGGGGTCGGTGACGCAGCTGCCCATCGTCACCATGCCCAACGACGACATCACCCATCCCGTGATCGATTTGACGGGCTATATTACCGAAGGACAGATCATTCTGAGCCGTGAGCTCGACAGAAAAGGCTTCTATCCTCCGATCAACCCCTTGCCGAGCTTGTCTCGGCTGATGAATCTCGGGATCGGGAAGGGCAAGACGAGAGAGGACCATCGTCAGGTGCAAGACCAGCTCTACGCGCTCTATGCTCAGGGGAAGGAGCTGGAGAAGCTGATGGCGATTATCGGCAGTGCTGGGTTGGGCGAGACGGAGCGCACGATCCTGCGCTTTGTGGAGCGCTTCGAGAGCGAATTTATCAACCAGGGGGAGCGGCCGCGCACGATTGGGGAGAGCTTAGAGCTGGCGTGGGATCTGCTCAGCGAGATCCCGCGCGCGGAGCTGCGCCGCGTGGAAGATAAGTACATAGATCAGTACTGGCGGGGTGCGCGTCCGTGACCCTTGGCAGGGGACAGAGGGCGTTGCCCAGCCCCTCTTTTCAGAGTATTCTTACAGAGATGTTCAGAGAGAGGGAGTGCCTGTGGATGTTTTGAAGCTGCTGGCGAGTGATCGCCCGATTCGCGATATTATCGAGAATTTCCAGCAAGAGTTTAACAGGGTCCTGACGAGTTCGCTGGCGCGCAAGGCCGAGGAATCTCGAGGCTTGCCCGTGCTCGCCCGACGCGCGCTCGTTGGGGCAGAGGGCTTCAGCTTATATAGCTTTGCTGCGCGCGGCGGCAAGCGCATCCGGCCCTTGCTCTTCTGTTGCGGCTATCTCGCTATGGGGGGAACCGATTCCCAGGCGATCCTCAACGCTTCTATTGCTGTAGAACTGTTGCAGACCGGGCTGATCATCCACGACGATGTCATTGACCGCAGCACCGAGCGTCGCGCCGGCCCGACGATGCATCTGCTGTGGCAAGAGTACTTTCGCGAGGCGCGCTATCGTGCCCGCTACGCCGGCGAGCCGGAGCACTTTGGGCTCTCGATGGCCCTGTTGATGGGCGACATCGCCTCTGCTCTCGCGTATGAAGTATTGATTCGTTCAGACTTCCCCACTGAGCGCAAGCTCAAAGCTGTGTACGCCTTCAGCGATGTGATCTATCGCGTCGCATTTGGGGAGCTGCTCGACGTGGACTTGGGAATGAGATCGCTTGCGGCGCTCACTGAGGAAGAGATCCTGAAGGTCTATGAGCTGAAGACCGCGAGCTACACGACCGAAGGGCCGCTGTATATGGGGGCGGTCTTGGGGGGAGCTGACTCTCGGCACGTAGCCCTGCTGGATGAGTACGCCATCCCCTTGGGGGTGGCCTTCCAGATTCAAGATGATCTGTTGGGGATGTTCGGTGCACGGGAGGAGATCGGCAAAGACGAGGGGGCTGATCTCCTAGAAGCCAAGCGCACGCCGCTGGTGCTTGCGGCCTGGCGTGAAGCGAGATCTCACGAGCGTGCTGCGTTAGAGAGGGCGTTGCAAGACCCTCACCAGGCGCAGCGCGATCTGGAGCGCATCCGCGCCCTCATTCTCTCCACCGGCGCTGCACGCCATGCCCAAGACCTGATCGCCCACAATTTTGCCAAAGTCTACGCCAGTGTAGAGAAGATCGAGCGGGAGCTGGGGCCGGCGGCGGGGCGTCTCCTCCGCAAGGTCGCCCAGTACATCGAAGATCGGAGGGATTACAAGGGGGCTGTAGAATCCTATGCCAACGCTTACCCGAAACAGAGCCGTTGAAGAACAGCTATCGCTGGCGCAGCTCGACCGCACGCGGATGCCCAGGCATATCGCGATCATCATGGATGGCAATGGGCGCTGGGCGCGCGAGCGCGGGCTGAGCGTCCACCAGGGCCATCAGGCGGGCCGCCAGGCCGTCAAACGCGTCATTCAAGCGTGTCTGCAGCTTGGTATCCCGTACTTGACGGTCTACGCGTTCTCCACGGAGAATTGGCGACGCCCCGCCAGCGAAGTTAACTTCCTGATGAAGCTTCTCGAACAAGCCATAGACGATGAGCTCAGCGAGTTGAAGCGCAGGGGGGTGCGCGTGCGCGTCATCGGGCGATTGAACGAGAAACTTCCCCAAGCCCTGGTGCAGAGAGTGCGTCAGGCCATTGAAGAGACAAAGCTCAACAAAAAACTGACGTTCACGGTGGCGCTCAACTACGGCGGGCGCGCCGAGATCATTGATGCTGCGCGCAAACTCGCCACAGAAGCCGCGGCAGGGCGGCTCGATCCCCGCTCCATCACCGAGGAGAATTTTCACGAATTTCTCTACACCAACGGCACTCCCGATCCCGACTTAGTAATTCGCACCGGCGGCGAGATGCGGCTCAGCAACTTCTTGCTCTGGCAGCTTGCCTACGCAGAGTTCATCTCCACGCCGACCTACTGGCCCGACTTTGACAAGCACGAGCTGATTCGCGCGATCCTCGAATACCAACGGCGCGAGCGGCGCTTCGGAGGACGCCATGGAGACTATGAAAGCGACCCGTGACGAGCTGCTGCGCACCCGGCAGGAGTTGGCCATCGCCCAGAGCGGCAAGCAGATCCTCGAGAAGAAGAAAGAAGCCCTGCTCAATAGATTTCTCGCGATGGTGCGCCAGTACCAGGGGCGCCGCGAAGCCCTCCTAGCAGATTTGAAGCGCCAGAAGGATCTCTTAGCCCTGACGCGAGCCCGCGACGGCTCGATCACCCTGAAGTCTCTAGCCCTCGCAACCAGCCAAGATATCTTGCTTGAGATCACGCGCGACAACGTCATGGGCACGAAGATCTTCCACGCCAAGCATCCCGACGTGAAACGCGACATCCTCTCGCGCGGCTATAATCCCGCCAGCACCAGCAGCCGCATCGAAGCCTGCGCTGAGGTCGCGGAGCGACTTTTAGACAAAATGCTCGATATCGCGCATCTGGAGCATAATATTAAAACAGTCGGGCGGGAGATGCGCACCCTCAACAGCAAGATCAACGCTTTAGAAGAGAATATCATTCCCGCGCTCAAAGCCAAGAAACGCTATATCGAGGACGTCTTAGAGCAGAACGAGCGCGAAGAGATCTTCCGATTAAAGATGGTCAAGCGGGCCCAGCAGAGAAAAGCTGAGCAGCCTATGGCCACCAGCGTGATCTTCAATCGAGGAAGGAGCGAAGACTCTCGTCGCTGGTCACCCGGCAGTGAGTCTAGAGCGATACGCTCTAGATGTCCAAGTTCGTGATCATGTCGCTGTTCTCTAGGATGAAGTCGCGACGTGGGCCGACCTCGCTGCCCATCAGAACTTTGAAGAGCTCTTCAGCCTGCAACGCATCGTTGATGTCTACTTGTTTCAGGATGCGCTTTTCGGGGTTCATGGTCGTCTCCCACAGCTCGTCGGGGTTCATCTCGCCTAAGCCCTTGTAGCGTTTTATCTCAAAGTGCCCGTCTGTGCCGTTGCGCAGGGCAGCCAGCTCCTCATCGGAATAGAGATAGAGCACCTGGCGTCCCTTCTTGACCTGATAGAGCGGTGGCTTGGCAATATAGACATAGCCCTTCTCGATGAGCTGACGCAGATTTCTAAATAAGAACGTGAGCAAGAGCGTCCGAATGTGTGCGCCGTCAATGTCGGCGTCGCACATGAGAATAATCTTATGATAGCGCAGGCGCTCGATGTCGAACTCCTCGCGAATCCCCGTGCCCAACGCAGTGATGAGCGCGTTGAGCTCTTTGTTATCCAAGAGCTTATTGAGCGCGGCTTTCTCGACGTTCAGCACTTTCCCACGCAGGGGGAGGATCGCTTGGAACTCCCTGTTGCGTCCCTGCTTGGCGCTGCCGCCGGCGGAATCGCCCTCGACGATATAGAGTTCGCACTTGGCCGGATCTTTCTCTGCGCAATCGGCGAGCTTGCCCGGCAGCGCCGTGCTCGAGAGGAGCCCCTTGCGCCGGACTAGCTGTCTGGCCTTCTTCGCAGCGAGACGCGCCTCTTGAGCACGGAGGGCTTTTTCGAGCAAGATGCGTGCCGTCCCCGGATTGTTATTGAGATAGAGCTCCAACTGCTCGCGCACGATATTCGAGACGCGCTCTTGCACGTCGGGGTTGCCCAGCTTGGTCTTGGTTTGCCCCTCAAATTGGGGGTCGCGCAGCTTCACCGAGACGATGGCTGTCAAGCCCTCGCGGATATCTTTCCCATCGAGATTTTCGGCATCTTGGGTGATGATCTTCTTTTCCCGGCCGTACTCGTTGAAGACGCGGGTGAGCGCGGTCTTGAAGCCCATTAAGTGTGTGCCGCCCTCTTTGGTGTTAATGACGTTAGCAAAACTGTGAATATTCTCGTCGTATTCGTCGGTGAACTGCATCGCGACCTCAAGCACGAACCCCGACGCCCCGTTCTCGTCCTTAAAATAGATGACGTCGTCGTGGAGGGGCTTGCGCCCTTCATTCAGTTCTTTGACGTACGCAGCGATGCCGCCCTCGGACTGGAAATGTCTTTGAATCCCTGTGATGCGGTTATCTAAGTGAATCGAAAGCCCAGGGTTGAGATATGCTAATTCCTTCAGGCGATGGGCCAGCCGGGCGAAGTCGTACTTGATCTCGCCGAAGATCTGCCGATCCGGCAGGAATGTGACGGTCGTGCCCGTGTCGGTGGCTTCGCCGATCACTGTGAGCTCGCTCTTCTTTTGACCGCGCTCGAATTTTTGATAGTATCGTTTGCCGTTGCGGCGGACCTCGACCTCTAAGAATTCGGAGAGCGCGTTGACGACTGAGGCGCCCACGCCGTGCAGACCCCCGGAGACCTTGTAGCTTCCGGTGTCGAATTTTCCGCCGGCGTGCAGTTTTGTGTAGACCAATTCGACGGTGTTGATGCCGGCTTCGGGATGGATCTCCGTGGGGATGCCGCGCCCGTTATCTGAGACGGTGATCCGATTGTCTTCGTGCACCGTGACTTTGATCTCGGTGCACGCGCCGGCGAGATGCTCGTCGATCGCGTTATCAACGATCTCCCAGATGAGGTGCATGAGGCCGTCTTGGCCGGTGCCCCCGATGTACATGCCGGGGCGCATCCGCACGGCCTCTAAGTCTTCCAAAACTTTGATCTGTTCGGCTCCGTACTGGCTCACGGTTGCGGTCGCTCCTGAGTTATTATGCTGAGTTCTCTCTACCAAGATCTCTCACCCCTAATGCATGATTATACCGAATTGGACTGACAAAAGCAAAAGAAATCTGTCAAAAAGCGAGGTGACGGCAGCGGGACGGGATCGGCCCCTTGCATTCTCACTGGGGCTTCGGGTACAGTCTTTCTGTATGATCTGGCGATTTCTGGACACCGGACTTCACGATGCTGCGCTCAACATGGCCCTTGACGAAGCCCTCTTGCTCGTATGCGATGAGCAGCCCACCGTGACGCTGCGCTTCTACGGGTGGGCGCGCCCCACGCTTTCGCTAGGCTATTTTCAGAGCGTCCACGAGATCGATCTCGCAGAGTGCGAGCGCCGCGGGTTTGATTGGATAAGACGGCCCACGGGTGGGCGGGCCGTCTTGCACGATCACGAGTTGACCTATAGTATCGTTGCGCCTATAGAGCTGCTCGGCGGGAGCGTCGCCCAGTCGCACGAGAGGATCAGTCAGGCGCTGGCAGTGGGATTAGAGAAGCTCGGCCTGCACGCAGAGCTTGCTGAGCGAGCTGGCCCTCACCCCGCCTCCTCAGCCTCCCTCACCCTTCTGCTCCCCTCTCCCTCCGAGGGGAGAGGGGCTAGGGGTGAGGGAGAAGAGGGGCCGGGAGTGAGGGCTGCTTGCTTTGCTGCCCCAGCAGCGGTCGAGCTGACTGTTCAGGGGAAGAAAATAATCGGCAGTGCCCAGGTGCGCACGAAAAAGTCGCTCTTGCAGCACGGCTCGATCCCGATCACCATAGATTTTGACGCGCTTGCTGCCATCTTGAAGATCACCCAGCCAGCTCTCTTGCGGCGCAAGGCCGCGGGCCTAGCGGAATTTCTCGGCTATACGCCGACGCTCGATGCCCTCAAAGAAGCTATTCGTTGGGGCTTTGCGGAGTTTTTCAGAATCGAGCTTCAGCCTGAAGAGCTGTCTCCTACCGAGCACGCTGTAGCGGAGAGACTCCGCGCCGAAAAATACGCAACGCGCGCATGGAATTGGCGCTGTTGACGTGCTCACTCGTAAAGATTATCATAGACGCTGAAGAAGGTGATCTCATGGAGCACAGATTTACAGCGGTTTTTGAGAGAGATGGTGATTGGTGGATCGCTTACGCTGAAGAGTTGCCAGGGGCGAATACGCAAGGGCGAACTTTGGAAGAGGCGCGCGAAAACCTGAAAGAAGCCATCGCGTTGGTGCTCGAAGCCAACCGTGAGCTCACAGAACGTGAGATCGCTGGCAAACCGGTCATCAAAGAAGAGCTGGTTGTCACCGTATAGATGAAGCGCCGCGATGTACTTCGGCACTTGGAGCAGAATGGCTGCAAGCTTTTGCGAGAAGGCCCTCGACATACGATCTATTGGAATCCTGCAAATAAGAAGATCTCTGCTGTGCCACGCCATCGTGAGATTGGCGACAAGCTTGTCAACAAGATTTGCAGAGATTTAGGAATACCCAGACCATGAGTGAAAGATATGACTAAGAAGAAAGCACGCGCGGTACTCCTGGCCCTCGACGTGGGCAATACGATGACCAAGCTCGGCCTGTTCTCTCATAAAAAACTCTTGACGGATTTTCAGCTTGCGTCCAATCGCGAAAGGACTGCCGACGAATTGGGGCTCTCTCTGAAGGCCTTGCTCGCGGAGTGGCCCAAGCCGACTCACGTCATCGTGAGCTCTGTGGTCCCTCATCTCAACGCTGCGCTGGTGCGCGCGTTCCAACGGCATTTCTCGATCGAACCCGAGTTCTTGAGCCATCGCTGGGACTTGATCAGGCTCGATGTCGAGGAGCCCGCAAAAGTCGGCACGGATCGCATCGCTGATGCTCTTGCAGCGTTCTATCTGTACGGCGGCCCGGCGCTCACTATTAACTTTGGGACGGCGACGACGTTCAATCTCGTCTCTGAAGACGGAAGGTTCTTGGGTGGGGCGATCGCGCCGCAGATGGAGCTGGCGGCTGCGGCGTTAGCCCAGCGCGCCGCCCAGCTCTACGAAGTCGAGCTGCGCTGCCCCGACAGCGTCATCGGCAAGACGACGGATGAAAATATTCGCGCCGGGTTTGTGTTAGGTTTTTTAGATCTAGTCTCGGGGCTGATCCGGCGCTTCTGCGCTGAGTACGGGAAGGATTTGAGAGTCATCGCGACAGGGGGCCGAGGGGAGTTCTTCGCCACGCATATCCAAGAGATTTCGGTCTACGACCCTCATCTGACGTTGCAGGGATTGCGCGTGGCGTGGGAGCTGCGCCATGGGAGAGCATCTTTGACTTAGGGCTCGCTTTTTGCTAGAGTGAGACCGCACGGAGGTGCACACGTATGTTCGGGTTAGGCGCTCCTGAGCTGGTATTGATATTTCTGGTCGTGCTGTTGCTCTTTGGCGGGGCCAAGCTGCCGGAGCTGGCTCGCGGCTTGGGCAAGGCCATCCGCAACTTCAAAGAGGAGGCCGAGGGGATCAAGCGGGAGATCGAGCACGCAGTTGAGCCTCCCCCGCCGACATCTTCGGAGAAGAAAGAGTCCAGCGAGCAGCCGGCAGCCAAGCAGAGCTAGCCTATGAAGTGGCTTCTGATCATAGCAGTGCTCTTGTTGCTCTTTGGGGCAACGCGCCTGCCCTCGGTAGGGCGGGGCTTAGGGCAGGCCTGGCGAGCACTGCGCGAGGAGATGAAAGTTTTCAAGAAATAACCCTATGAGACTCCAAGAATACCAGGGCAAAGAGCTCTTCCGCAGGGTCGGGATTCCCGTGGTTGACGGTCTAGTAGCCTTGTCGGCCGAGCAAGCCGAAGAAGCAGCGGAGGAGCTGGGCTGCCCTGTGGTCGTCAAGGCCCAGGTCTTGGTGGGCGGGCGGGGCAAGGCCGGCGGGATCAAGCTCGCCCAAACACCTGCAGAAGCGCGCACCCACGCCGAAAATATCTTACAGATGACGATCAAGGGCGAGCGCGTGAGAAAGGTCTTGGTCACTCAAGCCGTCGAGATCGAAAAAGAGTTCTATCTGTCAGTCACGATTGACCGCGCGGCAAAAAAACCCATCGTGATATTCTCCGCTGAAGGCGGCATGGAGATCGAAGAGCTCGCCAAAAGATACCCAGAGAAGATCATACGATTCCACGTCGATCCGTTGATAGGGCTGCAAGCCTATCAAGTGCGCACGGCGCTCTATCAAGCGGGGATAGCTCCCTCCCTGATGAAACCCCTCAGCGATATCTTTTTAAAGCTCTATCAGGCGTTCGTGCAGTATCGTGCCCAGCTTGTGGAGATCAACCCCTTGGCCATTGCTGGTGGGCAGCTCATCGCGATAGACTCAAAATTTATCATTGACGACGACGACGTGCCCGCGGAGCTTGCGGGCTGGGAGGAAGAAGAACTTGCCGGCAGCGCTGAGGAGCGCGCGGCCAAGCAGGCCGGGCTGCAGTACGTCAAGCTCGACGGGACTATCGGGATTATTGGGAATGGCGCGGGCTTGGTGATGGCAACGCTGGACGTGGTGGCGCTCAAGGGTGGACGCCCCGCGAACTTCTTAGATATCGGCGGTGGGGCCAACGCGGAGATCATGAAAAAAGCCCTGCAGATCGTGCTCTCGGACTCCCATGTGCGCGGACTGTTTATTAATATCTTTGGGGGAATCACGCGCTGTGATGAAGTGGCGCGGGGATTAGTCGCAACTCAGCGAGAATTGGGGATCCGCGTGCCGATGGTCGTGCGCCTGACGGGCACGAACGAAGTCGAGGGGCGCAAAATCTTAGAAGCGCAGGGCATCACACCGGTGACAGACATGGAGGAAGGGGCCGCCGAGATCGTGCGCCGCGTCAATCAGAGTTAGACAACAGTTACAAACTGTCAAACTCAGCGCTGACGAACTGAGACACTGATAACTAAGGAGGGTCATATATGAGATTTCGAGCGCTTGTTCTTGTCGCTCTCAGCGTGGTGCTCGCTCTTGGGGTAGGAGCACGTCCTGCGGACTCCGACGGTCGAATCATTCGGTTTAGTGAGATCAAGCCTGGCATGGAGGGCTTTGGCAAGACGGTCATCAAGGGCGACGAGATTCAGACTTTCTCGGTGAAAGTCATCAACGTCATTGACAATCCCGGGGTCTTGGACGATCACATTGTGGTGCGGGTGGGCGGATCGACGATCCGTCAGGCGGGCGGGGTCGCCGCGGGCATGAGCGGCAGCCCTATCTATATTAATAATAAGCTGGCAGGGGCGTTGTGGGGGTCGTGGGGCTTTCAGGTTGGCGCGGAGCCTATTGCGCTGATACGCCCTATCGAGACGATGCTCGCCCTGCTCGATCCCCTCAAAGAGAAGGCCCAGATGCGACTGAGTCGCGCTCTTGATTTCCCTCCGGGTGTCATTGGTTCCGTAGAAATAGACGGACAGTTGAAGCAGATCGCGGTTGTTTCCCAGATGCCTTCGCCCAGCGAACGCGCAAATCACCCGGATACGATCTTCATTCAAGCATTGGCAACACCTCTCTTGGTCTCTGGGCTGGAAGGGCGGGCGCTGAGATATCTCAAAGACGGGGTCAGCGAGCGCGTGATGCGTGCCGCGGGGATGCGCCAGGCACTCCTGCCCCTCGCCCGGGAGGACTTCGTCTCTGAACTATCCCAAGGGCTTGAGGAGCGCTACAGCATTCGGGTGCAACCGACGGGGCTCTCCGGCGCAGCGGCTCACGCTTCGGCATACACTCGTGATCCCATCCAGCTTCAAGAGGGCGGCCCCTTCGGGGTGATGCTCACCGACGGCGACGTCACCATCGGGGCGTTTGGCACCGTCTCCTACGTCGAAGATCATTTCGTCTTGGGGTTTGGGCACTGGCTCCTCCCCGCGGGCGAAACGGAGTTCTTCTTAACCGAGGCGTATATTTTGGACACGGTCGAGTCGTTGGAGACGCCGTTCAAGCTGGGGGTGCCGGGGAGGACTGTCGGAACTGTCTTTGAAGATCGCTGGCAAGGGGTGGGCGGGGTCGCGGAGATTGAGCCTCGCTCGATCTACGTCTCTGTGGCCGTCACCGATCGCAACCTAGGGATTACGAATAAAGTACAGTTTCGGATTGCGTACTATGAGAGCTTACTCCCATTTCTGTTCTTGGTCGGGGTGTTAGATGCCGTGGATCGCACGCTCAACCGCATCGGGCCGGGCACGATGATCGCCCGCTACACGCTCAAGGCCGACGAACTTCGCCAGCCTCTCACGCGCACCGATGTCTTTGCGAGCTTGAGCGACATTGCTGTCACCGGGCCGCTGCGCATCGCGCAGACGCTCTTTACCCTGACGCGCAATGAGTTCCGCGATGTGGGCTTCAGTTCAATAGATATCGAGCTGGACGTCCAGCGCGCTGTGAAGGCGCTTCGGGTCAAATCTATCAAGACCGACCAAGAGAGCTACAAGCCCGGCGACACGGTCAAGTACACGGTGCTCTTGCAAGCCTATCGGGGCGAGGAGCAAACAGTCCAAGGGGAGCTCCCCTTGCCGGAGAAGCTCGACACCAGCAGCGTGACGCTGGTAGCCTTCGGGGGCCCGCGCAAGAGCGACCAAGAAGAGACCCCTGAGTTCGACTCCTTAGAAGATCTCATAAAAGCCCTACAGAACGTGACCAGCAACAACAGCCTGACGGTCGAGTTCTTGAACCTCCCTCGAGACGACTCGGAATCTTCAGGGGGCGAAGATGAAGGCGCCGAGCCGCAAGAGAAGTTCAAGCACACGCAAACTCTCGACGAGACGCTCGTCTACGGCGAGAAGACGGTCGAGATCAAGATCAAGGGTGAGGAGAAACCTGAAGAGCCAACTCCAGAAAAACCCGAAGAACCCAAGCCAGAGAAGAAGCCGTGTAAGTTCCCGTTTTACTGTCCGTGAGGGAAGTGCGTCCTGAAGGGAGTTTTCGCATCTTCCCGTTTAAATGCTCATTTATTGCCTCGGAAGGCCGTGATCCCCATTTGGGGGTGATTGTTTACATTTCGAAGCCAATGGAGGGGCTATAAATTGACAGTAGCTGAAAAACGCTTATTCTTTCTGGGTTTGAGCCCTCTTCCCTCGTTGAGATTATAAGTCCGTTAAGAAAGCTTAACGGACATAATGGAGCATCCCGTAGATCACCAACCCCGTCAGCGAGACGTAGAGCCAGATGGGAAAGGTGACGCGGGCGATCTTCTTATGCTGGGCGAAGTCGCCGCGCAGCGCGCGACGCACCGTGATGATGACGAGCACAGGCGTGAGCATGGCCAAGGGTGTGTGCGTCCATAATATAAATAAGTAGAGTGGCCTGGCCGGGCCAAGATAGGGCGTCGGGCCGGTCAGCGCATAGCGAATGATATACAGAATCAAGAAGAGTATCGAGAGCCCGAACGCCGTCAGCATACAGCGCCTGTGAGGCTCTCGCTGCCCGCGCTGAATACATCTAAGCCCCACCAAGATCAAGAGCGCACTCAGAAAGTTGAGCGCAGCATTCGCAGTGGGGATCAATGCGATAAAGTTCATGGTAGCCCTTGAATCAGCGGTTCAAACTTATTATGAGGAGCACGAAGAGCATCGCCAGATAGAACATTGAGTAGAGAAAGAGCTTCTTGCTTGTGACAGGGCTGGGCCGATTGAGATCGCGCCATGCCAGATAGCTGAATCCAAGGCCGAGTATGACCGCTCCCGCAGCGTAGACAGTCCCTGTCACTCCTAAGGGATAGAAGAGCGTCACGCTCACCGGCACGAGCGCAAGAGCATAGAGCAGACTCCGCCGGCGCGTGACGCGCTCGCCGTGCACGACGGGAAGGATCGGGAGATTTGCGGCTCTGTACTCTTCGACTCGTCCAAGGGCCAAGGCCCAAAAGTGCGGCGGTTGCCACAAGAAAAGAACCCCAAAGAGCACGAGCGCCGGGGCTTCGATCTGCCCAGTAGCTGCAGCCCAACCGATCAGTGGGGGCATCGCCCCGGCGATCCCACCGATCTCCGTGCACCAGGGCGAGGTGCGCTTGAGCCAGCGCGTGTAGACGAATGTGTAGAAGAGAACCGCAAAGAGCGCTAGGCTCGCGGCGAGGAGATTCGCTCCAAGAGCAAGCACTGCACAAGAAGCAAGCGTGAGAGCGATCCCCCACAGCGCCGCAGATACAGGCTGCACGCGGCCCGCGGGCAGAGGGCGCGAGCGCGTGCGCGCCATCAGAGCGTCCACGTCACGGTCAATAAGACAGTTCAGGACCCCAGCCGCTGAAGATGCTAGTCCCGTTCCAATCAATGTGATCACAAAAAGCCCCAGTGAGAACGATCCGTGCGCTGCGGCCCAAAACGCCGCGGCCGTCGTCACGAGCACGAGCAAGGTGATGCGCGGCTTGGTGAGAGCAAGATAATCTGAGAGCGTCTGGCGCAGGGAGAAAGGCAGCGCAACAGTCGTCATGATGCGTGTGCTTCTCCTTTCTGGGCAAGTGTAGGGGCAGAGATAGGCCAGCTCTGCACCGTCAGCACGATCTGCGAGGCCAACAGCGCCAGAGCACCGGCAAGATGGAGCATGGCGATGATGGGGTTGAGCAAGGTCCCAACTGTGAGAACCCCAAGGGCAATCTGAACGAGCACCAGGGCGACCGAGCTGACTCCCAAGACCGTGTAGCCCGACGCGATCGCTCGCTTTGCCGTGAGCGCCACGACTCCAAGGACGATCAGCGCCAGCGCTCTGTGGGACCACTGATGCGCGATGGGGCTGATCGCCAAGTTGGGGAAGAACGTCAAGAAGGGCCAGAGGGGCAGGGCCATCCCCGCTTGGCTGTGGCGCACATACGCCCCGAGCGCTGCTTGAAGATAAATCAAAACAGTCGAGGAGAGTGCCCAGCGATGGAGTCCAGACCTACCCCCCTGGCCCCCTTCCCTCAAGGGAAGGGGGAACTCCCCTCCCCCCTTAGAGGGACTTGAGGAGAGGTTCGCGAGCACAACGAGCAGCGCAAAGAGCAAGACGCCCAACCCAAAGTGCGCCGTCGAGATGAATCTGGGCAGATCGAGCAAGACCGTTACGCCTCCCAAGATCCCAACGACAACGACGAGCGCCAGCGACGCCGTAGCCAGCCAGACGAGCACCGGCTTATCGCGCTCCCGCCGCCACGCGACGAGAGCCGTTGCGAGAATACTCAAGCCCACAAGCACGGCAAAGAGCCGGTGTGTCCATTCGATGACGAGTGCGGGATCGCTCAGTGGGGGCAAGAGCTGTCCCTGGCAGAGGGGCCAGTGCGGGCCGCAGCCCATCCCTGAATTGGTCCCGCTCACGATATTGCCAAAGAGCAAGTGCACAAAAGCGATGAAGACCGTGATGACGCTCAGCTGGCGAAAGAGGACTGAAGTCTGCATATCAATTCCCATCACGCGATGGGGGCGTGCTCTCTGAAGCCCTCCACGCCCGGTAGACGAAATACCCGATGACCCCCAGGGCAATGAACGGGATGGGCAGCAATATATACATCCCCCAGGCGTTAGGCCCTAAAGACTCGAAGATGCTCTTGCGCAACTCGTGATCGGCATATCCGACCCAGCTGAGCATCAAGAGTAGAGCGCTCAGGGCAGATACGATCCTGACCATCGTCTACCTCCCAAAGAAGATCGCGCGCACGTCAAAGACGTAGCCGCCCTCGGCCATCACGAATGCCGTCAGCGCCAAGATCAAGAGCGGGGGCAGCAGGATCGCGTAGACTAAACTCAACCGCTCAAAGCGCACGTGCATAAAGTAACTGACGATCAGCCCAGCTTTCAATAGCGCAAACGCCGTGATCAAAAACCACGCGAGCTCTTTGGGGCGCACCTCAAAATAGTCTACGAGATACGACATCGCGCTCAACACAAAGAGCAAGCCCCACACGATCAAATAGACCCTGATAGGATGATGCTGCTCGCCCGTATGCTCCATATCTTCCTCCCTAGACTAGAAGAGATAGAAGAACGCGAAGATGAAGACCCAGACTAAATCGACAAAATGCCAATAGAGTCCGGCGATCTCGACGCGCTGATACCCGATCTTTTCGTAAGCGCCGCGCAGCACTTGGGAGGCTATCGTCGCTAAGTAGATCACCCCGGCGGTGACGTGCAGCCCGTGAAACCCGGTGATCATAAAGAACGACGAGCCAAACTGCGGTGCGCCCATGGGGTTCGCCCACGGGCGAACCCCCTCACGAATGAGTTTGGTCCACTCGAATGCTTGCATGCCCACGAACGTCAGCCCCAGCAGAGCCGTCAGGGTGAGAAAGAGCGCGGCTTTGGCGCGATGGCGCTCGTAGCCGTACTTGACAGCAATGGCCATCGTCCCGCTGCTGCTGATGAGCACGAAAGTCATGATCGCGATGAGCAGGAGTGGGACTTCGCTCTCGCCAATGTGGAGGGCGAAGACTTGCGCAGGGTCAGGCCAAGGCGAAGTCGCGCTCAGCCGCGCCGCCGCATACGCCGACAGAAACGAGCCGAAGACGAACATATCGCTAATGAGAAAGATCCACATCATCGCCTTGCCCCAGTTGACTCTGAACGTCTGCTGATCCGACGACCAGTCGGCGACGCACTCACGCAGCCACCGGGGAAGGGCTCGCACTCGAGATTCTATCTGTTGCGCCATAGGACACCTCGCTTGTCTATGTCAGCACGATCAGGGTAAACAGTACCACCCAGACGATAGTCAGAAAGTGCCAATATGTCACAAAAAGCTGAAAGCGCTCCGGGGAGCGCACCGTCCACGCGGCGACGATCAGCCCTCCCACTAGATGCAGCCCGTGCACCCCCGTCAAGAGATAGAAGAAGCTGCTCGACGGATTTGTCGCGAGAAAATAGCCGAGCCTGTGCAGCACACCCCACGCCCATATCTGTCCGAGCAAGAAGAGCGCGCTGAGCACCGCCCCGGCGATGACTCCCAATCGTGCATTGGTGCTGTCGCCCTGACGCTCCCGGAGGCGTGCCCACTGGAGCGCGGCACTGCTTAGGAGCAATATTCCCGTGTTGACCCAGAGCAGCCCCGGCTTGGGCAACCCATGCCAATCTGCAGATCCCATGCGCACGATGTACGCGCTCACCAGCGCCGCGAAGACCATCGTTGCTACCCCAAGAAAGAGCCACAGCCCCACGCGCCCCGGCGCAATGAACAGCTCTCTATGTCCGTTGGAACCGTGATTGGCGATCATAATGTGCTTTCTATCCGTGTTGCTCCCACAAGCGCTGGCGCTGGAACGTTCTGCGGGATGAAGTCGCGCTCTGCACCGGGGACGCTGTAGTCATACGCCCAGCGATAGACCGTAGGCGTCTCCGCACCCCAATTGCCGTGCGGAGGCGGCGTTGTTGGCGTCTGCCATTCGAGCGTCGTCGCCTGCCAGGGGTTGGCTTCGGCCTTCTTGCCCTTCAGGGCGCTCCAAATCAGATTCCCTAGGAAGAGCAGCTGCACCGCCCCAACGGTCAGCGCTGCTACGGTGATCACGATATTCAGCAAGCCGGTCTGCGGCGGCAGATATCCTAAAATATTGAAGTCGAAATATCGTCGAGGCACGCCCAAGATCCCCAGCAAGAACATGGGGAAGAAGATCATATACGCCCCCACAAACGTCACCCAGAAGTGCAGCTTCCCCAGCGTCTCGTTGAGCATCCTGCCCGTCACCTTGGGGAACCAGTGATAGATGCCCCCCAAGATCGCCATGAGCGCCGCTACCCCCATGACCAGGTGAAAATGCCCCACGACGAAGTACGTGTCGTGTAGCGGGACGTCGGCGATGACGTTCCCCAAGGGCAACCCCGTCAAGCCTCCAATAATAAACGTGCTGATCCAGCCGATGCCAAAGAGCATCGGGGTGGTGAAGCGAATATTCCCCCGCCAGAGCGTGAGCAGCCAGTTATAGACTTTCACTGCTGACGGGATAGCAATGATCAGCGTGCTCACGGCGAAGAAGAACCCAAAATACGGGTTCATGCCGCTCACGAACATATGATGGGCCCAGACGATAAACCCAATAGCCGCGATCGCCGCCAGAGCGATCACCATCGCTTTGTAGCCGAAGATCGGCTTGCGCGAGTGCGTTGAGATTAAGTCAGAGGCGATGCCCATCGCCGGCAGGATCACTACATAGACTTCGGGATGCCCAAAGTACCAGAACAAGTGCTGGAAGAGCAAGGGGTTGCCGCCCTCACGGGGGAGTTGCTGCCCCAAGAGCGTGACTGTGGGGATGAAGAAGCTTGTGCCTAAGAGATTGTCTAATAAGAGCATCACCCCGCCGACGAAGAGCGCCGGAAATGCAAAGAGAGCCATGACTGAAGCGATGAAGATGCCCCAGACCGAGAGGGGCATACGCATCAGGGTCATCCCCTTGGTGCGACATTGCAAGACGGTCGTCACGTAATTCAAGCCGCCCATCGTAGCTGCAGCAATGAAGATCACCAATGATATGAGCATTAATTTAATACCCCAGCCGGAGCCGGGCGCGGCGTTGGGCAGTGCCGACAGAGGCGGGTAGAGCGTCCAGCCCGCGCCCGTGGGGCCCCCCGGCACTAAGAACGCCGCCATCAGCACGATGACCGAGAGCAGATAGACCCAGTAGCTCAGCATATTCAAGAACGGGAAGGCCATATCCCGCGCCCCGATCATCAATGGGATGAGATAGTTCCCAAAGCCTCCAAGCAAGATCGCCGTCAGCAGATAGACGATCATGATCATGCCGTGCTGGGTCAATATCTGATAGTACGAGCCGGGATTTAGAAACTGAAAACTTCCGGGAAAACCCAATTGCAAGCGCAACACCCATGAGAGCACAAGCCCAAAGAGCCCAATCAGCAGCGCCGTGATTGTGTACTGAATAGCGATCACTTTATGGTCTTGGCTGAAGATATATTTCGTCCAGAAGCCTCCGTGATTATTGTGTAGGGACATAATTTCACTCCTAGGGTTTGACAGTGGCGGCGACGGTCGGTTGCTTGGCCAGCCACTCTTGGAATCTTTCTGAGCTCTCGACGATGACAGGGCTTTGCATTCTATGGTGGCCGATGCCGCAGAGTTCCGCGCAGACGGCCTGGAACTTCCCCTCCCGTGTTGGGATGAACCAATAGTGAGTCACCATGCCGGGGACGGCGTCCATCTTGGCGCGAAAGCTTGGGATGAAGAAGCTGTGCAGCACATCTTTCGCTCGTATGTGGAGCAAGACGGGGCGATTGACGGGCAGATGCAGCTCGGTGTATGAGAGAATATCATCTTGGGCGGCAGGGTCAGAGAGATCAATCCCGAAGAGATTTTTGGGGCTGATGAGTTTGGGATTAGCCCTGCCAAGTTTGCCGTCGGGGCCGGGGTAGCGATAGCTCCACCGCCACTGTTCTCCCAAGACTTCGATGGTCAGCGCGTCGCGCGGCGGGCTGATAAACCGTGAGTACGCAAACAGCCCCGGCGCCAAGAGAATCACAATGCCCAAGGCCGTGACCCCGATCAAGACCTTCTCGATCTTAGGGTTATCAGGAATGAACTGAGCGCGGCCTTGCTCTCGATGACGATAGCGCAAGACAAGATAGGCCAAGAACAGATTGAGTACTACAAAAGCGATGCCGATCACGGCGAGCGTGATGAGCAGCGCTCCGTCTATCTCGCTCCAATTCGATGCCAACGGCGTGAACCACCAGATGCCGCTGGCTACCAAGACGACTGCCCCCACGACGATGAGGACCAACACGAGAGAAGTGAGCGTGGCCTGCATAATGCGGAAAATCCCCCAGCTTGAATGTGCCAGCTTCGTCTTGTGATATATATCATAACTCAGACTGATCTACGGCAGTGCAGATTATAGCTATTTTCGCAGCGGCATTCAAGTCAAAAAATTTGCACACGCCCCCCGTCGATAACTATAATCAAATCATCAAAAAGAAGAAAAGAAAGATGGAGGAGAGAGATGACGGCTAAAAAGACAGCTGAAGATCCCGAGATTCCCGAAGGGGAGGGGCGCTTCCCGTGGTGGGTTTGGGTCGCCGTGCTCGCTTGGCTTGTCTATGCTTTTCTCATCGGGCCGTTCGCGCTCACCAGCCCGCGCGGCTAATCATGGGAGGGAGATAGAAACATGGCTGAGAGAGCTGTGAAGCTGTGGCTCTTCTCGTCGCTCGTCTGGCTGGCGCTGGGGCCGCTCATCGGCGCGCTGATGTCGCTCCAGTTCTTGTGGCCCAATGCGCTCAACTTCTTGGCAGATCTCAACCTTGCTTACAGCAAGGCTCGCATCTTCCACACTAATATAGTGATCTACGGCTGGATCGGGATGAGCTTTGTTGCGGCTATCTTCTATATCATCCCCAAGCTCTGCGGCGTCGAGCTGAAATACCCTCAGCTCGCCTACTGGGCCGGATGGCTCTGGAACCTTGCCGTCGTCTTAGATGTGATTCTTATCTGGGCGGGGATCGTGGGGAACCCCCTGCTCTCGATCCAGCCCTACGAGTACGCCGAAGCCCCGCTGCTCGTTGACCTGCTCATCGTGCTCTGCGCTGTCGCGATTATCTTCAGTGTGCACGCGACAGTGCTTGCGCGCACCAAGCCCACCCTGTACGTCTCGGTGTGGTATCTGCTGGGCGGGCTGTACACAACGGCGATCACCTACGTAGTCGGGAACTTTCTCACCCTGGCGTTTTCGGGCTTGGGGAATCAGATCATCCACGCCTGGTGGCTGCACAACGCCGTCGGACTGTTTATCACGCCGTTGGGATTAGGCATCGCGTATTATCTCATCCCTATCGCTTCCCAGCAGCCTGTCTATTCTCACAGATTGGGGATTTTGGGCTTCTGGACGCTCATGGCCTTCTATCCCGGCACGGGGCTCCATCACTTCTTGCAGATGCCTATGCCCACATGGATCGGCGAGTTCGCCGTCGTCAGCTCAGTGCTGTTGGCCATTCCCGTGCTCGCTGTCGTCGTCAATCATTTGGCGACGCCAGCGGGCAACTGGAGAAAGATCTTTGACTCTTTTCCCCTGAGATTTGCGATCTTCGGCTCGGTGTACTATCTCTTCACTTGCATCCAGGGGCCGTTTCAGACAACCCACGCCGTCAATTGGTTCGTGCACTTCACCGAATGGGTCCAGGCGCACGCGCACTTAGCTCTCACCGGTGCTTTTACATGCTACGGGATTGCTGCAATTCTCTATATCTTCCCGCGCCTGACGGGAAGGCAGCTCTATAGCAGAACGCTCGCCAACTGGGTCTTCTGGATCATGGCTGTTGTCTTCCCCTTGTTCTATCTGGGGTTCACCCACTCCGGGCTGGTGACTGGCATCAGCATCAATATTCTGGGCAACACGATCTACGAGACGATCTCGGCGGTCTGGCTGGCCCGATTATTTAGAACGCTGATGGGGGCCGGGGTCGTCTTGGGATTTGCGCTCTTTGGGTATCTCATCGTGCGCTCGCTGCAAGTGGGTCCAAAGTTTGCAGAGGGCATGAGCGAGGTGGCTGAACCCGCAGCGGCTCGCGTCGAGAGGAGGGTGACCGCGTCATGATGCAGCATCAACCCTGGCCAGCCCCCGGCGAGGCGTCGGCCGTCTATTGGGTTCTTGTTGTTCTTGTCGGGGCCGGGCTTCTCGCATTTATGCTCTGGGCCCTCTACGGGAAGATGCGCCCAAGACAATGGACGACTGCGGGGTATCACGCCTTGGGAGCGTTAGTCATTATCATGACGCTCTTCACGCTCGTGCTCTATATTATCCCAGCTCATCAAGCCCAGCAGATTCCCCCGACAGCGCGCGCCTGGGACTGGAAGCCCGGAGAATCTCTCAAAGACCCCGGAGGCTCCGGGCTGGAGGGCCAACCCTATCGGGGATATTTGGTCTATTTGGCAAACGGCTGCACTTATTGTCACACGCTCTATCTGCGGCCTGAAGATATCAAGACGGGCTGGGCTGAGGGCGCCAAGCCCGACGAAGTCTCGCAGATGGGCGACTTTGTGAAGTACCCGTTCACGATGCTGGGCACGCAGCGCGACGGCCCAGACCTAACTGTCATCGGGCGCAAGATCCCCGATATGAAGTATCACATTGATCACTTGGTTGACCCGCGCAAGTTCAAGCCCAAGTCGGTCATGCCCACGTATCGCTATCTGAGTGAGCGAGATCTGCGCGATCTTGCAGCGTTCTTGGTCAGTCTGGGCAACGAGCCGCAGAAGCTACGGGCCGGGATCGCCCCGCCTCCACCGCCAACAGAAGACCCGCGCATTGCCAAGGGCAGAGAGCTCTACAGGAGCGCCGGGTGCGTCGCGTGTCACAGCGTAGACGGCTCCCCCAACGTCGGCCCAACATGGAAAGGGCTTTTTGAGCACGAGATAGAAGTCGTGCTGCCCGACGGCACCGAGACGAAAGTTCTCGCCGACGAAGAGTATATTAAAGAGTCGATCGAGCAGCCAGCAGCCAAGATCGTCAAGGGCTTTCAGAACGTCATGCCCAGCTACGAGGGGCGCTTCAGCGACGAAGAGCTTCAAGCGCTCATTGAGTACATCAAGAGTTTGCGCTAAAATACTCTCACGGAGGTAGATGATCGAAATGGGAAGATTCGCAAGAGTCGTTCTTAGTCTGAGCGTTTTCTCTCTCTTGTTCGTAACAGGATGCGGCGGAGGCGAGCAGCAGCAGACGCAACAGCCTGAACCACAGCCATCTCCCCCGACGACGGAGCAGCCTGCTCAGCCGCCGCCAGCTCAAACCGAAGAGACTCAGCTCGTTGAGCGAGGCCAGCAGCTCTCCAGCTCGATAGGGTGCACGGCCTGTCACAGCACCGACGGGACGACGATCGTCGGCCCCACATGGCAGGGGCTGTACGGACACGAAGTCGAGGTCATCCTGCCCGACGGCACCGAGACGAAAGTCGTCGCTGACGACGAGTACTTGCGCGAGTCTATCTTAAACCCGAACGCCAAGATCGCCAAGGGCTTCCAGGCCAATCTCATGCCAATCTATCAGGGACAGTTGAGCGAAGACGATATCAAGGCGATCATCGAGTACATCAAGAGCTTGCAGGGCGAGCATTCGCACGAGTGATACCCTCGCTCCCATCTCCTCTCCCTCCGAGGGGAGAGGGGAGCAGGGGTGAGAGGGGTGAGGGGCTGAAGGCATGGATCCGTTGAACTGGCTTGGTATTGTGTTGGGGATTGGGGCGTTGGCTCTTGTGCTTTTAGCTGTCTTTCGCGGCGAGCTGCGCGAAATAGAAAGGCCCAAGTACGAGATGCTCGGCCAAGAGCCGCCGACGGAGACACGGGCAGTGCGCCCCGGTCGGATGGGGATTGAAGACCGAATCATTCGATTAGGGCTCGCCATTGCCGGGGGGTATTACGCATCGCGCTTTGGCTGGGGGACTCCCGTGGGCATTGTGCTGGCCGTGCTCGCCCTCTATCTTGGCGTGACGGCGCTGATCGCCCGCGATTATCTCTATAAGATTTTAAAAATTGACACGCGCCTACCGGAGCATCGATAATTGGCGCCCTCTTCTTCCATGCCGTAGAATAATTCTTAAAGTAAGGAGGCTGCTAGCCCTATGGCTGCTCAAGTACCAAAACAGACGAAACGTTCAACACTGTGGATCACCGGTGGAGTTGTCGTCGTCGCGGTCGTCGCAGCCGTCTTAGCCGTCTGGACTCTGACCAAGCCGCCCTCGCCCGTCGTCGGCGCTCTCACAGCGTATACGCTCGATAACG
>JBBISQ010000023.1:0-23350 GCA_037441155.1 Candidatus Fraserbacteria bacterium
AACGCGTGAGCTGCTCAATGGCCGATTGGACAGCTTCGATGCACCGACTGGGGGTGGAAGCCCCCGCAGAGATCCCTATGCGCTGCTTTCCCAAGAACCACTCTCCTTTCAGCTCGGATGCGTCCTCTATATGATAGCACGTCGTATACTCTCCGGCGATCTCCGCCAGCCGACAGGTGTTGGAGCTGTTGCGCCCGCCAATCACTATAACAATATCACACCGTTGCGCAAGCTCACGAATCGCATCTTGACGATCGAACGTCGCCTGACAGATTGTATTATATGCCCGCACCTCCAAGCAACGCTTCAAGACTTCCCCGATCAGCTGGGCGAATTTTTCGTAGGGGTGGGTCGTCTGCGAGATCAGCCCCACCCGATCCGAAGCTTTTAAGTGAAGCTTCTCGACTTCCTCCGGGCCAGCGATCACGTCTACCCGAACGTCCAGCCCTTCAAGGCAGCCCAAAATCCCCTGGATCTCCGGGTGCTCGATGTGCCCCATAATCACTAGTCTATAGCCTTGCTCAGCGATCTCGCGCGCGAACTTCTGGGGGATCGTCACCAAGGGGCACGTCCCGTCATGAATCTCGTACCCCTTCTCTGTAAGAGCCCGCTTGACTGCCGGGGCGACGCCGTGGGCGCGAATTAAGACCTTTCTTCTCTGTCCCGGCCCCAGCGGGGGCAACTCCTCGTGAGACTTCACAAACACCATCCCCTTGGCGCGCAACCGTTCGACCTCTTGGGGATTATGAATCAGTTCCCCCAGACAGTAGACCGGGCCGTCTTTGGTCTCACTCAATAGCCTCTCGGCCATCTGAACGATGCGCTCCACGCCGAAGCACCACCCGGCGCTCCGCGCGATCTCTATCGTCGGTTTCACGGCCGTTCTCATGTGATCTCCTGCAGAATGGGGGCGCGTTCCAGCCCCACCCTGTCTATGCGTTCCATCAATAGATCCGCGAGCCTCTGATAGCGTTCATGACGGTCTGAGATCTCTCCCAGATCGAACTCCAGATCTCGTAAGCTGAACGGCGCACTGATATACGCCGTGATCTGGGGCCACCGGAACGGGTACTGTGGGGGGTAGGGCCCGCGTGCTTCCAAACGTACCGCGACGAACTCGCTGCCGGTGCGCTCAGCGAAGCGAATCACCCCTGGGTGAGCCCGTTGAGGGCGCTGCGTCGTCCCTTCGGGGAAGATCCCCACGATCTTTCCAGACTTGATGGCTTCTAACACCTTGCGCATATCTTCGACCTGAAAGTGCTCTCGATCTATAGTGATCGCAAAGAGCCGCACGAAGAACGCCAAGAATTTATTCTCGTGCAGCAGCGTCTTGCGCGCTACAAAGTGAATTCGATGGCGCCCTCCTAGGGCGATGGCCACCAAGGGAATATCCCAATAACTGCGATGGCGCGCTACGAGCAGAAAGCCGCCGTGAGGGATGTTCTCCCTCCCGCGCACCCGGAAGCGAAAGAGAATCCGGACCGCGATGTCGACGAGCACCGCCAAAAAGCGATAGAGCCAATCCTTCCACGGTACGGGAGCATTCACCCGTTCAGTGTACCAGACGATTTCCGTCTCTGCAACGCGGCCTCAACGACCCGCACACCCTCAGCGATGACGTCGGCGAGCGTGCGGCCATCGGTGTGAATCACTATAGTATCTGGAGCGATGTGCAAGCGTCCGAAGCCTTCTGCATCACGGGCGTCGCGGGCGCGCAATTGCGCTAGAACTTCTGTGTAGGACTGATGAGAGCGCTCGCGGCAGCGCCGCCGAGCGCGCTCTTCGACGGAAGCTTCGAGATAGAGCTTGACGTCGGCGTTGGGAAGGACGACTGAGCCGATATCTCGTCCTTCCATCACGATATTCTTATATTGCTGGGCGAGCGCCCGCTGCCGGGCAATGAGAAACTCTCGGACTTCGGGGCGGGCCGCCACCTGAGAGGCGAGTTCGTCCATCTCCGGGGTGTAGAGCTTCTCTGTGACGTCTGTGCCGTTGAGGGTGACGCGCTCATCGGGGTGTATCTCTATCTGTATCTGGGAGAGCTTCAGCCCTTGGGAGAGCCCCAGGGCGACAGCCCGATACATCGCGCCGGTGTTCACAAAGAGACAGTTAAAATGCCGAGCCAGCGCGCGGGCGAGACTCGTTTTCCCCGATCCGGCAGGACCGTCAATGGCGATCTGCATGGGATCATATTATAACAAGCCCTGCACGCCCTTCCAGATCATATTGATCGCTGAATAGAGCAGCACCACGCCAAAGAGCCGTCGCAGAAAAACTCTTGAGACTTTCGTCGTGCTCCACGCCCCAAGCTGCGCCCCGATGATAATTCCCAATGCCAGCGGGATCGCTAAATCTATATGGAGATTTCCCTGAAAAAAGTGGGTGATCGCCGCGATGAGCGACGACGGCCCCATGACGAAGAGACTCGTCGCGACGGCGCTCACGATCTCGACTCCCAAAAAGATATTCATCGCTGGGACCATGACGATCCCCCCGCCGATCCCAAAGAACCCTGCAGCAACTCCAGCGATCAGCCCGACCCAAGCGCCAAGGAGGGGCGTGGGGTTTCCCTGAGGGTCGAGGCCGCGCCGCAGGAGCAAACCCAGCTCCTTGGGCTCTTTCCCCGCAAGCATCAGCCCGGAGACGTAGAGCAAGAGAATCCCAAACGCGATGGCTAAGGCTTCACTAGAGATGAATTCCGTGAGAAATGCTCCCAGCCATGCGCCGACGAGTGCCATCGGCAGCAGCGCCAGCGCGAATCTATAGTCTATCTTTTTTTGTCGAGAGTACGCGACCGTGCTGGAGATCGAGTTGAAGACAATCGCTGCTAAGCTGGTGCCGACGGCTTCTTGGGTGGTGCCCACCGAGCCGAAGAAGACCAAGAGCGGGACCATAAAGATCCCCCCGCCGACCCCGACCATGCTCGCCACCCATCCGATGGCAATGGCAGCGAAGAACAAAAAAATAAAAATCAACATATGCTAATAACGGAACAGCACGATTAACAAGATGATGATAGACGCGATAATAGTTATTATTCCCCCAATCTGGGTCAATAGCAAAGCGAGATCAGATGGTTCTGCCTGTTTGAACATCCATCTGTTCCCAAACATGAAAGCACTTTCAGGATCAACTATTGACCAAATTCCGTGAAGAATCAAAAGGAACACTAAGAAAGCCGCAATGGCTTTTTCAGTGCTTACAAGGGCGCCAATAATGAGAGCAATCGCTCCTCCAAGGGGAAGCAAAATCTTGACCAGCCATTCTGTTACCCTCTCAGACATAGTTATCGCTTGCGCTTCAAATATCCCTCAATGAAAATATCAAGTTCGCCGTCCAAAACAGCTTGCACGTTGCCGACCTCGATCTCCGTGCGATGGTCTTTCACTAGCTGATAGGGCTGCAAGACATACGATCTGATCTGGCTGCCCCACTCAATCGAACGGAGCTCCCCGCGCACTTTTGCGATCTCTTGCTCTTTTTCGCGCAGCTTCAGCTCGTACAGGCGCGCCGCAAGCAGCTCTAATGCGATCTCTTTGTTCTGTTGCTGACTGCGCTCCCGCTGACAGGTCACGACGATCCCCGTGGGCAGGTGCGTAATTCTTACGGCTGATTCGGTCTTGTTGACGTACTGCCCTCCTGCACCCCCAGCGCGAAATGTGTCGATCTTCAAGTCGTCGGGGAGGATCTCGACATCGGCCTCCTCCACTTTGGGGGTCACGGTGACAGCAGCGAACGACGTGTGCCGTCGCGCGTTGGCGTCAAACGGGGAGATCCTCACCAGGCGATGGACGCCGCGCTCGGCTTTTAAGTAGCCGTATGCATAAGACCCCTGTACTTCAACGGTAGCGCTCTTGATCCCCGCGACTTCTCCTGGGCTGGCTTCAATAATACTGGCTCGCCAGCCACGACGCTCAATGTATCGCAGATACATTCTCAGAAGCATCTCGGCCCAATCTTGAGCGTCGGTGCCCCCGGCCCCAGCGTTGATACTCAGATAGCAATCATTGGGGTCGTAGGGCTCATTGAGAAACGCTTCGAGCTCAAGAGCCGAAAGACGCTTCTCCAGCTCCTGAGCGCCCAACTGCACTTCGCGTTCGACAGAGGGGTCGCCCTCAGATTTGCCCAGCTCCTCTAAAACTTCTAAGTCATCGAGCTGGGTCTCCAAAGCTTTATATTTTTGGAGAACGCGGCGCTTCTGCTCGACTTGTTGAGCGACGAGCCTCGCTCGATGTCTGTCCTCCCAAAAGCCGGGGGTGAGCATCTGGTCTTCGAGCTGCTTCAGGTCAGCCTCGAGAGCAGCTAAGTCAAAGGCGATCAGCGATCTGGGTCAAGCGATCGCGGAGTTCCTGGAGCGTGGCCATCGTTCCTCCTCGGTTGCATAGAGTGCTGACAGTATTCTATGATTGCCGTGTGAGCAATGCAAGACCTACCCCCCCACCCCCCTTCCCTAAAGGGAAGGGGGAGCAAAGCCCCCCTCCCCCTTTAGGGGAGGGGCTGGGGGAGAGGTCTTCCGGGACATTATTTATCGTCGCCACGCCCATCGGAAACTTAGAAGATATTACCCTGCGGGCTCTGAGAGTCCTCAAAGAGTGCGATCTGGTCATTGCCGAAGATACCCGGCGCTCGCGAAAGCTTCTGGCGCGCTACGGGATCGAAAAGCCCTTTGAGCGCAGCTTGTATCGCGGGGTGGAGCACGAGCGCGTTGAGTATTTTATACAAAAGCTCAAAGCTGGGGCGAAGATCGCGCTCATCTCGGACGCCGGAACCCCCCTCATCTCCGATCCGGGATATGAGCTTGTCCAGAGGGCGATTGCTGAAGATATCTCGGTTGTCCCCATTCCGGGGCCGACGGCGCTGATAGCAGCCCTGATCGTGTCGGGTTTTTCGACGGAGCGCTTTGTCTTCGAGGGCGTGCCTCCGAAGGGCCAGAAAGCAAAGCGTGAGTTCTTCGCGCGTCTTGCCCAGGAGCCGCGCACGATCGTGTTCTACGAATCCCCGCATCGCGTGCTCGACACGCTAGAAGTCATGAGCGAAGTGCTCTCGGAGAGACGGATCGCGCTCTGTCGGGAGCTGACCAAAGTGCATGAAGAGATTCTCCGAGGCAAGCCAAGCGAAATTCTTCATCAGTTACAGTCGCGCCCGGCGATCAAGGGCGAGATCACGATCGTCATCGAGCCGAAAGAGTTTAGCGAGTCTCTAGAATCAGAAGATGCGGAGCTGAGCGTGGTCGAGCAGGTGCAGCAGCTCATGGCTGAAGGGCTTGAGAAGAAAGAAGCGATCAGACGAGTGGCGCACATGAGAGGGGTGCCTAAGCGAGAGATCTATGAGAAGGTTTTGGGCAAGGGAGGGTGAACTCCCAAACTACCCGGCGCTCCCCTAGGCTGTGAGCAGAGGGCTGATATTATTTTTGGTGATCTCACGCAGCCGCTGGGCAAATTCCGTCTGCAGAAATCTCCCTGGGGCTCCCAGAGCGTCTTCAAGTCCTTCATCGAATGGCAACTCCCCTAAGAAGCGCACGTCAAAAGAGTAGCGTGCTCTATCGCCAAGCCTTCTCATGTTCTCAATGACTCCAACTAAGGGGATGTTCAACTCTCTCAGGAGCGCGATAAGTTTCTGCACCGTCTCGTACACAATACGTGATGGCGTCGTCACCACAAGGAAACTTGGGTTTTTCAGGAATCGGATCGCGTCGAGCGTCGTGTCGCCCATCCCCGGCGGCATGTCTACTATGAGAAAATCTAGCTCCCCCCAGCGCGTGATCGCCAACAGCTCAATGAGGGCGTTCGTCAGGTCCGGCCCGCGCCACGGCGCCGGTTCCATCCCTGTGTAGTAGACAATAGAGATAAACTCGACCCCGTGCACCTTCGGCGGGACGATCCCGCGCTCCTCTGTAGGCTGGATCCCCTCAGAGACGCCTAAAATCACGTGCGTCGAGGGGCCGTAGAAGTCTAGGTCTAAAAGCCCGACTTTATGTCCCATCTCTGCGAGCACGAGCGCCAGCCCTGTCGCGACCGTGCTCTTGCCCACGCCGCCCTTGCCCGCCGCTACAGCGAGAATTCTTTTGATGCTCCTCAGTCGCTCTCCAATGATCGCGACGCGCGGGTCCATCTCACTCCTCCCCCTTCAGGGAGGCCAGCCAGACCCCTCGCCCTTGGACTACGTCAAAATCAGGGCTGTGACAGCGCGGACATCGAATATATATGCGGGCGACCTCGGGGATGAAATGAATCGCTTCGGCGATCTCGGATGGGATGGTTTCGCTCTCACAAGCCCACTCGAAGCTGCACGCGCGACAGCGAAACTGCGCACGCTCGGTCTCAAGAACGATTCTCGCTGCACGCATGAGAGGGTCTTCGTGCGAGAGGATCTGCTCCAGCGCAAACGCAAAGATCTCGCGCTCGATCTGCTGCAGCTCGCCGAGCTTCACGGTGATCTCCGTGACGCGGTGCAACTTCTTCTCGTGCGCGGCCTTTTTCGCTGTGGCGACGACAGCTTCCGCAAGGGCCCACTCGTGCATGATATCTCAGTATAATCAATTGACAGCGCCCCTGTCGAATCTCTAAGATGTGTGCAAGGTGGTGCCTATGCTCAGAGCGTACGTGCTGCTGAAGTTTCATAAGGACCCTCAGCAGGCCTTCCCTATCCAAGAGGTCCTCAAAGGGCTCAAGCTCATTCAAGGAGTCAAGGAAGCTCACGCGCTCTTTGGCGATATTGACGGGATCGCGCTGGTCGAGGCGCAGACCCCCCAGCTCCTCACTGCGATTGTGCAGCAGATCAGCAGCGTCCCTGGCATCGAGCGCACCGATACGAGAATCGCCGTGCCATAGAGCGTTCGGGGTTCTCAGTCCACGTTTCCCCCTGTGACGCTTGGGGCAAGCCCTGGAGCTATGTGCTTTTCAATCTGTCGGACGAGCTTTTCGAGAGCCTGCGCCACAGCGGGGCTGAGCTTCTCCCCAAGGGTGTAAGGGTCTTCAACTTCAACAGCGAAGATCGTTATCTCTGTGGGGAAGTCGAGCTGGAGCGCTTGAGCTGTCGCGATCAACTCTGGCAGGCCTGCATAATGGGGAGACGGGGCGAGCACCGCACGAAGATCTGAAGGACTCAGCGTGTAGATCGTCCCTGGGGGGTTCTTGCCGGTTTGCACCGCGTCAATGATAATCGCCCGCTCATACCCGATCAAGAGATCGAGCAAGGCTATTCCCGACAGCGAACTCTCGACGACGTCGGCTTTATCTGTCAGATGTTCTTTGAGCGCTCGCGCGGCGAGAATCCCGACGGCATCGTCGCCGAGCAGGTCGTTGCCCAAGCCAAGAATCAGTGTCTTCACAGGGCTTTTCACTCGTGGGGCTTCATCTGCTCCGTGAGATAATTTTGAATCCCGATCTGCTTGATCTGGTCAAGCTGCGCTTCGAGCCAGTCTATATGGCCTTCTTCGTCGGCCAGAATAGACTCTAAGAGCGCTCGCGTCCCATTGTCCCCAACCTCAACGGCCAGCTCGATGCCCTCGTTATACGCTTCGACGGCCATCTGCTCCGCCGCGAGATCGCTCTCAAACTGTGTTTTCACGTCTGAGCCGATTGTGATCTCGTTGAGCTCGCTGACGATGGGCATCCCCTCGAGAAAGAGAATGCGCTCGATCAGCCTCTCGGCGTGCTTCATCTCGGTGATAGCGCGTTTTTCAATGGCTTCATGGAGGCGCTCATAGCCCCAGTTGGCGCACATCTCCGAGTGCACGATATATTGATTAATAGCTGTCAGCTCGTCGGCGAGCAGGGCATTCAAACGCTCGATCAGTTTCTTGTTCCCTTTCACGATCTCTCCCTTCGCGCTCATTTTACTCTCTTCGGATCTCGCGGAGCAAATTTCTCTCGTTGTCGTAGACCCGCACGATCAGGGGCATCTGTCCCGGCAGAGCGTGGGTCGCGCAGCCATGACAGGGATCGTAGGCTCTGAAGGCCATCTCGATGAGATTGAGAATCCCGTCGTCTATCTTGCCGTTCTTGATGACCCCGCGGGCGGCTTTGTCTACAGACATCGCAATCCGAGCTGCGTTATTTTGCGTCGCAACGATGAGGTTCGCTCTGGTGATCACGCCCTTCTCGTCGGTCTGATAGTGATGAATGAGCGTGCCCCGAGGAGCCTCGACGACGCCGATGCCCTCCGTCGGTGTCGCCGTGGGGATGGTGCGCACGGTGGGGCTGGTGATCTCCGGGTCATTTGCGAGTTCTTGCATTCGCTCAGCAGCGTATAAGAGTTCGATCAGTCGCGCCCAGTGGTTGGCGAGCGTGTGATGGACGGGTTTTCCGCCCAGGGTCTTATAGAACTCTTCATACGCTTCTTGGGCTTTGGGAGTGGCCATGCCCTCGGCAGCGTTGAGTCTCGCCAACGGCGCGACAGCGTAGACGCCGCTCTCCGGCCCATCAACAAAGCCCTTCCAGCCCACGTCTTTCAGATAGCAGAACTTAATATAGCTCCACGGCTCGACGTGCTCGGCAATATGCTTGAGATAGTCTTGCGCTCTGAACTTCAGAGATTCTTTGCCGTTGGGGGCGACGACGCGCAGCTGTCCATCGTAGAAATTGACTCTATTGTGGTCGTCCACCAGGCCCATATAGTATGTCTTGTGGGTATACGTCTCGGAGGTGATCGTCTCGACGTACTGTTTGTTCTTGAGCACGATGTCGTGAAAAATCTGAAGGCTGAAGAGGCCGAACTTCACGGCCCGCTCAGCTCCGGCGATGAACTTCTCTTGGTCTTCCTTGGTGAGGGCTTTGGAGATGCCGCCGGGCAGCCCAAAGACGGGGTGAATGACCTTCCCGCCGGCAAGCGAGATCAAGTCTCGCAGCTGCTTGCGCACTCCGATCACTTCTCGCCCGATCTCCAGCCCGACCTTGCCCAGAACTCCTAAGATATTTCGTTCGGCTTTCGAGGCCGTCGGGCCCACGACAAAATCGGGCCCACCCAAGAAGAAGAAGTGCAGGGCGTGATCTTCGACGAAAAACGTGCTGTAGACGAGCTCGCGTATCTTCTTTGCCGCCGAAGGTGGCTCGACTTTATACAGATCGTCGAGGGCTTTCGTCGCCGCCATGTGATGGGCTGTGGGGCAGACCCCGCAGATCCGTGACGTGATCTGGGGCATATCCTCCGCCGGGCGACCGACAGCGAATTTCTCAAAGCCGCGCAGCTCCGGGACTTGAAAGAACGCTTTTTCGACATTGCCCTTCGCGTCCAAAAAGATATCAATCTTGCCGTGGCCCTCGAGTCTCGTGATGGGGTCAATGACGACTTCGCGGGTCATGCCTGAGCACCTCCTGACCTTCTCACTCTTCTATGCAAGAGCGACGCTGGGAGACTGTAGCGATAGAACGTCCCCACGGGGTCGACGATCTGCTCCATGATCGCGGCGATCTCTCTCCCGTCTTCAGAGTCTATCAACGAGGCGATGGCTGAGAGCGCTTTTGCGCCGTAGTCTTTGACGCGGCTGGTCGGGCCAAGACACCCCGTGCAGGGCATATTGGCGCTCACACAGGGTGCGCTGCAGCCTGAGCGCGTCGCCGGTCCCAAGCAGAGAAGCCCTTGAGCCAGCAAGCACTTCTCCGAGTCTATATGGGTCTGATGGGGACGCTTCAACTCTTTAAGGGCGAGCTTGTCGGGCTTGGTCGGCTTGCGCGGACACTCCTCGCACAGGGCTTTATCGGGCGCAAGCACCGTACCCTTGGGCGGGAGTTTATTCTCTAAGATCGCCATGACGGCGTTGACGATGAGCTTGACCGGTGGCGGGCAGCCCGGCAAGTAATAGTCTACTTCCACGGTCTGATCGAGCGTGCGCACCGAGTCACGGAATGACGGTAGGGTCAAGGCATAGCCATTGGAGCCAAGCTTCGTCTGTTCTTGCGGGACGACGCCCTCGGGGTTGGTGACGCTGGGCGCTTCTTTGTAGACGTAGTCAAAGATTGCTTGGCGGTCCCACAGATTCGCCAAGCCGGGCACGCCCCCGAGATGTGAGCAGCTCCCAAATGCAATCAAGAGCTGAGATCTTTTGCGCAGCAGCTCGGCCATCTCCTCTTGTTCGGAGGTTCGGATCGCGCCGTTGACGAAGCACGCCGCGAGTTCACCGTCTCTCATGGCTTCGACGTCAGCACGCTTAAAATCCAGAGCCACCGGCCAGAAGACGATATCTACGGCCTCGACGACTTTAAGCACGTCTTCGGCAAGATCGACGATAGCTTCTTCGCAGCCCCCGCACGAGGCGCACCAATAAAAAGCAACTTTGGGCTTGCTCATCGCGCACCTCCTCAGCTCCTCACTCCAACAGCTTCTCGTTCTTTTTCTTTGACCTGAGCCCGACGCGAGGCCTTCTCGAGGTGCAGCGGCCCGAGTCTGCGAACCTGTTCAGCCATCTCGTTCATCACCTTTTGCACGCGATCCCCCTCAGACGCCGAGATCCATTCGAGTCTCAAGCGCTCCGGCTCAATGCCCATCTCCGTCAATACGCGCTTGAGCAATGTGTACCGTCGCAACGCTTTGTAGTTGCCCGCTTGGTAATGACAATCTCCCGGATGACACCCTCCGATCAAGACCCCATCGGCGCCATCAGCGAAGGCTTTGAGCACAAACTGCGGGTCAATCCGCCCAGAGCACATCACTCGGACGATGCGCCCATTGGGGGCGTAGGTCATCCGCGAGATGCCGGCCAAGTCCGCTGCTGTGTAGGTGCACCACGTGCAGAAGAACGCCACGATTTTGGGCTCCCAATCGTTAGACATAGCTCAACACTCCTTCGATCTCTTCATAGATCTGTTCGTCGGTGAACAAGTGTTGCTGCGCCGCGCCCGACGGACAGGCTGCGACGCACGTGCCGCAGCCCTTGCACAGAGCTTCGTTGATCACTGCGATGCCCTTCTCACTGGTGAAGCTGATAGCGTTGAACGGGCAGAGCGGGATGCACGTCTTGCACCCGGAGCAGAGCTCTTCTTGGATAAAAGCGGTGTTGGGCTCCAGCTCGACGAAGCCCCGATCAATGAGCGCGAGCGCCTCAGCCGCCGCAGCCCCCGCCTGGGCCACAGCATCGGGGATGTCTTTTGGACCCTGGCAGGTCCCTGCGATGAAGACTCCGTCCGTGAAGGTCGAGACCGGAGCCAACTTGGGATGACGCTCTAAGAACCAGCCCTCCTTGCTGCAGGAGATCGAGAACTTTCTCCGGACCTCTTCGGCGTCCGCTTGGGGCTCTAACCCTGTGGCCAAAATGACCATATCCACTGGGATTCTTCGCACGACGCCCGCCAGCGTGTCTTCAACACGAATGATCAGCTTGCCCTCTTCTTCGGGGCTGAGGGCCACGTCCGTCACTTCGCCGATGTTGCCGCGGATGAGCCGGGCTCCCTCGGAGAGGACGCGATTGTAGAACTCTTCATAGCCCTTGCCGAAGGCGCGCAGGTCAATATAGAAATTGTAGACTTCGGCTTTTGTGCGCTCCTTGACGAGGTGGGCGAACTTGAGAGAATACATGCAGCAGACCCGCGAGCAGTAGGGGTTGAAGCGCTTGTCGCGCGAGCCCACACAGTGAATGATCCCGATGCTCTTGGGCTCTTTGCCGTTCTTCAGAAGAATCTTGCCGCCGGTGGGGCCAGCGGAGTTGACCATGCGCTCAAACTCCAAGGCCGTCAGCACGTTGTCATACCGCCCATAGCCTGTATAGGGAGCCCGGCGAGGATCGAACGTCTTGAAGCCCGTCGCTAAGATGATCGCGCCCACGACAATCTCTTCGATCTTGTCCTTCATCTCGTAGTTGATTGCCTTGGGTTCACAGACCGTCGAGCAGAGCCGACAATCGCAGCAGATCGCACAATCGAGACAGCGCTTTGCTTCGGCGATGGCCAGCTCTTGCGTATAGCCTGTGTGCACCTCATCGAACGTGCGGCGGCGTCCCAGCTCGATAGCCGGCATCGGGATTTGTTTCTGCACCGGTGTCCCCGAAGTATCTATGGCGTACTCGGTGCGATAGGGGCCTTCGAGCTCCCGTCCGGCCCGCATGTCGAGCTTATTCAGATAGCGATCTATGGAGATCGCAGCCTTCTTGCCGGCGTACATGGCGTTGACGACGACGTCGGGCCCGGTCACGCAGTCGCCGCCGGCGAAGACCCCCGGAACGTTCGTCTCCAGCGTCACGCCGTCAACTTTGAAAGTACCCCACTTGGTCGTCTCGATGCCGAGCTGCTCACCCAGGGAAGCGATATCAGGGACTTGTCCAATAGTCGCGATGATCGCATCACAAGAGAGCACGAACTCCGAGCCGGGGATCGGCTCTGGAGCAGGGCGCCCGGAAGCGTCGGGTGCGCCGAGCTTCATTCTCAGACACTCCAGCCCCGTCACGCCCGTCTCTTTGCTCCCTAAGATCGTCTTAGGAGCTGCCAAGAATATCATCGTGACGCCCTCTTCTTCGGCAGCTGCGATCTCCTTGGGATCGGCGGGCATCTCGGCGCGCGTGCGCCGATAGACTATGGTCACTTCCTTCGCTCCACACCGGAGCGCTGTGCGCGCCGCGTCTATGGCCGAGTTGCCCCCGCCGATCACCAAGACTTTCTCCCCAAGCTTGAATGGGCCTTCCAGATTGACTCTTCTCAAAAACTCAATCCCGCCCCAGACGTTGGGCAAGTCTTCCCCCGGAATCTTGAGCTTGCGCTCCACGTGCGCCCCGATCCCGATGAAGACCGCTGCGTAGTGCTTACGCAATTGCTCAAGAGTAATAGCTTTGCCTAGCGGGGTATTGGTCTTGATCTCGATGCCGATCTCTTTCAGTCTGTTGATCTCTTTGGTGATGACGTCGCGTGGGAGCCGGAATGCGGGAATCCCAAGAGCGAGCATCCCGCCGGGGACGGGCTGCGCTTCGTAAATAGTAGGCCAATAGCCCCGCTGACGCAGTTCATACGCACACATAAGTCCAGCAGGGCCGGAGCCGACAATCGCTATTCTCTCAGAGCGATTCGCCTTGGGCTGCGGGAGCTTATAGTCCGGGAAGAGATCCGTGACGAACCGCTTCAGCCCCGGAATATTGAGGGGCTCGTCTACAGTAGCACGTGTGCAGTTGAGGGTGCATGGATGGGTGCAGATGCGCCCACAAATAGACGGCAGAGGGTTGTCTCTCAGAATGACCTCGAGGGCTTCTTTGAACTTGCCTTGGGCAATGAGCGTGATATAGCCTTGAGCATTCTGATGAATCGAGCACGCCGCTTGACAAGGGGGCGTGCCGCGCCGGGAGATAGTGAAGACGTTGGGCACGGCCTGTGGGAAGGGACGATAGATCGCTTTGCGCGTGCCCAGCCCTTCGTCGAACTCCGAGGGCACCGTGACCGGGCAGACATCGGCGCAGAGCCCGCACCCTGTGCAGGTGTCCTCGTTCACGTAGCGCGCCTTGCGCCGAATTCTGACTTTGAAATTTCTCAGATCATACGGCTCAACGGACTCGACCTCGGAGTACGTCAACAGCTCGATATTGGGATGGGCGCGGACTTGGGTCATCTTCGGCGTCAAGATACATGCGGCGCAGTCGAGCGTGGGGAAAGTTTTATCGAACTTGGCCATGTGTCCCCCAATGGTCGGCTCGCGCTCGACCAAATAAACTTTCTTTCCCGCGTCGGCGATCTTAAGCGCTGCTTCGATGCCCGCGATGCCAGCCCCTACGACCAACACATGGGGATGGACGGGAACGCGCTTCCTCTCCAAGGGCTGATGCACCGCCACGCGGCGTACCGCCGCAGCAATGAGCGCTTTGGCTTTCTCGGTCGCGTCGCGCTCGTCCTCGGTGACCCAGCTCACATGCTCGCGGATATTAGCCATCTGGAAAAAGAACGGGTTTTGGCCGCCCTCGGCCGTCGCCCTGCGGAACGTCGCCTCGTGCATCAACGGCGAACACGACGCGACAACGACCCGATTGACTTTCCCTTCGCGCAAGTCTTGCTGAATGAGCTCTTGGCCGGGATCGGAGCACATAAACTTATACTCGCGAGCGACAGTAACGAAGGGCAATTTCTGCGCAAATTCGACGACTTCCGAGACGTTGACTTTCGCAGCGATATTGACGCCGCAATGACAGACATAGACGCCGATCTTCGGCGCGCCGTTGGTCTCAGGCACGGATGGGCTCACCTCCTATGAGGCTTCTCAGCAGTGGTTGCATGGGCACCATCACGCGGGCAAAACCTAGCTCTTTCTCGCTCATCCCTAAAGCCAGCCCAAGTAACTGAGTGAAGAAGACCACAGGCACACTGAAGCCCAGATCGTATCGTTTGATGATCTTGCTCTGGTAGCAGTCGAGATTGAATTGACACAAGGGGCACGTCGTGGCGATGACATTGGCTCCCCTCTTGTGGGCCTCGTTGAGCAAGATATAGTTGAGCCGCAGCCCCACTTCTTCGACAAGCCCCGTGACGGAGCCGCCGCAGCAACGGGTCTTGAGCGACCAGTCAACGACCTCAGCGCCCAAGGCTGCCATGAGCTTATCTAACGTCTCCGGGTAGAAGGGATCGTCAAATTCTTTATAGGGCCGGGTTGTCTGGCAACCGTAGTAAGAAGCGACCTTGAAGCCCTCCAAGGGACGCTTCACCCTCTTCTTTATCTCTTCCAGCCCGACGTCAGTGATGATCACCTCGAGGGGATGCCGCACGCGGACTCCTCCCGTGTACTTTAGCCCCACGGCGGCTAAAGCCCGCCCAACTTTTTGGCGCACCTCCTCGTCGTGAGCGAGATAATCCTTGGTCTTGTTGAGCGCCAAGTAACACGCACTGCACGGGGCTACTAAGTCGCGCCCCTGGCGCTCGGCTCGGCTCAAGTTGCGCGCCGAGAGCGCATACGAGGTCAAGCGACTGACGGAGCTGCACAACGTCGCACCACAGCAGTTCCAGTCCTCAAGCTCGTAGAGCTTCAGCCCCAAGGCGTCAAAGACGCGCAACAGCGACTCTTCATAGTGCTTGGCGGTAGTCCTCACGGAACAGCCGGGGTAGTAGGTGTATTCCTTCACAGTGCTGTTCATGCACACTCCTCCTTCTTCATCGAGAGCTGCCAACAACTGCTGAATCTCGCATTGGCCTTGACACCAGTCGCATAGAGTTACTCGATAGTCCTCACAGCCCTTGGGTGGGGGAGAGTCAAGCTCCCCGTTTCCTGAAGAGTCGGGAGAGAATTCCCTTGCTCTTTCGCTCATGAGGCTCCTCCAAAGCGTCCAACATCTGCCCGATCTCAAGACGGTCCCTCACGCACTCGGCCGTCATCCCGATGCGCCCCTTGCGCCAGAGCCGCCAGCCCAAGGGAGCCATCTTCAACAGATCCAGAGGGCTCAAGCGCGCATTCGCTTTGACAACGAGGAGACTCTCGTTACTGCGGCCCTGGCCTGTGACTATCTCTGTGAACTCTTGCGCGTAGACTGGGGTTGGGAAGCGTCGGGGATAGAGCCCTTCAGCGATGGCCCGCTCCCGCAGCATGTACATCAAATCCGTAATGTTAATCTGTACAGGACATTCAACGGTGCACGCATAACAAGAGGCGCAGAGCCAGATCGTGTAGCTCTTCAGCACTTCATCCTTGAAGCCCTCGCGGGCCAGAGCGATGAGCTTGCGCGGCGTGTAGTCCATATAGATGCTCATCGGGCAACTGCCGCTACAAGCCCCGCACTGGATGCATTGTCGCATTTTCTCCCCTAGGGGGGTTGACGTCAGCCAGCGGACGAAGTCGCGGTCCAGCTCGGCTTCGTATTTGACCGCTCTCTTCACTTCCATCGAGATCTCCTTTCTTCTGTTTTCATGCCCTATGCTTGATAGTGATCATCGGGTGCCAGTCTGTCGCTCACCAGTTCGATGAGGTCTTTGACCTCGACGGGACTCCCCACGACCTTGGCGGCCTCCTGGAAGTTCACCATGCAGAACTGACAAGCAGTGACGAGCACCTGGGCTCCGGTCGCGGCAGCCTCTCTGAAACGGATCTCGGCCAGGTGCATCCGCTCCTCCTCGACCGGCTCGACCCACATGCGGCCCCCGCCGCCGCCACAGCAGATCGCGCTCTCTTTGGAATTCTTCATCTCGATCAGCCGCACCCCGGGCATGGCCTTTAAGACCTGCCGCGGAGCATCGTAGACTTTGTTATGCCGCCCCAGGAAACAAGGGTCGTGATAGGTCACTGTGACCTCCGGTTCCTTAGTGAAAGAGAGCTTGCCCTGATCGAGAAGCTCTACTAAGAACTGCACGTAATGGAGGACTTCCCAAGGATGCTCTGGATACTCGTTCTTGAAGACGTTGTAGCAGTGAGGCGATCCTGTGACTAATCTCTTGATTTTGTATTGATGCCAGAGCTTCGTATTGGCCTCGGCCAGCATTTGGAAGAGCCCCTCTTCTCCCATGCGACGGACGCAGCTGCCGCAGCAGTTCTCCTCCTCACCGAGAATTCCGAAATTGACCCCGGCTCTCCTAAAGACGTTGACCATCGCTTGAGCGATTTTCTGGGCTCGAGGGTCATACGATGCCCCGCAACCAACGTCATACAGTATGTCTACGCCCTCAGCGGGATGCCGCACACCCAGCGCCCTAGCCCATTTCCCGCGCTCGCTGCGCGACTTGCCCCAGGGGTTGCCGTAGCGGCTCGTCCCCTTGAGGGCCAGGAAGAGCGTTTTAGACACGCGCGCAGGCACATCGCCGCGTTCGACGGCCCTAGCCCGCAGGGAGGAGAAGGCCTCCGGGGGCTTGACCTCCATGGGGCAACGGGTCACGCAGGCATTGCACGAGGAGCAGATCCAGATCTGCTCCGAATTGTAGACCTTCTCCGGCTCCAGCCGCGACATCAGGATGAGCTGCCGGGGATTGAAGGCCACAGTCAGGCTGAAGGGGCAGACGCTACTACAAGCCCCACACTGAAAGCAGAAGTTGAGCGATTGCAACCTCGATTCTATGACCCTGTCTATATCCGTGGCTTCTCCTGCTCTCACCATGTTCGACCTCCTTCAGAGAGCCTCGGCGACCAACTCTATGATTTCTCTGACAGCGATGCGCTCTTCGTTCTTCGTGGTCTTCACGGCATCGCTGAACATCACGACATCTTTCGGGCAAGCTACGACGAGATACTGAGCATCGCGCAGCGCGACGGCCTCGCGGACGCGGCTCTCGCTAGGACGTTCTCGAAGCTGTGGTGGCTCCTCCATCCAGATGCGGCCCCCGCCAGCCCCACAACAGTACGAATTTCTGAACGAGCGAGGCATCTCGAGAATCTTCGCCCCCAAGGCGCTCAACACCCGTCGCGGCGGAGCATAGACCCCATTGCAGCGCCCCAGATAGCACGGGTCGTGATACGTCACCGTATACTCACGATGACGGCGGATGGGCAGCTTTCCCGTCTGGATGAGGATATCGAGCAGCTCCGTGTGATGGAGAACTCGTCCCCGCCCGTTCGTACTGCTCCAGTTATACTCGTTCTTCAAAGCATGGTACGTGTGTGGATCCGTCGTCACTACCTGTTGGAACTGTGCTCTGTCTAGGGCTTGCAAATTCTTCTCCCTGAGCATTTCAAAGAGCCCTTCTTCGCCAACGCGGCGCACATCGTTTCCGGCGTTGCGCTCGCCTTCGTAGAGGATGCCGAAGTCCAGCCCCGCGGCGTGAAAGACGCGAGCGGCGGCGCGGGTGATCTCCTGCACTCTTGCATCGTAAGAGGCGTAGTCCCCGACAAACCAAAGATACTCGACGGGCTCTTTGCGGGCGTCTTTGATGGTGAAGTCAAGCCCCTGGGTCCATGTGGCGCGGGCGCGGTCCGACTGCCCGAAGGAGTTGCCGTAGCGGGTGAGATGGGTCAGGGCCTCTTGAAGCCGCTGATCTATCTCCCCTTGCGCCACGAGAGCACGCCGCATCTCTACAATCAAGGGAACATGCTCGTTGAGGACGGGGCAGCGCTCCATGCAGGCATAACAAGCCGTGCATGCCCAGAGCTCTTCAGGCTTCACAGTATCCCCGATGATCTCTCCCCCAGGGGTATGGGTCCACAGGAGTTCTTTGATGGAGTGCACTATCATTTTGGGGGAGAGCGCAAAGCCGCTATTGAAAGCGGGGCAGACCCGGTCGCATCGGCCACACTCAGCACAGGCGAGTGCGTTCAAGAGCTGCCTCCACGTGAACTCTTCTAGACGCGCCGCGCCCTCCGAAGCTGCCGGGACACCCCCGCGCTGCAACGAACCGAAGAAGACGTTGAACGGCGCCACCAGCAGATGCAGATGCTTGGAATAGGGCAGATAGGCGAGAAAGCCCAGCACGGTGACCATGTGAATCCACCATGCCCACAGATAGAGCGTGGATGCTGACGCTGGAGCCGCCCCCAGGCTGGTGAGGGCTTGCCCAAGGAGGGTGCCGATGGGAGACCACGGGGTGCCATGGCCTTCTCTTAAAACTTTGAACGCCTGTCCGCTGAGTAGGGACATCAAGACGAGGGCAATCAAGCCGAGAATGAGGGTAGCGTCCCGCGATCTTTCCAGACGGGGAGGGGTGAAGATATACCGTCGGGTTGCAGCAACGATCAGCGCCACCAGAGCACATCCGCCGAGCACCTCGAGGGCGAAGGCCATCGCTGGGAGATCATCGGCGTAGGGGATGGGCATGACAGGGAACAGCCCTTTGAGCAAGTTCCAGAAGAAACCGGAGGCGTAGAAGACAAAGGCCCAGAAGACGAAAAAGTGCGCGATGCCGATGACCGGCTCGTCGAAGAGCTTTCTTTGCCCTAGCACGTAGGTGAACACAAGCTGCAGCCGTTGGCGAGGCCGATCCCAGCGATTCTCAGGGCGGGCCCGACGGAGAATTCCCACATAGTGCCAGACCCGTCGGCCGAAGAGGGAAACAGAAGCCAGCGCGACGAGCCAGAGGATGAGATAGCCCGGTATGCCGAAGTACGTGACCGTCGTCGGATTGGGCACGACTCTTCACCCCTGCTTGGCTCGGATGGCTGCTGTCAATGCCGGTAACACCTCCAAGGCGTCGGCAACAATGCCGTAGTGTGCGAGGTTGAAGATCGGCGCTTTGGGGTCAGTATTGATAGCGATAATCAGCTCGGAGTTCTTCATGCCTTCCACATGTTCGGGGGCTCCGCTAATGCCGGCTGCTATGTAGAGCTTGGGTTTGACGATTACGCCGGACCTCCCAATCTGCCGCGAAGGCGGCAGCCACCCTTGGTCAATGACCGGACGGGAGCCACAGACCGCTCCGCCCAGAGCAGCTGCGAGTTCCTCAGCCAGGGTCAAGTTTTCACGGTCTTGGATGCCTCGCCCCACGGCTACCAAGACGTCTTGCTTCGTGATATTTATGTCCCCAGCCTCCGGTTCGACGTAGCTCTTCCATCGCACTTTGAGAACTTCCGGGAGGGGCACGGAGACTGTCTCGATAGGGGGCGTTCGGTCCACGCGCTCTGCGGGCCGGACTCCAGGCACGATACCAAAGATCGTCGGCTCTCCAGCGGGCACGACGACCGCTTCGATCTTGCCGCCATAGAGGACGCACCGAGCTTGCAGTCTTCCGTCTACGAGGCGGACGTCCTTGCACGCATTGACAAAGGGGGCCTCTACCAAAGCCCCCACGTCCATCGAGAGGTTGGTAAGCGGGATCAGGAGGCCCTTAGGGCGGCGTTCTGTCAGCAGGTGCGCGAGGGCATAAGCATACGCTTCCGGCGTCGGCTCCGCCAGCGCCGGGTGGTCCACATAGAGAACAGAATCTGCGCCTCCTAGTGTAGATCCCAAACTTTGGGCGTTGTGCCCGAGCAAGACGGCCTGCAGCCCTACACCCAGATCACGCGCCAACTCCCGACCGAGCACCAGCAGCTCATAAGTGATCTCAGAGATTTGCCCCCTCCAGTGCTCCGCGAGCACCCAGATATTGCCCGTCATCTTCTTCACCTCTTCTGGAGGAGGCCACGCGCGAAGAGGATCTCGCAGACTTTTTCAGCGACCTCTTCGGAAGAACCTTCCAAGATCTCCGCGCGTCCGGCGACCTCCGGCTTGGTCATCTGAAGAATCTCTACCACTGTGGGCTGGGCAAGTGCTGGCGCAGATATGGCTTCGATCTTTTGGGATTTCATTGCTGCTCGCACTTTAGCGACCGGCACGTAGCGCGGTGGTTGTTCCGCTGACTGGATTCCCAACACAGCTGGCAAAGGGACTTCAAATTCGCCTCGGACCCCGCCTGCGTATTCTCGGACCACTATGGCTGTTCTATCGGCGACCTTCACAGCCGTAACGACTCCCAGATAAGGGAGTCCCAAAAGACGTGAGAGGATGGGGGCCATGAAGCCATCCAAGTCATCAATGGCTTGTACTCCCGTCAGAATGAGGTCTGCTGGCCCGGCAACAGTGGGCAGGATTTGTGAGAAAAGACGCGCGGTGGCGCTGGTCGTCACGCTTGTCCCGAGGATTTTGATGGCTCGGTCCGCGCCCTTCGCCAACGCCGTAAAGAGAGCATCGTCTACATCAGGAGCCTCCACAGCCAGGGCAGTCACAGTTCCTCCATAACGCTCTTTGAGCAGCAGAGCCTCTTCTAGAGCATGATCATCGCGCTCGCTCAAGATCATGCGCACGGATGAGGCATCCAACGATTTGCTGTCGGGAGCGATCTCCAGCTCCTCCACCACATCGGGCACCATCTTCAGCAGCACCACGATGTTCATGCTCCTATCTCCTTCAGGTCAGTCAGAGGGTGCAGTTGGGGTTCTCTAATATAGAGAAGCCCAATGCTCATTATAAAACGCTTCTTGGAGATCAGGCTATGATGCTTGGCAGGTATCCGTACGATCTTATCGTGAATAATAAGCTGATAGAGATCAGACCTTTGACCGTCCTTCATCATAGCATTGTCGCACAAAATCGCTTATAGTAAAGTGAGCTCATCCACTTTTATTACAAAGGAGTAGAGCATGGCACTCAGGCACGATGCGTTGGAGTATCATAGTCGGAAGCCAGCGGGCAAGTGGGAAATCACCCCGACCAAGCCCTGCCTCACCCAGCGGGACCTCTCGCTCGCCTATACGCCCGGGGTCGCCGAGCCCTGCTTGGAGATCCAGAAGAACCCGGAAGATGCATATACGTACACGGGCAAGGGCAATTTGGTCGCCGTGATCACCAACGGCACAGCGGTCTTGGGGTTGGGCAATATCGGCGCTCTGGCAGGCAAGCCCGTCATGGAGGGCAAGGCCCTGCTTTTTAAGCGCTTTGCTGACATCGACGCCATAGATCTGGAAGTCAACACTGAAGACCCGGAGCTGTTCATTCACACCGTCAAGCTGCTGGAGCCGACCTTTGGGGGCATCAATCTCGAAGATATTAGAGCCCCAGAGTGCTTTTACATCGAAGAGACCCTCAAGAGAGAGATGAACATCCCGGTCTTCCACGATGACCAGCATGGCACCGCGATCATCTCCGGGGCAGCGTTGATGAACGCATTGGAGCTTGTCAACAAGAAGATCTCTGAGGTGAAGATCGTCTTCAGCGGGGCAGGAGCGGCTGCTCTTGCGACGGCAAGATTCTATGTGCTCCTTGGGGCCAAGAAAGACAATATCATCATGTGCGACACCCACGGCGTGATCTTTCACGGGCGCGAAGAGGGCATGAACCCCTACAAAGCCGAGTTTGCCGCCAAGACCAAAGCCCGCACGCTCGCTGAAGCTTTAGGAGACGCCGACGTCTTCGTGGGGCTGTCGGGCCCCAACACAGTTACAAAAGAGATGCTCAAGAAGATGGCGAACAAGCCCATTGTCTTCGCGATGGCCAACCCCGACCCCGAAATCCCCTACCCCGAGGCGAAAGCCGCCCGCCCCGACGCCATCATCGCTACGGGGCGCAGCGACTTCCCCAACCAAGTCAATAACGTCTTGGGGTTCCCGTTCATCTTCCGCGGGGCGCTCGACGTCCATGCCACGCAAATCAACGAGGAGATGAAGATCGCTGCCGCAAAAGCGTTGGCTGCTTTAGCCAAGGAAGACGTGCCCGACTCGGTCGTCAAGGCCTATGGACTAGAGTCGTTGCACTTTGGGCCGGATTATCTTATCCCCAAGCCGTTGGATCCCAGAGTGCTCCTGTGGGAAGCCCCAGCGGTCGCTCAAGCAGCGATGGAGACCGGAGTGGCTCGCATTCAGATTGACCTAGAAAAGTACAAGGAGCAGCTCGAAGCACGTCTCGGAAAATCCCGCGAGATGATGCGCATCGTCTTCAATAAAGCGCGGGCGAACCCCAAGCGCATCGTTCTTGCCGAGGGCGAGCACGAGAAGATGATCCGCGCCGCGTATCAGATGGTCTTCGAGCGCATCGCCAAGCCCATTCTCTTGGGCGATGCTCACACGATTCGTGCGCGCGCCCAGCAACTCCAGATCAATCTCAACGGCATCGAGGTGATTGACCCGCGCACCGATGCACGCCGCGAGCGCTACGCCCAGAGGCTCTATGAGCTGCGCTGCCGCAAGGGCGTGGCCCTCACCGAAGCCCACGAACTGATCACCAAGCCCAACTACTTCGCGGCCGTGATGGTCGAGCTAGGTGACGCCGACGGCATGATCGCGGGGTTGGGCTTTCACTATCCCGAAGGGCTGCGCCCGATCTTGCAGATCATTAAGACCTGCCCCGATTGCAAGACCATTGCTGGGGCGTATATGCTCACGCTCAAGAACAGAGTGCTGTTCTTTGCCGACGCGACCGTCAACGTCGAGACCGACGCGGAGAAGCTCGCGGAGATCGCGATCCTGACGGCGCGCCTGGCCAAGGACTTCGACATCGAGCCGCGCATCGCGATGCTTGCGTACTCGGACTTTGGCAGCGTGCGGCACGCCCGCACGGAGCGCGTCCGCCGTGCGGTCGAGCTGGTGCGCCAGCGCGCGCCTGAGTTGGTCGTCGACGGCGAGATGCAAGCCGATACCGCGCTCATCCCGGAGATCCTCAACGGCGGGTATCCGTTCAATCAACTCAAAGAGCCTGCGAATGTGTTGATCTTCCCCAACTTGGAGTCGGGGAATATCAGCTATAAATTAGTGCAGTGTCTGGCCAACGCCGAGATCGTCGGCCCTATTCTGATCGGGACGCGCAAGCCCGCTCACGTGCTGCAGCGCTACCACGAAGTGAAAGACATTGTGAATCTCGCCGCGATTGCCGTGGTCGAGGCACAGAAGTTAGAAGAATCCGTGAGGGGGTGCTGCCCAGAGTCCAACTAGTCGCGCACAGAATACCCTCTTGCCTTCTCCATCCTTCTATGTTAAACTGTTTTTGCCATCTTTGCTCAAGGCGAACCCAGGGAAACCTGTGGGGTGCAAAGCCACGGGCCTACAGCGAAAAGGGATGCAGCTATGGCCACCGGGC
>JBBISQ010000024.1:0-22196 GCA_037441155.1 Candidatus Fraserbacteria bacterium
CGAGGCGATCCCCTGCATGGCTTTGATCACAATATCTATATGCTCGTCGAGAGGAACGCCCAGCTCCCGTGCGCCCTGCTCGATCTCTTCACGATTGACCCCGCGCGCGAACGCCTTGTCTTTCCATTTTTTCTTGACGGCTGCAACGTCCACTTCAGCAAGGCTCTTGTTCGGGCGCACCAGCGCTGTGGCCACGATCAATCCCGTCAGTTCGTCACAGGCGAAGAGTGCCTTGGCCATGAGTGACGTTCTGGGGACGCCCGTGTACGAAGCGTGTCCCAAGATCGCCTGGCAGATCTCTTCCGAGACGCCGCGCTCCCGCAAGATCTGCACCCCAACCGATGGGTGCTCCTGGGTCGGGTGGTGCTCAGTATTAGGGTACCTCTCGTAGTCGAAGTCGTGGAGCAAGCCCGCTAGGCCCCAGCTCTCTTCGTCTTGCCCGAATTTCCTCGCGTAGGCGCGCATGGCCGCCTCGACCGCGAGCATGTGCTTGATGAGATTGGGATTCTTCGTGTACTCATGTACTAACGCTAGTGCTTCAGACCGTGTCACAGTCAGCCACCTCCTGTGTCCTGGAGCGTATTGTACGGCTTGTATTACAGATTGTCGAACAACCCTATCTGAGAGCCCTTGCGCGCTTGTGGGGTGTGCTCTTTCAGTGCGTGGGCGGCGTGGCGGCTTGCGGTGTGAGCGTGCCGGATCGGCTCCGGCAGCTCGCTCTTGAGCGTATGCAGAGTCAGCTCTATGGCGGTCTCCAAGTCTATCCGATGCCCCGGTGAGATGAAGAACGGCTCGGCATCTTCGCTAGGTCGGATCGCCACCCCGGCTCGTTGCCCCTCAATGCGAATGGAGCATATCTCCCCCGGGGCGAGAGCCTTCAGATCTCGTTCGGGCTCGCCGTACAAGAGCGATTTAGTGATCCCGATCGTCGGTGTGTCGAGCATCACGCCCAATTGGGAAGCGATCCCCGCCTGGCGATGGTGGAGCGTTCCCGTGCCGTCTACGAACGTCACATCTGCCAGAGCGTTTTGCTCTTTGAGTCTGTGCAAGAGCGCGAGCATGAGGGGAAGCTCACGGAACGCCAGATAACTCGGAATATAGGGAAAGCGCACCTCTTGGGCAAGCGTCTGCGCGTCGAGCACCTTGAGCGAATCCAATTCTAATCGCACATACGCGGCGACGCCGTGCTTGCCAACGTAAGAGAGGTCAACCCCGCCAACGGTGTGATACTCTGTTCTATCGGGGGCCAGCTGCATTCGAGCTCGGATCTCGTGCTGGATCTCTTGGAGCTTTTGCAGGGGCCTATCGCTGCAAAACTCGCGAAAGAGCACTGTGCGCAACGAGAGCACCCGTCCAGCTCTGACGGGGACGCCCTCGGCTTGGAGCAGCTTGGCTTGCTCGTCGGTGGTGACTGCGCCGTCGAAACCGACAACGCGATGACTAGGACAGTCTTCTTTGTGCTGGGCCAGGATAGATCCCACGGCGCGGGCGGCGATGGGGTCGCCCAGCGCGAGAGCGATCTCGCGGAAGGTCGAGACTCGGCCCTTGGGGATCTGGGCAACAAGCTCCAGCGTGATCTTCTCGATGTCGGGCAGCTCGACCATGGGCGCCTCCGCGCCCATCATATTATCACTTCGAGTACTCCTTTACCAAAAGAGCAATCGCTTCGCGCATCAGCTCGGATTTATTGGCCTTGCGCCCCGTGCGCTTGCGAATCTGCAATTGCAGCTCTTCGAGGGCAATGATATCGTCAGGAGTCAGATAGAACGTGGCCTTCACCAGCCCCGGCGCATCGGGGTCTTGAGCAGAGGGTTTATAGAAATCTTTCATGATCTCGCTCTCGGCGAGCGGGTCGTGGGCAATCGAGCGGCGCGGCTTCATCGCTGGATCACCTGCGCTTCCCTGACGTGATGCCCATGGGTACTAGAAGACTCGCTCAGCACACGCTCGGCCAACTGCTTATAGTCTCTCGCGCCGTAGGAGTTCGGGTCGTACTCGAAGATCGTCTGGTGATGGCTTGCCGCTTCAGCGAGGCGGACGTTGGCCCGGATGGGTTCAGTCACTTTGCCGTCGAAGTGCACTTCTAATCTCTCTAAAACTTCGCGGCTCTTGCGGTTGCGCCCGTCATAAAACGTCGGGATGACGAGCGAGACGTCAATGGGGTGCTCTAGGATCTCGCGCACCATCTTGAGGTTCTCCAAGATCTGCTTCACTCCCACAAGCGCCAGATAGTCCATGCTCACGGGGATGAACGCCTCCGTCGCGTAGACGATCGCGTTCTGATTTAAGAGATTTAAGCTGGGTGGGCAATCCAAGAGCACAAAATCATATCCGGAGAGGGTGGCGAGCTTGCGGCTCAAGACGCGCTCGCGCCCCGGCAGCCCCGTGAGTATCAGCTCGGCCTGTGCGGCGGTCTTGGTGCTTGGCAGAATATCTATGTGCTCGCGCACAGGGAGAATACATTCGTGGGGCATCGTCGTCTCCTCGACAAGCAGATGATAGAGCGACTTGCGCGGGACAACGTCGAACCACGTGGCAACATTGCCTTGAGGGTCCATGTCGATCAGCAAGACTTTACGATTGTGGAGGGCCAAGGCCGCCGCGAGATTGACGGCGGTGGTCGTCTTGGCCGTGCCACCCTTCTGGTTGATAATCGCGATCTTGCGCATCCTCTCACCTCTGCGTTGTGATGGTATGCCAGCACAATGGCTTAGCGCTATCTTGGCAGAAAGGCTTGAGACTTCCAAGGACGGCTGTCCCCTGCCGATGGGGAGGAGGCTCAGACTGCTGTGCGAGCCGCTTCTATCGCAGCATTGTAAATCTCTTTGAGCGCCGCGCCCTTCTCGTCAGCAAGCTTCTTGCAGTCCTCGTACTCCGGGGCGATGTTCATAATCTCAGAGCCCACTAGCCCGAGCTTCACGCGAACTTCCCCGTAGGGCGTCTCGACGGATATAATCTTTCTCGCAAGCTTCTTGCGCTGCACTGAGTAATAAATCACCCCCAGCGTCGTCGTCTCGCGGAAGAGCACTTCGCACAATTTCTCTATGTGGGAAGGGTCGCAGAGCACACGCACCAAAAGGCCGGGTCGCCCCTTCTTCATCACAATGCTCTGAGCGCTGACGCTCTTGGCACCTTGATCGAAAAGCTTCTGCTGCACGTAAGGGAAGAATTCAGGGTTCATGTCGTCGATCTCGGTCTCGATGACGACAGTCTCGTCACTCTCAAAGACAGCAACGCTCTCACCGACCATGAGGCGGAGCACGTTCGGCTGGTGGGGAATGTCTCTGCTGCCCGCGCCGTAGCCGATCCTCTGCCAGCGCGCTGGAGGAAGCGCACAGTCCGGGGCAAGATTTCTCACAATGGCCGCGCCGGTGGGCGTGACGAGCTCTGCCTCGATGCCCGACGAATAGATAGGAAAATCTGTGAGCAACTCAAGCGTCGCCGGTGCGGGCACCGGCAGCCTCCCATGGGCCGTCTCGATCACTCCAGAGCCGACATTGATCTTCGAAGCGTACCAGCGATCTATGTTCAGGGCTTCCAGAGCACTGGCCGCGCCGACGATATCGAGAATCGAATCGACAGCCCCCAGCTCGTGAAAGTGCACTGCGTTAACAGTGACGCCGTGAATCTTCGCTTCGGCCTCGGCAAGCGCGCTGAAGATCGCGAGTGCTCGCGCCTCCTCTGCAGGCGTCAACGCGCTCTGCTCGATCAAAGCGCGGATCTCCGACCAATGCCGGTGCTCATGAGCGTCGGAGCTTGTCTCAAAGCGCAGAAGCGTCGCGGTGACGCCTTGGCGAAAGACTTTTTCAGCGTGGACGCGCACGAGCCCTAACCCCACCTGCGAAAGTTTTTCGCTCAAGAACTGAGCTGTGATCAGTTGGGCATCAACAAGAGCGGCTAAGAACATATCCCCGGCGATGCCGGAGAAGCAATCTAGATAAGCTATCTTCATAGTCTGTTGATCTTGGTCGCCAGCACTGCTGCCCCAAAGCCGTTATCTATATTGACGACGGCGACCCCCGGCGCGCAACTGTTGAGCATCGTCAGCAGTGCTGATAGCCCTTCAAAGCTTGCCCCATACCCCACGCTCGTCGGCACAGCGATCACGGGCTTATCTACTAAGCCTGCGACAACGCTGGGCAGCACCCCGTCCATCCCGGCAACGACGATCAGAATACGCGCCGCGTTCAGGCCATCGCGATGCGCCAAGAGCCGATGTACCCCCGCAACCCCAACGTCATAGAGCCGTTCGGTTCTGTTCCCAAGATACTGCGCGGTAACAGCAGCCTCTTCGGCTACAGCTATATCCGAAGTCCCGGCGGTGACGACCAACACCGTGCCGCCCTGCGGCGCTTTCGGGGTTCCCCATGTCAAGAGCCGTGCTTGCTCGTGATAGATCACGTCGGGCAGCAGGGCTGCCACAGCGCGAGCTTGCTCGAGCGTGGCCCGCGTTGCCAGCACCGGCTCGGTCTTCTGAGAGAGTTCTCTCATAATGGCTGCAATCTGTTCGGGAGTCTTGCCGGGGCAGAAGACCGCTTCTGCAACCCCGCACCGGCTCTCGCGCTCGCTATCGACCTTGGCAAAAGAATCTCCCTTGGTGAGGGCTTCGTTCATGCTCCCGCTGCGATAGCCGGCAAGGTCGAGCGTCACATAGCGAAACCCAAGCTTTTTCAACCGAGCAGCGACAGCGTCACGATGCATCAAGAGGTGTGGCATCTCTTCGGGAGGGACTTCAATGCGCGCCATCTCGTCATAATGGCGCACGCGGACTTGGCTCAGCCCAAGCCCGAAGAGAAACTCTTCGGCGTGCTCGATCTGTCTGAGTTTTTGGGGGGTAATCGTGCTGCCGTAGGGCAGGCGCGAGGCCAAGCAGGCCATGGCGGGCTTCTCTGCTGTAGGCAGGCCGAGCCTTCTCGCGATCTCGCGGATCTCCGGTTTGGTCAGCCCCACTTCGAGCAACGGGCTTCTCACCCCGTACTCGGTGAGGGCGCGCATCCCCGGGCGAAAGTCGCTGGTATCAGAGGCGTTCGTGCCGTCGAGCACCACAGCGAAGCCGCGCGTCTGAGCAAGCTCGGTGAGCTTGCCGAACAGCTCCTGCTTGCAGTGAAAACACCGAGTTGGGGGATTCTGAGCATAGCGCGGGTCCTCCAGCTCACGAGTGACGATGATCTCATGGGGGACGCCGAGCTGCTGCGCAAGCTGCTTGGCGGCTTCAAGCTCGCGCTGGGCATAGACGGGCGAGTGCGCCGTCACCGCGAGAACACGATCTCCGAGCTCCTGCTTGGCAATGGCCAGCACGACGGAGCTGTCCACTCCCCCGGAAAACGCGACAACGGCGCTGCTGTAGCTACGAATAAGCTTCTGTAGGGCTGCGAGTTTCTGCTCAAGGGTCATACTAGGGCTTACTTTATCGAGTTAAGGGCAGATAAGCAAGGTGGAGAGCTTGCGCCTCAGGGACTATAATACACTGCGCTATGGAAGGAGTTCAAGGGATTACGCCGGAGCTCTATCGGGCCGTTATGGCGCTGGTGGACGACCGTCTCAAAGAGATTCGGGTCACCCGTGAAGATTTTGATCGGCTCACCCAGGCGGTCGCTCAACTGGCACAAGCGCAGGCTCGCACCGAGCAACGTCTAGATCAACTTGCAGAAGCGCAAGCTCGTACGGAGCGACGGCTGGAGGAGCTTGCCCAAGCTCAGGCCCGCACTGATGCAGCCGTACAGCAACTGGCTGCCAGGGTAGATCAGCTCGCTCAAGCTCAGGCCCGCACTGATGCAGCCGTACAGCAACTGGCTGCCAGGGTAGATCAGCTCGCTCAAGCCCAAGCCCGCACCGAGCAGGCCCTCCAACAGCTTGCAACCCAAGTCGGCGCACTCAGCGAGAACGTCGGATACGGTTTGGAAGACATTGCGCGCGTCGTGCTGCCTGGGTATCTGAAGCTGCGCTACGGGGTCAAGATCGAGCGTCTGGAGCGCCGTATCTTCGCTGTGGACGGGCAACGGTTTGATGTCGATCTCTACGCTGAAGGCCTCAAAGGGAGACGGCGAGTCGTGGTGCTCGGCGAAGTGAAATCTCGCATCTACGCTCGAGAGGTGCAGCAATTTCAACAGCTGCTCCAGGCGGTACAGCCTCAGTTGCCCGCTGAGCCAATGCCCCTGATGTTCGGCTATTTTATTGATCTTTCGGCCACAGAGGCCGCAGGCGAGCAAATCTTATTGATCGCAGCATATCAGCCAGCGATAGAAGCACCGCACTCTCCGGCGGCTCGCCGTCGGCTGCGCCACTAGTTGTCCCCTTGCGTCCACTCCCGATGACAGTATAATGAGATGTGCAGAACGGAGGAGAGGATGAGTTATGGAACGGCTCACAGGAACTTTTAAGGTGAAGTCAGGGCTGGCGGAGATGCTCAAGGGCGGCGTCATCATGGACGTCGTCACCGCAGAGCAAGCTGTGATTGCTGAGAAAGCCGGCGCGGTCGCCGTGATGGCACTGGAGCGCGTCCCCGCGGATATTCGCGCTGCGGGCGGCGTGGCCCGCATGGCCGACCCAAAGAGAATAAAAGAGATCATGAAGGCAGTCACAATCCCCGTCATGGCCAAGTGCAGAATCGGGCACTTTGCCGAAGCCCAGATTCTGGAAGCGTTAGGGGTTGACTATATTGACGAGTCTGAAGTGCTCACCCCGGCCGACCCGGAGCATCATATTGACAAATGGCAATTCAAAGTACCGTTTGTGTGCGGCGCGCGCGATCTCCCCGAAGCTTGTCGTAGGATCGCCGAGGGCGCCGCGATGATCCGCACCAAAGGCGAGGCCGGCACCGGCGACGTCATCGAGGCCGTCCGGCACATGCGCCTGATGAACAAACAGATTCGCATGGTGCGCCAAGCCTCGGATGAAGAATTGGTCGCGCTGGGCAAGGAGTGGGGCGCGCCCGTCGAAGTTCTCAGAATCATCAAAGAGCTGGGGAAGCTGCCGGTAGTCAACTTTGCCGCTGGGGGAATTGCGACGCCCGCTGACGCCGCGTTGATGATGCAGTTGGGCTGCGACGGCATCTTCGTCGGCTCGGGGATCTTCAAGTCCAAAGACCCCGAAAAGCGCGCTAAGGCGATCGTCATGGCCACGACGTACTATAACGACCCTAAGGTTCTCGCCGAGGTGTCGGAGGACTTGGGCGAACCAATGCCCAGCATAAGTGCGGCGCAGCTCCCCGAGAGGGAGCTGTTGCAGGTGCGCGGAAACTAAGACGCTATGCGCATTGGCGTGCTTGGGCTGCAAGGGGACTTTCGCGAACACGTGGGGATTCTGCGCGCCCTGGGAGTCGAAGCCCGCGACGTGCGGACACGGGCCCACCTTGACGAAATCGAGGGTTTGATCATCCCCGGCGGGGAGAGCACGACCATGGCCTATCTGCTAGAGAAGACGGGGATGCTGTCGGTCCTGCGCGAGCGCGGTGCTCAAGGCTTTCCCATCTATGGAACCTGCGCCGGGATGATCTTGTTGGCGCGCGAGCTGGACGATTCACACCCACAGAACCGCCTAGCGTTGATGGACATCGCTGTCAAGCGCAACGCCTACGGGCGGCAGCTCGACAGCTTTGAGGCTGATTTACAGATCAAAGGCATCGGGGAGTTTCATGCGGTCTTCATCCGTGCCCCACAGGTCGTACGGGTTGGGTCTGGTATTGAGATCTTGGCCGAGCACGACGGTGCCCCGGTGCTGGTGAGGCAGAAAAATCTTCTCGCGAGCAGTTTTCACCCGGAGCTCACGGGCGACACCCGCGTCCACGAGTACTTTCTGAAGATGATCGAGAGGGGGTAGGCTCCCATGACCCAAGCGCCATCGAAGAAGATGACGTATGAAGAGTTTTTAGCGTGGTGTGACGAAGATACGTGGGCAGAACTGGGGAAGGTGCTAGGAGCTCCGTTCCAGATGCGCTTAGCAGAACTGCGACGGGGTCGGGAGCCGGATTTGCTCTTCATCGCGAAGGAGCATCTTGACAGACTCACAGAGGTGTATCTTGATGGCCCGGCGGATTTGGTCGTAGAGATCGTCTCGCCCGAAAGCGGCCCGCGTGACCGCGGCGAGAAATATTACGAGTACGAAGCCGCCGGCGTGAGAGAGTACTGGCTCATCGACCCGGACCGTCAGCAAGCCGAATTCTATCGCTTGAATCAAGAGAAGAAACGCTACGAGCTGATCCCCCCTGAGGGCGTCTACCGTTCCCAGGTCGTGCCGGGCTTCTGGCTCAAGGTCTCCTGGCTCTGGCAGCGGCCCCTGCCCCGCGTGCTCGACGTGCTCAGAGAGCTGAAACTCATATAAAATCTAGAGGAGGTCCCATGATTCGTGTGGCTTTGAACGGGTTCGGGCGCACCGCGCGCACGTTCTTTCGCATTGCCCAGAAAGACCCCCAGATCGAGATCGTCGCGATCAACGTTCGGTCGCAGACCCCAGAGCAAGCCGCCTATCTCTGTAAGTATGACTCTGTTTACGGGCGCTTCGACGGCACGGTGAACTTCGGCGAAGATTTTATCTCCGTCAACGGCAAGAACATCCGACTCCTGCAGATCGAAGACCCTGCCAAGCTCCCCTGGAGGGAACTGAAAGTAGACGTCGTCCTCGAAGCCACAGGGGTCTTCCGTGATGCCCAGAAAGCCGGAAAACACCTGCAAGCCGGGGCAAAGAGAGTCTTAATTACAGCTCCGGCCAAGGGCGATCTCCCCACAATCGTCTGGAGGGTGAACGAGAAGATCTACGACAGAGCTCGACATACTATCGTTTCGGCGGCGTCGTGTACGACAAACTGTCTGGCGCCCATTGCGTACATCTTGCACAAGGAGTTTGGGATCAAGAGGGGCTTGATGACGACGGTACACGCCTACACGGCGAGCCAAAACGTGGTAGACGGCAGCAACAAAGATATGGTCGAGGGCCGCGCCGCGGCGATCAATATCATCCCGACGACAACTGGAGCTGCGAGCGCTATTGGGGTAGTGATCCCCGAGCTCAACGGGAAGCTCGATGGCATGGCCTTTCGCGTTCCGGTCGCCACGGGCTCGGTTACAGACTTAGTCGCCGAGTTGGAAAAATCTGTGACCGTCGAGCAAATCAACGAGACGTTCAAGCGCTACGCCAACGGCCCGATGAAAGAGATTCTGGGTGTCTCAGAATGGCCCTTGGTCTCCAGCGATTGTATAGGCGACCCGCGCTCGGCCATCGTTGACCTGAGCTCAACAAAAGTGATCGAGAAGAGCTTGGTGAAGGTCGTGGCGTTTTACGACAACGAGTGGGGGTATTCAGCGCGGCTGGCCGACTTGGTCAAGTATCTATGACCGGCTTAGAGATTCTGACCAAGGCGCATTCGGGGCTGCGCTGGGTGGTTCTTGCCCTCATAGTGATAGGCATCGGGCGGGCAGGGTGGGGCTGGCTCAGCTCGCCCTCGTATACCCAGTTTGATCGCCTCTGGGGAGCGATCTCCAGCGCGCTGATAGACTTCCAGATCTTGTTAGGCGCCGTGATCTTCTTCCTTCTGGACTCGCAGATGCGCCCCAGTCTGTGGCACCCCGCGCTCATGCTCATCGCAGCAGGGAGCATTCATCTGGGGACGGTCTTCGCCAGACGCTTGACAGAAGACCGTCGCAAGCACTACGCGCATCTTCTGGCATATCTGGTGAGTCTCCTCTTCATACTGTTGGGCGTCTACGCCGTGCGCGGCTCGCTCTTTTAAATATATGAGCACTGTGGGCAGTGCTGTCGCATACGCTGTGCTCGATCTCTTCTATCCCCCGCATTGCGCTGTGTGTGAGGAGCCGTTTGGTGACGGCGAGCGAGCGTTTCTCTGTGGCGAGTGCGCAGCGAGGATCGAGCGCATCGATCAGAGCCATCTCTGTTGCTGTGGGGTGCCGTTGCCGGAGAGTCTCGATCTCTGTCCTGCCTGTGCTCAGAGCGAAAGAATTCTTGAGCAGATACGCTCATTTGGCTGGTATGAAGAGCGCGAAGACCCCCATCATGTGCTCAGCACGCTCATAAAGCTCTTGAAGTACGGGGGCGAGCGGGCGCTCGCGCCCCTCTTGGCACAATATCTCAATGAAGCCGGACAGCCCCTGCGCCCGCTCGTTGGGCAGATCACCTTTGTCCCCATGTACCCCAAGAAGGAACGCGAGCGCGGCTTCAACCAAGCCGAACTCTTGGCGCGCGAGCTGGGGAAGCTCTGGGATATTCCCGTTGTGCGCGCTTTAGAGAAGACCAAAGAGACCAAGCCCCAAGCAAGCCTCCCCCGCGAGGCGCGTCACGAGAACGTTCGCGGGGCTTTCGGACTTGCAAAATTTCCCCCGTGCGCTAGTATTCTCATAGTAGATGACGTCTGCACCACTGGCGCGACGTTGAGCGAGTGCGCACGGGTGCTCCTGGAGAGTGGGATCGAAAGAGTCTACGCGCTGACCGTCGCCCGTGCGACTGTGGGGAACGTATGAACGTGCGGAGCATCACGCTCACGGAATATCAGTCGAACTGCTACGTCGTCACGTGCGGCGACGTCGGCCTGGTGATTGACCCCGGCGAAGAGAGCCCTGAGCTTCTAGATCTAATCGGGAAGGCGAAGATTCTCTATATTCTCAATACTCACTGCCACCCTGATCACATTGGGGGCTCGGAGTTTCTGCGCCGGCGCCTCGGCGCACAGCTGCTCTTCCATCGTGACGACCGGCCGATCTTCCAGCACTTCATGACTGATAAAATAGAGCCAGACGGCTATCTCTCCGATGGGCAGACTCTCGAGCTCAAGGGTGTGATCTTTGAAGTCTTGCACACGCCGGGGCACTCACCGGGGAGCGTCGTCTTCAAGGTCGAGAGCGAGAGAGTTCTCTTCACCGGAGACTTGCTCTTTGCGGGGAGCATCGGGCGGACAGATTTCCCCGGCGGCGATCCCCAGCAGATGAGCCGCTCGCTCAAGAGAATTGTAGACCTGCCAGGGGACTATACACTCTACCCCGGCCATGGCCCGGTGACCAAGCTCTCCGTCGAACGCTGGACGAACCCGTTTCTGCAAAATCTAGAGAGCATCGTAGGAGGGCTGTGATGGCTGGCCGCGACGAGATCGAGCTCATCCGTGAGCGCGCCGATATGCTCGAGATCGTCTCGCGCTATGTCACTCTGAAAAGAGCGGGGAAGAACTACATCGGCTCATGCCCGTTCCATCAAGACAAGACTCCAAGCTTCACGGTAAACCCCGACAAGAAGCTCTTTCACTGCTTCGGCTGCAACGAGGGCGGCGATATCTTCCAGTTCTTAATGAAGATCGAGCGCATTGATTTTTCGGAAGCGCTGGCGCGTCTGGCAGCCCAGACGGGGGTCTCTCTTCGACGCGAGCGGGCTTCGCCGCTTCAGAAACTCAAAGAGCTCAACGAGCGCGTCTGTCTCTACTTTCAGACGAACTTAGTCAGCCCGGCGGGCCAGCGGGCGCGTGAGTACCTCAAGCAGCGGAGTTTTTCCAAAGAGATCATAGAGAGATTTCGACTGGGCTACGCCCTGCCCCGCTGGGACGACTTGGTCAAGAGATTCTCCGGCGAGGCCGAGGCGCTGGAGACGTTGGGCTTGGCGCTGCGCAGCAAGGAGGGCTCATTCTACGATCGCTTCCGAGATCGCTTGATCTTCCCCATCTGGTCGCCAGCAGGAGATATCATTGGTTTTGCCGGACGGGCTCTGGGCGAAGAAGAGCCGAAATATTTGAATATCTCCAATACCCCGCTCTTCGAGAAGGGCACGGTGCTCTACGGGCTGAACTTTGCCCGGCACGCTGCGCGCGACTCGGCGACGCTGATCATCGTCGAGGGGTATACTGATGTCATCAGTATGCACCAAGCGGGCATAGAAAACACAGTCGCGGGGATGGGGACGGCTCTCACGCTCACCCAAGCCCAGCTGCTGCGACGTTTCGCGTCTCGTGTTATCTTAGCTTATGACCGAGACGCGGCAGGGCGCGCCGCGACCCTACGGGGCTTGGCCAACTTGCGCAACTGCGACCTTGACGTCTCGGTCGCACTCCTGCCCCACGAGCACGACCCCGATAGCTTCGTGCGGGCCCATGGGCACGAGGCGTTTCTTCAGATCCTCACGCGCGCTATCCCCTTCCACGAGTTCTATTTGCAAAGCCTGCTCGAAGACCACCCGACGACAACAGTTGCAGGGAAAGAGAAGATTTTGCAGAATGTGAGGGAGTTCTTGCCGATGTTGACCAGCGTGGCTGTGCGCTATGAGATCATTCGGGAACTTGGGCGGGTGCTCAACTTACCCGAAGAAGAGGTCGCACGAGCCGTGAAAACGGGCAAGCGAGCCGGTATAATGACCCCGCCGGCAGCAGAGGAATCTGCGTGGGGGCCGGAAGACCAAGTGTTGTACTTCGTGCTCCAGGGGGATCTGCCCCTCAGCACAGTGCGCGAGCGACTGGACGTACAGGACTTTACTCAGTACCCTGAGATCGCCCACGCGCTCTGGGAACTGGGTGAAGAGTGGACGGTCGAAGAGCTCTTAGCAAAACTCTCGACCGAGGACCAGGTGACGGTGCGGCGGCTTGTCCTGAGGCAACCGCCCCTCAAGGAGAGTGACCGATCTCGGGCCCTCGCTGAGGCCATCGGGCGACTGCGCCAGGTGCGTCTCGAAGAGCAGATCGCGCGGCTGCGCGAGGAGGTGCGGGCAGCCGAACGAGCGGGAGATCGCGAGCGAGTGTGGCAACTCCAAGGAGAGCTGGTGCAACTCCTCCACGGGGGAAGGAGGTCGTGTGAGTAACAGAGGGTTGGAGCGCGAATTCGGGTCCAACGGCATACCGGACGATGCGGCGATCTACGATATCCCCGAGTTCTCCGAAGAAGAGCTCGAAGAGCAGTTTGAAGAAGAGGCCGAGGAAGAGCTTGAGGAGGATGGTGAGGCTCTCGAGCTGGAAGCGGCCCATGACCCAGTCAAGATGTACCTCCAAGAGATCGGCAAGATCAGCCTGCTCTCGCGAGAGCAAGAAGTCGAATTAGCCAGCCGGGTCGTCGCCGGGGAGAAGTGCGCCCGCGACCAGCTCATCACCGCGAACCTCCGACTGGTCGTCTCGATCGCCAAGAGATATATGGGGCGCGGGCTCTCATTCTTAGATCTCATCCAAGAGGGGAATCTGGGGCTGATCCGCGCGGTCGAAAAGTTCGATCACACCAAGGGTTACAAGTTCAGCACCTATGCGACCTGGTGGATCCGCCAGGCGATCACCCGCGCCATCGCCGATCAGTCCCGGACTATTCGTATCCCCGTGCACATGATCGAGACGGTGCGCGAGCTCCAGCGCGTCAAGAAGGAGCATGTGCACGAACACGGGGCCGCGCCAGACCTGCAAGCGCTCTCCGATGAGCTTGGCATCCCCAAAGAGAAGATCAAACAAGTCGAGAACGTCTCGCAGTACACGAGTTCGCTGGAGCGCCCCATCGGCGAAGACGAAGAGGATACCCTTGGCGATTTCATCGAAGACAAGGACGCCCCGTCCCCGACAAAAGAGACCTATAGAATGTTCCTGGTCGAGGAGCTCGACCGGGCGCTCAACCAGCTGAGCGACCGAGAGAAGGAGATCCTCAAGCTGCGCTACGGGCTCGAAGATGGGCATCCGCGCACCTTGAAAGATGTCGCGCGCGTCTTCAACATCACTCGCGAGCGGGTGCGCCAGATCGAGATCAAGGCGCTAGAAAAATTGAAGCACCCCACGCGAAAAGAAGAGCTACAAAAATTCAGACAGCTCTTGCTCAGTGAAGAGTGAGCAGTCTTCGATACTGATCCTAGGGCCGACGGCCGTGGGCAAGTCCGAGCTGGCCGTCGCGCTGGCCCAGCGCATCGCGGGCGAAGTGATCTCCGCCGACGCCCGTGCGATCTATCGAGATCTCACTATTGGGACGGCCAAGCCCCCAGCTCACCTCCGGGAGAGAGTCCCGCACCATCTCATAGATTTTCTCGATCCCACCGAGCGCTACGACGTGATGCGATTTCGCCATGACGTGCTCAAGGCGATAGAAGAGATTCGCGCCCGAGGGAAGATGCCCATCGTCGTGGGCGGGAGCACGCTCTACATCTCCGTGCTCACAGGGACGTTCTTCGCCGGGCCGAAGGCCGATCCCCAGTTGCGACGCCGTTTAGAGTCCCAGCCCCAAGAGCAGCTGCGCCAGCGCCTCGAAGCAGTCGACCCCGAAGCAGCTCAGCGCATCCATCCCAACGACAAGATTCGCACCGTGCGGGCGTTGGAAGTCTACGAGCTGACAGGAGTGCCCATCTCGCGATGGCAGAGGGAGTCGAAAGTCCCGTTTCCGTACAGATTTACAAAGATCGGGCTGACGCTCAACAGAAGAGTCTTATATGAGCGCATCAACGCCCGTGTGGACAGAATGATCGCCCAAGGGCTGCTCGAAGAAGCCAAAGCGCTCAAAGAGAAACTCACCCCGCAGATGCCTGCATACCGAACGATTGGGTACGAAGAGTTCTTTGCATATCTTGACGGAAAGATCTCGTACGACGAAGCCGTGAGACTGATAAAAAAGCACACGCGGGAGTACGCGCGAAGACAGTTCATCTATTTCAAGCGCGAGCCCGATGTCCATTGGATTGACGTGACGGGGAAGTCTTTGGAAGAAGTCCTCGACGAAGCCTTACGGCTGCTGGGGCAGCATCTGAGCGAGTCGGCGTAAGATCTCTCTGGCGACCTCGCGCTTGGGCAAGCACGGCAGCGTCTCGCTTCTTCCGTCGCGATAGAGCATCGTGACGATATTCGTCTCGACCTCGGGGCCAGCCCCCGGCGCCGTGATCTCGTTGGCCACGACAAGATCTAAATTTTTCTCTTTGAGCTTCTCGCGTGCGTGCTCCAAGAGCTGTTCAGTCTCGGCCGCAAAGCCCACTAAGATTTGATCTTTCCTCTTGCGCTTGCCCAGCTCCGAGAGAATATCTGGAGTCTTCTCTAACACGAGAGTCAGCTCGCGTCTTGCGGACTTTTTGAGCTTGTGCGCGGAAGCTTTCTTGGGGCGCCAGTCGGCCACCGCTGCGGCCATCAGAACCAGATCGAACTGGGAAGAACGCTCCAAAACGGCTGCTCTCATCTCTTCGGCGCTCTCGACGCAGATGCACTCGACCCCTGCGGGGGGCTCGAGCTGCGTCGGCCCGGTGATCAAACAGACTGAATCAGCCCCGAAATTTCGCGCTTGCTCCGCGAGAGCATAGCCCATCTTCCCCGAACTTCTGTTGGTGATACAGCGCATGGGGTCGAGCATCTCGCGCGTCGGGCCTGCTGTCACCAGAACGCGATGCCCCCTCAAGAGCGCGCGCTCGGCGAGAATCTCTTCGATAGCGGTGAGAATCTTCTCTTCAGAGGGAAAGCGCCCGATCCCCTGCCGCCCGCTGGCCAGGTGCCCACTCTCCGGCTCGAGAAAGCGATACCCCAGCTCCGCCAGCTTCTTCTTGTTCTCTTGAAAGACGGGGTTGGTGTACATCTGCGATTCCATCGCGGGGATCACCAGCACAGGGGCACGGGTTGCAGCGAGCGTCGTCGTGAGCAGATCATCGGCGATGCCGTGGGCTAGCTTCCCGATAATATTATAGGTCGCCGGCATCAAGACGAAGAGATCGGCGTCATAAGCGAGTTCCACGTGCGCCAACGGCTCGTCCCACAGATCCGTGAGCACTCTGCTGTGGGAGAGCGACTGGAACGTCAGGGGCGTGACGAACTGACAGGCCGCACGGGTCATGATCACCGTGACAGTAGCACCGGCTTGGGCGAGCCTGCTGACAACAGACGCGGCTTTGTACGCAGCAATCCCGCCACAGATCCCCGCGACGATTCTCTTCCCCGCAAGCGTGCTCATGCGTTAGCGCCGGGTGCGCCAGAGGTTGCGCATCCCCGACAGAAACTCCGGCACGATCTTCTGCGAAAACCTTGGCCAGATCACTATGACGACAAAGAGCAGCCAGCCGATCAGCAGCGCCCCATAGCGGGGCACCTGCGTCACGGCGACGAGCAGCATCCCAAAGTAGGGAGGCACCTGCACTGCCCAGCGCAGATGCAGCGCCTTGAAATACCATAACGAGAGCGCCACAAGAGCGATATACCCCAACGCCACTTCCATCGAGATGAACCCCGCCAACGCTAAATAACACCAGCACCCAAACGAGAGCGTCATATCGGCGGTCAGATCGTGATCGCTCATGAACGTATGGATCTGTCTGGGATCGCGGCGAGCTATCGCCCCGTCAATGAGATCGGTCACCCAGGCGAGCCAGAGCGTGAGCATCGCCGCTTCGAGGCTGTTTTTTTGCAATCCCAGCCAGATCAGATAGAGCCCGCAGAAGAACCGTGAAGCCGTGAGCAAGTCGGCTAGAGTCTTGGCGTGCAGCATACTCCGCCACCTCCCCGCCGATACTATAGCTCAGTTCTGGTTTTTTGGCAAATGGCGCAGGGCGAGTTTTAGAGTGCTCAGCGCCAAGAGCGCGCAGCGCGGCCGGGTGAGCATCACTTCAGGGCCCACCCAGCTTATGACGTCATCAGGGGTGAGATTCTCGGCGTACGAGAGGGGCTGCCCTTTGAGCTGCTCGGTGAGGATCGAAGCCGCAGCTTGGCTCACCGTGCAGCCCTCGCCCTCAAAGGAGATATCCGTGATCTGGCCGTCTTCGCTGATTTTGAGATAGATCGTGAGGACGTCGCCACAGCCGGGGTTGCCCCAGGTCATCTGAGCGTCGGGGTCTTCTAATCTCCCCCGGTTGCGCGGGTTCTCATAGTGATCTAAGAGAAAATCGATCTGGGCCTGGCGATCCACCGTTACGGCTCGGCCCCCTTCTTGATCGGCGCGTTGACTAAGTTGCCCCACTCCGTCCACGAGCCGTCGTAGTTCTTCACGTTCGAGTAGCCCAACAGATACGTCAGCACGAACCAGGTGTGCGAGCTGCGCTCTCCGATGCGACAATACGCGATCACGTCCTTGTCGGGAGCGATCCCATAGCTCTCGTAGAGTTTTTTCAGTTCTTCTGCGGGCTTAAAGGTGCTGTCGTTGGGGTTGACAGCGAGCGCCCAGGGGATATTCACAGCGCCGGGGATGTGCCCGCCACGCTGCGCGCCTTCTTGAGGGTATTCAGGCATGTGGATCAGCTCGCCCGTGTACTCTTTGGGGGTGCGCACGTCGATCAAGACGCGATCGGAGCGATTGAGGCTGGCCCAGACCTCGTCCCGGAAGGCGCGAATAGAAGAATCCGGCTCTTTGGCGCGATAGACGGCCTTGGGGTAGCTGGGGACTTCTTTGGTGAGCGGGCGCTTCTCGTCAATCCATTTCTTGCGCCCGCCGTTCATAATTTTGAGTTTCTTATCGTCATGCCCAAAGTAGCGAAAGAGCCAGAACGAATACGCTGCGTACCAATTATGTTTGTCGCCGTAGAAGACGACGGTCGTGTCGTTGGAGATGCCGCGTTCGCTCATGAGCTGTTCAAACTGCTCTTTCGTGAGAAAATCGCGCTTGATGGGGTGCTGCAGATCCGTGAACCAATCGATCTTGACCGCACCGGGGATGTGGCCTTGTTCGTAGAGCAACACGTCCTCATCGGACTCGACGATGCGCACGCTGGGGTCGTCTAAGTGCTCCGCGACCCAGCTGGTTTCGACCACGACGTCGGGGCGTGCGTAGCCCATAGGATCGCCTCCTGTCACACGGCACAAAAGAGATTATAAAAAAGCGGACTAATTTTGTCAAGTTTTTGGGTCCTCCCTTAATTTGACAAACGCTTGAGTTTGTGCTATATAGCAAGCACGGCTTCTCTAGAAAGCATTCATTCATAAGGAGGTGATCTTTAGCGAGTCGTGAAGCAGAGTCAGGCAGGCCAGACAAGCTGAAAGTCCCTATCGAAAAACAAGGGGGGTGTACACAATGGGACAGAAGATCTCGAGACGGAAATTTCTCAAAGCTGCGGGGGTCGGGGCACTCGCTATCAGTTTGAGCCCCTTTCGGGTATCCGGGCAGCCTCCCACATTAAAGATCATCCAATGGCAGCACTTCGTCCCTGCGCACGATAAATGGTTCGATGCCTTTGCCAAAGAGTGGGGCCAGTCACGCAATCCACCAGTCAACGTCGAGGTCGAGCACATCTCGTTTGCGGACATCATTCCTAGAGCCAAGGCTATCGTAGCCGCCAAGAGCGGTCCAGATCTGTACGGCTTTCTTGCGCCCCCATCCCAATTCATTGAGGACGTCATCGACCACACGGACATAATCAAGACGTTAGAGAGCAAGTACGGGCCCTATAGTGTGCTCGCCAGAAAGAGCACGTACAATCCCAGGACTAACACGTTCTTTGGGGTCTCCAACATGTGGACCATTGATCCGTGGGATTACCATAAAGACGTGTGGGAAGCTATCGGCTTTCCCAACGGGCCGAGCACATTACAGGACCTGCTCGTCGCCGGGGATCGCATCAGAGAGAAGTTCAAGGAGATTCCAATCCCGATCGGCGTCGGCTTCAGCCAAGACATCGACTCCAACATGGCCATGAGGGCCATTTTGTGGTCGCACGATGCCTCCATCCAAGACGAGAACGAGCAGGTCGTGCTCAACTCCCCCCAGACCCTGGCGGCCATCTGCTTTGCCGTCGAGCTCTTCAAGCGGGCTAGCCCAGAGGTCCTCACCTGGAATGCCGCATCGAACAATCAAGCATTTAACTCGCGGGCGACTTCCATCATCCTCAACTCCATCTCCGCCTACCGCGCCGCCCAGGACAATAAGCTCGCCCTGCCTGGGGGAGCCCCCGGCTCTCTGGCTGACAATACCTTCTTCACCGCAGCGTTGAAAGCGCCGTGGGGAACGGCTTGGGCCAGCGAGCACGTCATGCACGTCTACGTCATTTGGAATTTCTCCGGGCAACAAGACCTGGCTAAGGAGTTTTTGGCCCACCTCATAGCCAACGCGCGAGCAGAGGTCCTCAACAGCAAGCTCTACGACACCTCCTCGTTCCTGGGCGCGCTGGCTGATCCGTCCGTCACAGATGTCCAAAAGAAGCCACGCGCAGGCTATGAGTGGCTCAAATCTCTCTTCGAGAAAGATCCCAACAGCCATAAACCCAATGACGCGGCGCAAACGGGGAAGCTGAAAGTCCTCTTCAGCGCCGTGGAGGAACCGCAGCCCGATGGAACAGTCAAGCCAGGATGGGCGACCAACATCGGCCATCCCGGCCCGGCCAACCCCGCCATCAGCCAGATCTTCGATGACTACGTGCTCGTGGACATGTTCGCCAAGGCCGCTACAGGACGACTGACCCCTGCACAAGCCCTTGCTGAAGCCAACACGCGAGTCAAGCAGATCTTTAACAACTGGCGTCAACGAAAGCTGGTGGGAGGAGATCCGGCTAAGGACAAGTAAGCAGAGCTGCTCTACGAGAGGGGGAGTGCGACAAGCCTCCCTCTCTCGTGGAGGAGTCTCCCCAGGAGGACAGGCATGGCTGTCGTCGAGACCAGGGGGCTCAAGAAATATTTCGGCAAGGTACGAGCGGTCGATGGCGTCGATCTGATCGCTCACGATGGGGAGTTGCTCGTGCTGTTGGGGCCCTCCGGATGCGGCAAGACAACACTGATGCGCTGCATAGCGGGCTTGGAGCCCCCCACGGCCGGCGACATCCTCATCGGCGGCCACGTGGTCACTGACTTGCCCCCGCGCGCCCGCCGCATCGCTATGGTCTTCCAAAGCTATGCGCTCTATCCCCACAAGACGGCCTTTGATAACATTGCCTTCCCCTTGAAGGCCCAAGGTCTCAGGCGAGCTCATATCAAAGAGAAGGTGGAATGGGCTGCGACCATGCTGGGGATCACTCATCTGTTGGACCGCAAACCCCGAGAGCTTTCAGGGGGAGAGCGCCAGCGGGTGGCGCTGGCGCGAGCCATCGTGCGCGAGCCGACCGTCTTCCTCTTAGACGAGCCGCTCTCCAACTTGGATGCGAAACTCAGACACGCAGCGCGCGACGAGCTCAAACGCTTCCAGCGCAGCATCGGGACGACTACTATCTACGTGACTCATGATCAAATTGAGGCCATGGGCCTAGGGGATCGTATTGCCGTCATGAATGCTGGGAAGATCAGACAGATCGGGACACCCCATGAAGTCTATCACGAGCCGGCGGATACATTTGTGGCGACCTTTGTGGGAACACCCCCCATGAATCTCATCGCGCGGGATGATTATATTATCGGCTTCCGCCCTGAAAGCTTTCTGCCTACAGAGATCTATAGCGCGCGCGATGATCTGGCAAAGTTTCACTTTCACGTGCGCCGGATCGAACACCTGGGTTCCGATCGGCTCCTGTACGGCTCGCTGATGGGCAAAGACGACCTGTGTGTGATCGCCAAGCTCCCCTTGACCGTGTCAGCTGATATTCACGAGGGGAAACACTACGAGTTCGCGGTGCGCGCCCAGGACTTGAAATTCTTCGAGCGAGAGACCGGCCTGCGCACCGACGCGCAGCCCCTATTATAAATTATGGAAATCGCTCGTCCACGGATTGGTTGGCGCTATCTTCTGGACCGCGAGCGCTTGCTCAGCTCCGTGCTGATCAGCCCTGCTATCGGGTATATAGTATTATTGATCGGCGTTCCGCTACTGTTAGCCATCTATCTGAGCTTCACCAATGCCATTAGCGGGCATTTAGAAGCCGACTTTGTGGGGCTGAAGAACTTCCACACCATCGTGACTGACCCCATCTTCCTCCAAGCGCTGAAAAACACCTTCATCTTCACGTTCGTCTCCCAGCTGATCGTATTAATTTTAGCGAAGATTTTAGCGCTGGCGTTGATCAAGAGCTTTCCCGGCAGGCCCCTCCTGCGCTTCTTACTCTTGCTCCCCTGGGTAGCTCCAATCAGCCTGACGACACTGGCGTGGGACTGGGTTCTGGGAGCAAGCAACTCCAGCTTGAGCGTCATCAACTGGACGCTCCGCGCGGTGGGGCTGCTGGGGCCCAATGATTGGATCTATTGGACGGCTTTTCCCGAATCGGCGATGGCTGCTATTATTCTCATCCATGTCTGGCGGATGCTCCCCTTTGCAACCATCATCATCTTGGCGGGGCTCACATCGATCCCCCAAGACATCCAAGACGCGGCCATTGTGGACGGGGCAGGCTCCTGGCGCCGCCTCTTTGAGATCACCCTCCCGTTGATGCTCCCCATTGTGGCCGTCGCCGTGCTCTTCGGGATTATCTTCACCGCTACCGATATGACCGTTGTGTACATCCTCACCCGCGGCGGACCGTACAATAGCACCCATGTCCTGGCGAGCTTAGCCTGGCAACGGGGCATCTTCGGGGGACAGTTGGGAGAGGGCGCAGCCATCGCGGTCTTCCTCCTCCCGCTCTTGCTCGTGGTCGCGTTTGTGATGTTGCGGCTCGCCCGTCGCACGGAGGTCACCTAATATGCTGCGCTCCCTCAGAAAGTTCGGCACCCAGCTCTCCCTGTATGCGCTCGTCCTGCTCTTCGTTGCCTTCGCCGTCTTCCCCTTCTATTGGATGGGAGTGAGCACCTTCAAGCGCAATGAAGATCTCTTTCACGTGGCGACCGACCCTGCACACAATCCCTATCTGTTCAACCTTCCTCCCACTTTGGAACAACTGGGGCAGCTCTTCTTCGAAACCCGCTACGTCACGTTCGTGCTGAACACGTTTTTCATCGGTGCGCTGGTCGTCGTGATCACCTTGCTGATTGCCGTTCCGGCAGGCTATAGCCTGGCGCGGCTGTCGGGCCAATGGGGAGAGAAGCTGGGCATCGGCATCTTTCTGACGTATCTGGTCCCGCCTACCTTGCTCTTCATCCCCTTAGCCCGCCTGATCGCCCTGTTGGGCCTCCAGGACACCCTCTGGTCTCTCGTGCTTATCTACCCGACTTTCACCATCCCCTTCTGTACGTGGCTGCTGATGGGATTTTTCAAATCTATCCCTAAAGACATCGAAGAACAAGCCCTGGTAGATGGCTGCAGCCGTTTGGGGGCTATCGTGAAGACGGTGCTTCCCCTCTCTGTCCCCGGCTTGCTTACCGTAGTGATCTTCTCGTTTACTCTCGTGATGCAGGAATTCGTCTATGCCTTGACTTTTATCCTCTCCGTAGGGAAGATGACAATCAGCCTCGGGGTCCCCATCGCGCTGGTCTTGGACGTCTATCGCTGGGGCCCCCTGATGGC